>DASYYT010000124.1:0-46112 GCA_035949755.1 Candidatus Sulfotelmatobacter sp.
GGCGTGGGACAGTATTCGCAGGGCATGCGGCAAAGGATGTCGCTGGCACGGGCCATTCTGCACAACCCGAAGGTCCTGCTGCTGGACGAGCCTTTCTCCAACGTTGACGTGCACTCGGCCCGCGAGATGGTCGGACTGCTCAAGGGCATGCGCCAAGCCGGAAAGACGATCTTTGTTGTGACCCATCAAGCTGCGCTGCTCGAGGGCGTCGCCGACGAATTCGTCTGGATGCAGGCGGGACAAATCGTTGACCGGACCGCGACGGCGCACGTGCCAGCTCTCTCCGGGGGCCGGCGATGAATTCGCTGTGGTCGGTCACCCTCGCGACCCTGGTCAAAGACATCCGCCTGGAGTGGCGCTCAAAAGACGCGCTGAATTCCATGCTGTTTTTCTCGCTGCTGGTGGTCGTCATTTTTATGTTTTCGTTCGATCCGTTGGCCGAAGAATCGCGCCACATCGTCGGCGGGCTGGTGTGGGTGGCATTTCTGTTTGCCTCGGTGGTGGCGCTCAACCAGACCTGGGCGCGAGAGCTGCGCAACCAGGTGCTCGATGCGTATCGCGTTTCTCCGGCTCCGGCCAATGCTTTGTTTCTAGCCAAGGCCCTGGGGAATTTTATTTTCGTGAGCGTGCTGGAGGCGTTGATGACGCCACTCTTCGTGATCTTCTACAACCTGCATGTGCTGGGGCCGGCCTGGCAGTTGATTCCGGTCGGCTTGCTGGGGACCTGGGCGCTGGTGGTGAATGGAACGTTTTTTGCCGCCATGTCGCTGCGCACCCGCAACCGCGAGATCATGCTTCCCTTGCTGCTTTTCCCCATTTCGATTCCGGCGGTCCTCGGCATGGTCGCGGCCACGACGGCGATTCTCACCGGCGAGAACTCCGCGCATTTTTACATCGTATTGCTTCTCACCTACGATGTGGTGTTTACTACAGCTTGTTTGAGCTTATTTGGAATCATCCTCCACGCGGAATGAAACGGCTTTTTCCCATCCTTTCGATTTTCACGGCGGCTTTCCTGGCGTATGCGCTCTATCGCGCGCTCGTCGTGGCACCAACCGATGCTTTGCAGGGTGACGTCTACCGGATCATTTACTACCACGTGCCGTCGGCATGGACGGCGTTGCTGCTGTTTCTCATCAACTTCGTGGCTTCCATCGTTTATCTGATCCGGCGCAGCCCGAAAGCGGATATGGTCGCGCTGGTCTGTGCCGAGGTCGGAGTGGTGTTTTGCACCGTGGTGCTCGTGACGGGGCCGATCTGGGCGCGGCCGGTGTGGGGAATCTGGTGGGCGCCCGGTGATATTCGCCTGACCTCGACGCTGGTATTGTGGCTGATTTACGTGAGCTATCTGGTGCTGCGGCGCTTTTCCAGCGGCGCGCAGACGCAGATGCTGGCGGCGGCGCTCGCCGTGTTTGGGGCTCTCGATATGCCGCTGGTCTATTTTTCGATCTGGTTTTTTCGCACCCAGCATCCCCAGCCGGTGATTGGCGGCGGCGGATCGATGGATCCCCGCATGCTCCATACATTGCTGATCAACTGGGCGGCCTTTCTCTGCTTCGCCTTCCTCATTTGCTGGTCGCGCTACCGGCTGGAGGTCGTGCAGAGGGAAGTGGAGCAGGCGCACGCGCTGGAGTCGCTGGTCGGCGCCGGTGAGTCCGCGAAAGCCAGCATGCCATTAAGCCGGAGTTCGCAATGAACGCAATCAAGTTTCTCTTCGCCGCCTACATCGCCACCTGGCTCATTCACGCCTTCTATATCGGCACGCTGGTGCGCCGGTTCGGCCGACTGCGCCAGCAATGGAAGGAATTGGGAAAAGGGAAATAGAAGTCCAGCTTAGCCGCCCGCTCAGCTGGAGTGCGCTTTGCGAGGTTCTTTCACCGCATATTTCGCCAGGCACCACAGTGCGCGAAAGCCATCTTTCCAGCCGATCTTCTTGCCTTCTTCGTAGGTGCGCCCCCAGTAGCTGATGCCCACCTCATAGACCCGCAGTCCCCGCTTGGCAATCTTCACCGTGATTTCGGGCTCGAAGCCGAAGCGGTTTTCCTCGATGGGAATGGCTTGGATGACTTCGCGGCGGAAGACTTTGTAGCAAGTCTCCATGTCCGTCATGTTGAGGTTGGTGATCATGTTGGAGAGCAGAGTCAGGATTTTGTTGCCCACCGAGTGCCAGAAGTACAGCACGCGATGCGGCCGGCCGCTGAGGAAACGAGAGCCGTACACCACATCCGCCTGGCCGCTCTCCAGCGGTTCGAGAAGCCGCGGATATTCGCTGGGATCGTATTCCAGATCGGCATCTTGAATGATGACGTACTCGCCGGTCGCGGCTTGAATCCCGTGGCGCAGCGCGGCGCCCTTTCCCATATTCCGCGGTTGCAGAAAAACCCGCAGGGGGGGATGCCGTTTTTCCAGATCGCCCAGAATTTCTCGCGATCCATCGGTCGAGCCGTCATCTACGCAGAGCAGTTCCAGGTCCATGCCGATCGACAACACGCGCTCCACCACAGGGCGCAAAGTCGCCTGTTCGTTATAGACGGGCATGACCACTGAGAGTTTCACGGGTGACTTACTTTAGCAGAGCGATAAGGGAAATGAAGAGATTACGAAAGGTTTCAGCGGGCTAGTGTTTTTCCATCCCCTTCTGCAGGGCCGAGAGAAAGTCAGAGCTCCCGCCGGAACGCAGAAACTCGTAATCTTCGATCATGGCTGCCACCCCAACGCGGGCGGAAGGAAGCGGGTCCTCGACTCGAATCACGCGCGCATTGAAGCGCACCCGCACCGCGTCAGTCAACGTGATGTGAGGAGGCAGAGTGAGAGTGACTTCCAGTTTTGTGCCGGACGAAACGGAATGATCGAGATAGAAGAAAACGCCGCGGGCGCTGACATTCTGGGTCTCGGTTTGGCACTCATCCACATCGCCCACTTTGATCAGAGCGGGCAGGCGCATATCGAAACGCCGCATCGTCCGCCGTTCTTGTGAATTTGGCTGCATGGCGCGCCAGCACCGCCCGTCAAAGCTACCAATTGAGCGGCCATTCTCCCAGGCCTGAGGGCGCTCGTGCCCTCAATTTATAAAATTATCGACAGTTTGCAACAGCAAAATCAGTTTGCAACAGCAAAATGCCAACTGGAACTGAATCGGTAATCTGTCCGGAATTCGAAACAGCAGCCGCGCAGGAGGGCGTCCTTCGGGGGAAGGGCTCGGATTAGGTACAGTAGTCGTCTGCCATCAAAATGGCAAGAGGTCTTTGTTTTCCAGTGGAAGTCAATGGTGTACGAATCGCAGAGCTCGCAATCATCTGGAGCGATCGAAGCAATTTCGGACGTTGGTCACTCGTTTCCATGCCTGATCGGTAGTTGCAGCAACGCACCATTTTCCACACCATTTTTGTCCGGCATCGGCATCTTAGGAAGTGATCTGGTGCATCTGAGGAATCTTGGAGCGGGCCCACGGCAAGCCGGCTTGACTTGCCTATCCTTCAGATGTTTAAGTAGTTATTTAATTTTTTCCGCCAGTTCCAGTCACCAGCAAGCTGCGGGCAGGAATTCGCCTGAGACGTGACGGGCGAGTGCCTGGACTGACTTGTGCGCCGTCGCTCCTCTCACTACGAACGAGTTGGAAGAATGCGGACTGTGCGGGAAACGGATCGGATTGCATCGGAGGAACGCGTGAACGTAGATCGCCGTTGGTGGGGAGCTTCTGTGGTACGAGGTCGTATCCTGGCCGTTGGCCTGGCGTTGCTGGGGGCAGGATGCGCGGTTCTGGGGTGGAGTTCCCGGCCGTCACGAAGCGTTCCGGTCAGCGCAGCCGCTGCCGCACCATTTGGAATCCTGCCCGCTTCTTCAACAGAGGCGACCGCTCCAGCCGCTCAAGACGTCCAACTCAGGGCGAAGTCTCTTTTTGCCGGTCTGCCGCTCATCTTCGAGCCGAATGTAGGACAGGGAAACCTGAATCCGTCCGATCCCCGTGCCAGGTTTGTGGCCCGCGGTTCCGGCTACAGCCTCTTTCTGGGGACCGAAGGGGCGATTTTGAGCCTGGTTTCACAGGATCGGCACAATTCTTCTAACCACCAGCGCTCTCATCTGACCCGCGTGAATTCGATCCAGATGAAGCTGGCGGGCGCCAATCCCGCCGCCAGCCTCAGTGCTGCCCAGCCGCTTCCCGGCAGGAGTAATTATTTCTTCGGCAATGATCAGTCGAAGTGGCGCACCGGAGTGCCGCAATTCGCGCGCGTCCGCTATCAAAACGTATATCCCGGAATCAATCTGGTTTTTTACGGCAATCAGGGACGCTTGGAATATGACTTTCAAGTGGCGCCGGGGGCCGATCCGTCGCAGGCCGAGCTTGAGTTTCAGGGAGCGAAGCATCTCCAGTGGACTAACGCAGGGCTCGTCATTCAGACCGCGGATGGGAGCGTCCGGCTGAATGCTCCCAGCGTCTATCAGGAGATTGCTGGGCAAAAGAAGGCGGTGGAAGGCCGGTTTGTGCTGCGTGCAGCAAACCGAGTCGGATTCGCCCTTGGCTCTTACGATCACTCGCGCGAGCTGATCATTGATCCGATTCTTAGTTTCTCCACCTACTTCGGCGGCAGCGGCGATGAACACGCGACTTCAGTAGCCGTCGATGGCAGCTTCAATATTTATCTGACGGGCTCGACGACTTCACCCGATCTGCCGACCGTCGCGAGCGTATTTCAGACCTCGCTGTCCGGAGCCGGGCCCAACGTTTATATCGCGAAGATCACGCCTCCGCTGGGCTCGATTGCTCCGGCGCTGGATTACGTGACGTATCTCGGGGGAACGGGGAGCGACACTCCGGTCGGCATTAACGTGGATGGCCGCGGCGATCCCTTTGTGGCGGGCACTACCAGTTCGACCAACTTTCCCACGACTCCCACGAACGCCTATCAGGCTGTCCCGGAAGCCGGCAGCGTGGGAAAAACTCACGTTTTCGTGACTGAATTGAAGTTCGACGGCACGTCGCTGCTTTATTCCTCATACCTTTCCGGCAATAACACCGACGTGGCCAGCGGGATGACCATTGACGCCTCCGGGAATTTATATGTGACCGGGACGACGCAGTCCTCCGACGCGGCCAGTTCGACGAACCAATTTCCGGCCAGCACGGTGCCCCAGGCACTGCCATTTCAGATCGCCCCGCGGGCACCCATTCAGTTCTTCTTGACCAAGGTGGCTACTATCGCGGCCGGCACCGGCAGCATCGCATATTCCACTTATTTTGGCGGCGGCAGCTTCCAAACCTCGTCTCCGGTCGCGGTTGGCGGAGGTGTCGCGGTCGATACCAACGGCAACGTTTATTTCAGCGGCACCACTAATTTCACTTACACCGGCTCCAGTCCAACCACTGATTTTCCGATTCTCAACGCCTATCAGCCGTGTCTGGATCAGTCGCCGCCGGCGACCATCCTCAATCCGCAAACCTGCTCCGGCACCACGGCTACCACGGCTTCCGATGGATTTGTGGCCAAGCTCAATCCCAACGGCCAGCAAGGGCAGCAGCTAATCTGGTCCACCTATCTGGGCGGCAGCGGCGACGATTCGAGCACAGGCGTGGCCCTCGACCCAGGGGCAGCTAACGTTTACGTGGTGGGCACCACCGATTCGCAGGATTTTGTCTCGCCCAGTCTGGTGAGCACCTTCGCCTCCTATCAGAAATGTTTGAACAACCTACCGGTGACGACGACGGGGACGGTGACCTGCACGACGCAGACGAATCCGCCAAACGATGCCTATGTGGCCAAGCTGACCAATCCCACAACCAGCACGACCACGACTCCAGTCAACGTGGGTCTCAGTTATTTTTCGTATCTGGGCGGAGCCAACGAAGAGGCCGGACTCGCAATCGCGGTCGATTCCGGCAGCGGCGCTCTCGTCACCGGATGGACCACCTCTCCCAACACTGGTACGGACGGGACATTCCCCGTCTCGCCGAATCCCAACTCGATTCAGACGAACCTCACCGGAACCGAGGATGCGTTCGTCGCCCGCTTGAACACAGTTGCGGTGGTCGGGCAGGCCACTACCGCGTCGTGGGCGAATTACTTTGGTGGAAGCGTCACCAGTCCCGCCGGCGGCACCGCGACTACTCTGGGAACCGGGATCGCGCTCGACGTGAATCAGAATACGTACCTGGCCGGCGAGACCAACACCACAGACCTGCAGGTGGTCAAACCACTCGCAGCCACTGCGGGCGGTGGCTACAAGGGCGGCTACGACGCATTCGCGGCCCAGCTGGGAACCGCGGTGAGTATGTCCATTCAGGGTGTGCTTTCCCTGGGGACGAATCAGAGCTATGTCAGCGCGGGCAATCAGGCTACTTTTACTTACACCCTCACGAACAACGGGCCCGACCTGGCCAGCGGAATCACCATCACCGATAATCTGAGCACCGCAGCGACCATTGTGCCGCTCACCTTTGTCTCCGCCAGCGTCAGTTCCGGCACCTGCACCAATAGCGGCTCGACCGGGGGTGGCATCAGCTGTGGTCCGATCTCGTTGCAATCGGGGTCGACTGCCACGGTCACGATTGTGCTGACTCCGACGGCCAACAGCAGCATAAACAACGCCAACTGCACCAGTTCGGGCCAGGCGACGTTCAATGGCGGCACCGTGCAGGCCATTGGGCCGGGCAATATTGTCTACGCGCAGACTTCGATCCCTGCGTTGATGTCGGACTACTGCATGCTGGTAAACCCAAAAAATTACAGCATTGCAGCGGCCGGCGATACCGCGCCATTTAGCGTGCAGCTGACGCCGGCGCCGATTTACCAGTCTCCGGTTACGCTTTCATGCTCCAATCTGCCCACCGGAGCCACCTGCAGTTTTTCCAATTCCCCGGCGACGCTGGTGAGCACCAGCGGTGTGACCTCGGTTCTCAGCATCACGACCACCCCGCGGCCGATCGTGACCCCGACGGCCAGTTTGTTCAACCGACATTTCTACGCATTCTGGATGGCCATCCCGGGCTTGCTGTTTCTTGGGATAGGCTTCCCAGGGAATCGCCGGCGCCGGGTGGGAATCTTTATGCTGTGCGCGATCTTTGCCTTGCTTCTGCTGATCCCGTCCTGCAGCCATATTGCTGTACAACCGCCAGTCAGCGGAACGCCGGCTGGAAACTGGAATATTACGGTAACCGCCACTTCGGGCACTGACGTCAAGAGTCAAACCATCACGCTCAACGTTCCGTAGCGTTTCGAGTAAGACGCAAACGGCGGCCGCGAGGACGCCGTTCTTCTTTTTTGTAAATTCGAAATCTAAGCGCCCGCCGAGAGTTTGTGGTGGCCGCCTTTTGCTTCGGCAATACCGTACTGGCGGATCTTGTAGAGCAGAGCTTTATAGCTGATCTGAAGCATGGCCGCAGCCTGCTTGCGGTTCCAGTTGGTTTGCTCCAGGGCCTGGGTGATGGCCTGAGCTTCGGCTTCATCCTTGGCCGAACGCGCCAAGCCCTTCAGCCCGCCGCCATCCGACTTCTTGGTCGAATCTCCCAACGTCCCGCCATTGCCGTCGTTGCGGGGGAGAAGTTCGGTGACCGCGAGGCTCTCGTCTCCCAGGATCAGATAACGTTTGAGGAAGTTGTTCAACTCGCGAAGATTGCCCGGCCAGGAATGATTGTGGCAAGCCTGCAGGAGTGCCGGAGACAACGGTAGCGGCGGACGGGCATAGCGCTCGGCCATCCGCGTCATGGAGTGCTTGAGGAGGACAGGAATTTCTTCCTTGCGATCGCGCAAGGGCGGCAGGGTCAGGGTGAAAGCATTCAAACGGTAATAGAGATCCTCGCGCAGCCGCTTGCTGGCCAGCGCTTCGGGAATGTTGATGTTGGTCGCGGCCAGGATGCGGACGTCAACTTTGATGACGGAACGGCTGCCCAGGCGGGAGAACTGCTGGTCCTGCAACACGTGCAGCAGCTTCGCCTGCAACAGCGGCGGCATCTCGCCGATTTCGTCGAGCAGGATTGTGCCCTTGTTGCAGAGTTCGAACTTGCCCGGCTTGGCGTGGGTCGCGCCGGTAAAGGCGCCTGGTTCGTATCCGAATAATTCGCTCTCCAGCAGATCGGCAGGAACCGCGGCGCAGTTGACCTTCAGAAACGTACGGTGCGCCCGCGGCGAGAGCTTGTGAATCAATCGGCCCAGAACTTCCTTGCCGGTGCCGCTTTCGCCCAGAAGCAAAACCGGGATATCAACATTGGCCACCAGCGCGGCCTGGGAACGGATCTTGCGCATGGCGGGGCTGGCGGCGATGAAGAAAACGTCATCGGCCAACTCTTCGACGTCACCGCTGACGGCTTGCTTGCCCTGGCCGAGGCTCAGGTCGATCACCGCATCCAATTCCGCTTTCTGAAATGGCTTAGTGAGATAATCCTGCGCGCCCAGTTTCATGGCCTGCACGACTTTGCGGGTATCCGCGACGCAGGAGAGCATGATAACTTTGACGCCCGGCCGTTTCTGGCGAAGCTGCTCGAGCGTCTGCAAGCCGTCAATGCCCGGCATCAGCACGTCGAGCAGCACCAGATCAGGCTCCAGGCCTTTCTCGACTCGCTGCAGAGCTTCTTCGCCGGTGGTAGCGGTTTCGACCTTGTAGTCGTCGACTTCCAGCAGCGTCTTGATGTAGCGCAACATGCCGGGTTCGTCGTCAACCAGCAGGATTTTGGCCATGGGCTTCATCGGTTCTTTCCTTTGCTGGCGGCGGCAACCGCGGGCTTGTAAGGAACCAGAAAAGAAAATTTGCAGCCCGCGCCGGGATCGCTCTCCACCCAGATCTTCCCACCCATGCCTTGCACCAGGCGGCGGCCTATGGCCAGACCCAGTCCCATGCCCTCCTGATTTTCAGTACCCGGCAGGCGAAAGAAATCGTCGAAAACTTCCAGGTGAAACTCGGGCGGGATGCCGGGGCCGGTGTCGGAGACACTGACTTTGACGGAGTTGGGATGGCCGACGTTTTGCCGGCGCCGCTCATCGCTAGGCGGCAGGATCGCGCTTCGGCGTTCCCACATGTAAGGTTCCGCGTGCAACCAGACCGTTCCTCCCTGTGGTGTGAATTTATAAGAATTCTCCAGCAGGTTCGAGATCACACGTTCGAGCTTAGGTGCGTCGAAGGGGAAAATTGGTAGCTTGTCATTTGCAAGAAAATACAGCGCGATCCCTTTCTGCTGAAACCGGTTCGACCACAGACGGCAGACGCCCGAAAGACAATCGTTGATGTTGCCGCTTTCGAACTGCATGCGCAGGCCGCCGGTTTCCAGCGCGCTGTAGGTCAGGAAGTCCTGAATAAACTGCTGCAGCCGCTTTCCGCTGTCGCGCATGTCCTCGAGCACTTCGCGCTGCCGATCGCTGATCGGACCCAGCTTCTCGCTGTGCAGAAGTTCGACATATCCGTTCAGGATGGAGAGTGGAGTCTTTAAATCGTGGGCGGCCGAGGCCAGCGCGTTAGTCGTGCGCTGGAAGCGCTCGCGAAGATCTTTGTATTCCTGGAGCAGGTTTTCGGGGCTGGGGATATCGCCCGCGCTCGCCAGACCGGTCGCCGAGCCAGGTGCCGTGCCTACGTCAGAAACACACGTGTTCTTCTGGGCAGAGGCCATGAGGAGCTACCACAGGTCGTCTCGGGGAGGGAACCGAACTCCGTTTGACAACCAGAGTACCGGTAGTCGAATCGTAAGCGGAGGCAATATCCGTTGTCAACGGAAAATGCAACCGAATTACCCAAGTGTAGCAAAACTCTGCACTTTCGGGATCCAAACGTCGGCAAACACAATGTGGACATCAGCGAACAAAGTACGAACAAACCTATGGCAAGCCCCCCTTCTCTTACTGGTTTTGCAGTCGGACGCCCGGAGAGCTTGTGTTTTTCACCCGGTTTGGGACTAGATTTACCTGAGATTTGGCATCTGATGTGCTTCACCTGCGTGCTTGGCCACTAATGGAGAGGTCCGCATGAACGGGGCAGGTCGCGATACTGAGCGGCGGAAGTGGGCCAGGTTGCCGCTGGCAATCCCCGTTTTTGTTCGCAGCCGGGATGGCAAGGGCAAAGAATTTCTGGAATTCGCCACCGCTCTGAATGTAAGCGCGGGCGGAATGCTGGTCGCCATCCGGCGCGTTTTACCTGCAGTTGCGCAGCTCAGACTGGAAATTCCCAGTGCCCCCATCGCGGCCTTGGCGCCTCGAGCGGCGAGAACATTACAGGCTAAAACTCTCCGCACCACTCCTGCCGACGGCTATTATTTGTTGGGACTCAAGTTCTCACGACCCCTGCTGCTTTCTGCCAAACCACCTGCGCGCGAAAGGAAGTTGGCTACAGCGTTGTGAAAATGTTTGCGCACGGGTACCCAAGAAATGTTACCCTTGCGATCATTCCCTCGTTACCGAGGTTTGGCGGCGCAGTTCTTTGGTAAGTTGATACCTTTCAACCAGATACTCTAGATTGAAGTGTCCGGCCTGCGGCTAGGCACAATTTGGCGCTCGGGATGCTCTTTAACGTATCTCCCCCCGGTTGGTAGACCAAGCCATGACAACCAGCAGTGTGAATACGCTCGTACAGCCTCTGGGGGAAATGCCGCCGGACGCGATCTTTTTTGGACGCACCGAAGCCATGCGCGCGGTGCGGGACCGGCTCACGAAACTGGCCGGCGCCAACGTGCCGGTCCTCATTCAGGGTGAAAGCGGAACCGGCAAAGACATTCTTGCGCGCATGATTCATGCGGCGTCGCCCTGGCGCAGTGGCCCGTGGGTGAAGGTGAATTGCCCGGCGATTCCCGGAACACTGCTGGAAAGCGAGCTGTTTGGCTACGAAAAAGGGGCGTTCACGGGCGCCTATGGAGTCAAGCCCGGGCGCGTGGAGATGGCGCATCGCGGCACTCTTTTTCTCGACGAAATTTCTGAGCTCGACATGTCGCTGCAGTCGAAGTTGCTGCAGCTTTTGCAGGATGGTCAATTCTGCCGCATCGGCGCGCAGGAAGATAAGAAAGTAGAAGTGCGAGTGGTGTGCGCCACCAATCGCAAGCTCGAACAGGAAATCGAAAACGGCACGTTCCGCTCCGATCTGTTCTACCGGATCAATGTCGTCAATCTGCATCTGCCTCCATTGCGCGAGCGGGCGGTGGATATTCCCGACCTGGTGGATTACTTCCTCGAATATCACAACCGGAAATACAACTGCCGCGCGCGGGCTTTGTCGAACGAGATGATGTCGGTGCTGCGCAAGTACCATTGGCCGGGCAATGTGCGCGAACTGGAAAACCTGGTGAAACGCTATGTGATTCTGGGCAGCGAGGACGTGATCGCGACTGATCTGGCGCCGCGCAACACCGATTTCTTTAACACCGAGATTCCGGTCGATGGGCAAATCTCATTGAAGAAGCTGACCCGGCAGGCGGTGCGCGAACTGGAGCGCAAAGTCATTCTCAAAGTTCTGCAAAACCATCACTGGAACCGCAAGCAGGCGGCGCGCGCGTTGAGCATCAGCTATCGGGCGCTGCTCTACAAAATCCGGGATGCAGGTCTGCCCTCGAACCGGGTTGCCAAACGGCAGGAAACAGAAGCGCCGGCGCAGGAAATCGCGGCCGACTAAAGCGCCCCACTGAAGCAGCGAATGCCGCACCGCACTCGCGTTCTCCGCTCTTTTTGATTTCTTGCGCAGAGATTTTCACTCATCCCAACGCAATCCCTGAGAAAAACTTTCCTAAGTCACTCTGCACTCAGCAGTTAAGAAATGAAGCTCTTTGGTACTCGGGGTGCACTTTAGAGGGCAGCGGCCTGATTTTAGGGTCGCGAAGCCACGCGTCTTCTGAACTGACCCGGGCGAAGTAAACTCCTAGGAGAAGTAAATATGAAAAAGATGTTCCTGCTTGCTGTCCTGGCACTGGCCCTGCCAACGGCACTTTTTGCGGGCAGCGGCGTTGATTACACCAATAGCGGCGGCACCTTATCGGGTACGAACAGCGGACTCACGCTGAGCGGATCGGTTCTGGCTGCTGTCAACGGGCTCAACGGGGGAGGGCTGATCACGGGCAGCGACCTCGGCAGCGTTAGCTTTGCCACCGGAGCGCTCACCAGCGGTTCATTGCAGATGGGCGGCACCTTCGCCTCCGGCGGCTGGTTTACCATCGTCGGCAACGGCAGCAACGGCATTCCGAATACCACTTTGTTCTCCGGAACCTTCGACGGGCCTGTGACCTGGACGATGGTAACTCTGGCCAACGGAACCCATAACTACACCCTGACCGGCACTCTCACGGGCACGACTTCTTCTGGCTATTCGACCGTGGGCGTGACCGTGCAGTTGACCATCAACACCGGCAAGGGATACTTCACCGGCAGCACCACCATTTCCAGCGGTGATACCAACGTCGTGGTTCCTGAGCCGGGCTCGCTGACGCTGTTGGGAACTGGCTTGATCGGTGTGGCGGGAGCCATCCGTCGCAAGCTGAAAGGGTAAGAGTCTGTCACTTTTTCATGAGAAACCCCGCCGCGAGGTGGGGTTTTTCAGTTGGGGATATTTTTCAGTTGGGGATGAAGAGATCTGCCGCTAGCTCCTCAGCCCCGACAAAGCTTTGCGGACGTCGGCGTTCTCCGGACTGAGTTTGGCCGCCTTTTCCAGTTGCTGGCGGGCCAGCGCATTCTGGTTCGACTTCTCATAAGCCAGGCCGAGATGATAGTGAAGCAAGTAATCGTCCGGACCGCCATTTCTTTCGTTCAGGCGCAGAGCTTCCTGGAACTGGCTGATCGCCGACTGATAAATCCCCTTGTTGTAGTAGGCCCATCCCAGGGTATCGGCGGCATTGGGCGAGTCCGGCATACCGCGACGGGCGGTTTGCGCCATACTCATTGCCACATCGACGTTCCCGCCTTGTTGCAGGAGTACGTATGCCAGATTGTTGGAAGCCAGCGGGTGATCGGGCGAGACGCTAAGGGCCTGCTGGTACATCGCTTTGGCCTGATCCCAGTTGCGCTTGGATTCGTAAAGCTCGCCTGCCAGAATGTAGAAGATCACTTCGTGCGGATTATCTTTGATCGACTGCAGGTAAAGAGCTAAGGCCTGGTCCGCGGAACCCTCCTTGACCTGCACTTTGCCCAGCTTCTCGAGCGCGTCGGTATTGTTTTTATTCAGATCAACGGCCTTGCGCAAGGCTGCTTCGGCTCCCGGATAATCCTTCTTTCCATTGAAGAGGGCAGTTCCAAGCAGATCGTAGAAGTCACTGTTATTGGGAACCTTGGCGATCTGGGCGTTGACCGCAGCCACGGCTTGGTCGAACTGTTTCTGCGCGAAATAGGTATTCATCAGCCCGCTCAAACCTTCGGCGAAAGCCGGATTCTTATCCAGAGACTGCTGGTACCACTTCTCGGCTTCTGCGAAATGTTTCTGGGCCAACTCCACGTTTCCCATCTGGAAATAGGGAGCGGGAGCCTGGGGAGCCAGCTTCATCGCTTCTTCGGCGTCGTGCTGCGCATCGGGATATTTCTGGCGAGCCAGTTCCGCCACGCACTTGAGAAGATATCCGTCACCGGAAAGCGGTTGTGCGGCGATGATCTGTTGTGCCGTCTGCAGTACGGCGTCGATCTCGCCGCGGCTCATTTCGATCGTCGCCAGAGCCCTCTGCGCATCCGTGAGATCGGGGCGAAGGCTGACTGCCTTCTGCCACTCTTGTTCGGCGCGTCCGGCATCACGCTGTTGCGCGTAAGCAATGCCCAACTGGTAATGAGCGATGGCGTTGTCCGGATCGTTCTGCAGCGCCGACTGCAACGTTTGCACAGCGCCGGCCGCATCATTCTTGCGCAGCTGAATCTGCCCTTTGAAGATGAGCCCCTCTACATCGTGCGGGCTGGATTTGAGAATCTCGTTGTCCAGCTTGGCGGCTTCATCCAGACGATTCTTCAAGATCAGAATCTGGATGTAGTTTTTGCGGACCTGCGGGTCCTTGGGATGATCGCTGTAGAGTGAGGCGTATTCGGCATTGGCTTTGTCCAGATCGCCGCTGGCGAAATAATAGTCGCCGAGCATGCGATAGCCTTCGGGATTGTCGGACAGATCTTTCTTGGTTTGACGGAGGAAAGTTTCGATTTCGTCCTTCTTGCCTTCCGCCGCCAGCAGGCGTACCAGAGCAGCGCGGGGAGCGGGATCCTTGGGATCGATCCTGATCGCATTGTTGAATTGCTGTTCGGCCTTTTCCGGTTGGTTGTGCGACTGGTAGAAGCCTCCCAGGGCGAGCTGAGCATTCATCGCCTTGGGATCCGCTTCCGTCGCTTTGCGGAAATTCTTTTCGGCATCGTCGGTCTGATTGGAGCGCAGGTCCAACAGCGCCAGCAGCAGGTAAGATTCAGAGCGGCTGGGGTCTGACGCGATGCCGGCTTTGATCTCCTGGATGGCCGCGGGTAGATTATTCAGCGCGGCGTAGTAGTTAGCCCAGGCCTCGTGGGTCTCCGGCAGGTCGGGCTGCTTGGCGCGGATCTCATCGAGTTGGACTTTGGCTTTGTCCAGAGCATCCTGAATGGGAGAGCCGTCCGGATTGCGCACGGTCACCAGAAGATTCGCCAGATCAGTGCGGGCACGATAGTTGTCGGGAGCCAGTTCCACGGTGCGAGTCAACTCCGGATAAGCGCGCTGGCTGTCGCCCAGCTTGAGATAAGCCTGGCTGAGTTCGTAATGCGCCTGGGCAAAGCGCGGATCGATTTGCACGGCGTTGGAATACTGAATCACCGCCTCGCGGTACTTGCCTTGGGCGAAATACTTCTCCCCGCTATCGAAGTACTTCTGCTTGCGAACGTTCGGATCGCGCGTGCAACCGGTGAACAAGATTGCGGCCATGAGGCAGGGAAGCAGGCGGACAACAACAGAGCGACTCATATTCGATTCTCCAACGGGGGACGCAGAAGGCAGACAGAGCCCTCCGCACCCGTCCATGATAATGCACGGTAACTCCCGAAAGTAGTTACTGCGGTCATACACCAGAACATCACTCTGCGGAATGCCCAACGTTTCATCGCGGGATGTAGGTTTGTAACCTTGGGACGATCTCTGAAACAAATGGCAGAAGCCGCTGCTGGGCGGCATCTGGGGTTTCGCCGTCAAGCAGTGGCGTAGTGACGCGCACCAGCGACCCGTCGCTGCGATTCATACGAATAGAATCGGCGACCAGATAGTACTTAGCCCAATACTCGCTGGCCACTCCGCGATCATGCGCCCAATACCAGTAGAGGACAAGCTGCTTGGAATCTCCTTTGGCGATGACATAACGGTTTACCGGGAAGGGAGCGTGGCCCGGAACACTCACAGTTATGCGCCTCGATTCGATCGGCGCCCAACCCGCGCCCGGCAGGCAGTTCTTGGGCGAGTGCATGGTGTCGTTCGTACTCTGCGTGGGGAAGTAGGCGATGAATAGATCGATGTAGGGCGCAGACTGCTGGGGATTGTTATAGACCCTGAGCAGGAAGTCTCCCGGCCCCAGCACCTGCAGGGTGTCTCTGTCGATGGTGATGTCAGTGCCAGTCCAGGCACCGAGTTGATGAGGGAAGGACCCCAGCGTGAGACGGGGAGGAAAGATCTCACCGCGAACGCGAGCCCGCAGGAAAACTGCGGTGCCGATAATCAACAGAGCGGCGAAAAAGAAGCGCGCCAGCGAGCCTTTCACGATTCCGCCTCCCTGGGTGGCCAGACGATCTCGATGAGCCGGTGCAAGCCATAAAGCAGAATCAGGGAGACGACGAAAATGATCCATCCCCACGAAGCGTGAAAGTAGCCCTCGGCCTTGTCCGGATCCCAATACTGCACCAGCAGGCCAGTACCAATGATGCGCACGCTGTTGGCAACGACCGCGATGGGCACGGAGGCGACTGCGAGCACGCAGCGCACCCAAAGCCGCTTCTCGAGGAGAAAGCCGTAAATGATGGCCAGCGTCACCAGAGACATCAGGGAGCGGATGCCGCTGCAGGCTTCGGCAACCTCCAGCGCCATGGAGGGAAGATTGATGACATTTCCTTCCCGCAGAATGGGCACGCCAAAAAGTGGAAGCGTGAATGCCGCAACTTTCGATGCCAGCAACTGCAGGGGAAAAGTGATCTGATTGAAGATGATCGCGGGAATGGGAATCATCAGAATCAGAAAGGCCCAGGGGAAGAAAGTGGCGCGGAAAAAACTCCAGCCCAGAAGAAGCACGGTCAAGCCGGCCACAGCCAGCAGCAGCGAAGTGCGCGAAAGGAACAGCTCAGCGCCCATCTGGCCCACTATCAGAACGCACATGGCAAAGGCCAGAATCGCCAACCCGAACCAGGACGGCCGTAGGGGAATCCGCGCCAGGCGATCACGATCCTGCCAGAGGACGAAGGCGGAGAACAGCGGGACGAAGAATCCGTGCGAGAAATTGGGGTTATGCCACCACTGACCTACCAGATGGAACAACACCGTCCAGTAGAGCCAGAGAACCACCGCGCCAAGAAGGCCCAGTTGCCAGACCGGAAACGTAAATGCGTCCGCCCAGGGCTTGCTGGGAGCCTCGGTTTGCACCAATTGAGTCACAGGTGAAATACAAAAACCGCCACGGGGAAGTCTCAAGGATAAGCGAAAGAACTGGCTCACGCAATGAGAAGCTCGGTTCAGACGCGAGGTTCACACCCCAGCCGAAAAACTGGAAACTTTGGTGCTCGGCCGAATTATTACCGGGGTAATTTGGGAAATTTTCTGCCGCAGCTATCGTAAGAACGACAGGCAATGAGTCGTGGCTGTGAGCATGCGAGGGAGAATATGGGGCGTTTTTCCGCAACTCCACTTGAACAGCCTATGTAGGAAAAACATTTCCTATTTTCCTCTTGTAGTATGCTGTCTGGAACGCCAGCAATTCCGGCGGGACCCCCTTCCAAAAAGCCAGTTTTAGATCTAAGTGATTGAAAAGAATGATGCGGTGGGTGGATGCGCATTCTTGGCCGGGAAAAGATGTCTTCGGCAATCCCCGTGCACTTAGGAGAATCAGGAAGTCGGTAGGCCTGACGGCCAATAACGAAAAGGGAAAAAATGGGCAATATTTTGCCTACTGCAAACGGCAGTCGGGGAGAAAGCGTGACTGGCGAGTTGCCCGGGGGGTTTGTCGAGGGCATCAGCGCCAGCATGCAGCCGGTCGAAGCTGTAATCCGCGAATTATCGCAGAGTGACGTGCCAGTCCTGCTGCTGGCCGAAGCCGGCGCGGGCAAACACGCCACGGCGCGGCGGATTCATGAAATGTCGCGGCGGAGCGCGCAACCATTCCGCTGGTTTCAGTGTTCGACCTTGAAGCCGGAAGATCTCGATCTCGCGCATGACACGGGGACGAGCTCCGGCGCGGGCACGATTTTCCTGGAAGAGGTCGCTGACCTGAACGCCGGTTCACAGGCGCACTTGCAAGATCTCCTGCTACGGTCGGGAAAAAGTCGCAACGGAAGTTCAGCGCGATTGATCTGCGGCAGCGCCCGCGACCTGGAGGTTGAGGTCAAGATTGGGCGCTTGCGGGAAGACCTGTACTACCGGATCAGCGGAGTGTGCCTGCGCCTGCCTCCGCTGCGGCAGCGGAAAGAGGATATCCCGCTGCTGGTCGGGCATTTCTTGCGCAAGTACGCGGAGGAATTCCGCCGCCCGGTTCCCGACCTCAGCGCGGAGATACAGCGGCTTTTCGACGAATACTCCTGGCCAGGAAATCTGCGCGAACTGGAAAGCGCGGTGCGGGTTCTGGTGGCGCTGGGAGATGAACGGCTGGCCATGGGAGGCTTGCGCGCGCTGTTACGGCAGCCATACGCCGGCAATGGCGGCGGGGTGTCGCTGAAAGCGGCGGCCAGGGCCGCGTCGCATGAAGCGGAGAAGGAATTGATCCTCAAAGTATTGACGCGCACGCGCTGGAACCGGCGACGCGCCGCCGAGGAATTGCAGATCAGCTATAAGGCGCTGCTCTACAAGCTGAAGCAGATTGGATACGAAGGTTACGGAGCGTAATCGCTCCCGCGGAGAACGTATGAAGCGAGTGATGAAGGTGGGCGCGCTGCTGGCGATGCTCTGGTTCGCCAGCGCAGTCCTGGCACAGTCGAGAGAAGCGAAGAGCGACAAGGCTGCCCCGGCCGCGAATGGCAACCCACCCGCGGATGCAGTGCAGGACGCGGGTACCGGGTCCGATTATGTCATCGGAGCCGATGACACGCTGCACATCTCGGTGTGGAAGGAGCCGGATCTTTCCGAAACGCTGCCGGTGCGTCCCGACGGGAAGATCTCGATGCCGCTGCTCAATGATGTCCCGGCGGCGGGGTTGACGCCGCTGCAATTAAAAGATTCGATCACTGAGAAACTGAAGAAATATATCGCTGACCCGCGCGTGACGGTGGTGGTTACAGCCATGAACAGCCGGCGAGTTTTCGTCACCGGAGAAGTGGTGCACAGCGGGCCCATGCCGCTGTTGCCCCACATGACGATGCTGCAGGCGCTGGCGGAAGCCGGCTTTACGCAGTTCGCCAATGTCAAGGGCATATACCTGTTGCGCACTGAGAACGGCAGGCAGGAGAAGCTGCCCTTCAATTACAAAGACGTGATTAAAGGAAATCATCCCGAACAAAACATCGTTCTCAAGCCCGGCGACACACTGGTGGTCCCATGAGGATGCGATGAGCAGAAGAACCAGGGTCTGGACCATAGCCGTGATGGCCTGCGCACTGAGCGCGGCGTGGGCACAGGACACTACGCCGCCGGCGGACGATTCCTCGGCAAATCCGCCCCAGCAGCCGGCTCCGGCCTACGGCCAGGACAATTCGTCAGCCGCGCCGGTGAGTGAAAATCCGCCCATCTCGGGCCTGGACTTGCCATCTTTGGAGCCGCATGCGGCGCCGTTAAGTTACCTCCAGCCGGGCGCGACGTTTAGCGAGGCGGCCGACTCGAACGCTGCCAGCCAGTTGGGTGGCGGCCAATCATTTACCTCGCTGACGCATGCTCTGGGGACTTTGGAACTGCGGCGTTTGTGGAGCAATTACGACCTCGCCATGGATTATGTCGGCGGGGTGGGTTACTACTCGTTGCAAGGACAAGGGGCGACGTTATTGCAGCAGATGGATCTCGATCAGAAGATCACGTGGAAACGTGGTCAGCTATCGTTGCGGGACAGCTTCAGCTATCTGCCCGAGGGGAATTTCGGAGCCTCTTACGGATCGATTGGCGCCGAGGGTGTCGGTTCGCTCGCGAACACGCCGTTCGGGGCCTTCATGGGAGGCAGCGTGTTAGGCACCTTCGGACTGGTGCCACGAATCCTGAACGTGGCGGATGTGGACGTCACGGAGAATCTCACTCCCAAGTCGTCGATCACTGCGGCTGCAGGCTATGCCTTCACCCACTTTTACGGAAGCGACGTTACCAGCGGCACTTCTTTCATTGGGGTTTCCCAACTGTCAGCCCAGGTAGCCTACGATCGGATTCTTACGCCTTATACCCAGGTGGCGATGGTCTACGGCTATCAAGGCTTCGATTTTTCTGTTTCAGGAATGGCGTTCCATTCTCACGTGATCCAGGGAATGTATGGACGTCGCATTACCGGAAGAATGGATTTGCTGATCGGAGCTGGGCCGCAGATTACGAAGCTCGATAGCCAGAGCGCGGTCTGCAGCGATCCCACGGTGACGTCCATTCTGCTGTGCGAACTCATAGGCGATACCGTAATTCCTACGACGATCAAAGATACGAGGATTGGAGTCGCGGCAACGTTTCGTCTGCGCTACAAATTTCCCCGTACCTCTCTGGACCTGAGCTATCAGCGTTACGAGACCGGCGGTTCGGGCATCTTTGCCGGAGCGCAAACGGATCTTGCGAAAATCACGGCGGAGAGGCCGCTGTCGCGAGTCTGGAGGGGATTTGTCGACCTGGGATATTCGCGCAACAGTCGCCTGCAAACGTTGAGTACCCAACAACTCGGGAGTTGCGTATACCAGGGTCAAGCGAACCCGACCGGTCTGCCGCTTTGTCCTGGGTTCAACGCAAACACTTACAACTATGGGTTTGCCGGGGTCGGAGTGCACCGCCAATTCGGGCACGATTTCCACGGTTTTTTCAGCTACCAGTTCAATGAGTTGGCGTTTGACAGTTCGTTTTGTGTATCCGGCAGCCCGTGCAACCGGATTTCGAATCGGCAGGTGATCACCTTTGGATTGGATTGGACCCCCCGTCCGATCCGGCTGGATTGATTTCACGGCCGCCGCGTTGTTGTTGACTGGATCGTCAGCAGCCAGCGGCCAGAATGGATACTGGAAATGATTGAGAACCGCGAACTCACGATGGACGATTATCTGGCGATGTTGCGCCGCCGGGTCAAGGTGATTCTGATTCCGGCCGTGTTGGCTCCACTGGTGGCATTCCTCATCTCGTACGCGTTCCCGCCGAAGTACACTTCGCAGTCAACGATCCTCGTGGAAAGGCAAAAAGTTCCCGAGAACATGGTCCAGCCCGTAGTTTCCGAAGACTGGACGGCTCGCGTTGCGACGCTGCAGCAGCAGGTGCTGAGCGATAGCCAGTTGCAACCCGTCGTGCAGAAAATCTACCCCAACAAGAGCAGCCAGGAGATGAGCGAGATCATTGACGACATCCGGGCCAACATGATCGTGGAGCCTGTGATCAGCGACCTGTCTCTGATCGGCGGAACGCCGAAGAAGAAGCCGGGACAGAGCAGTCCCGTACCAGGCTTTACGGTGAGCTTTACGGCCGCCAATGCCCGCGACGCGCAGCAGATCTGCAATGAATTGACCTCCCTTATGGTGACCGAGAACTTGAAAGAGATTCAAGCGAGCGCGCAGGGGACCACCGACGTCCTGGATCGGGGCATCGAGGATGCCAAACGGAATCTGGACGATATGGATTCAAAACTGGCCGCGTTCAAGAAACAGTATGTGGGGCAACTTCCGGGCGATGAAGATAACAATCTCAAAATCCTAACCGGGCTGAACTCTCAACTTGACGCGAATACGCAAACGTTGAACCGGGCGCAGCAAGACAAGTCCTACACCGAATCGATGCTGGCGCAGCAGCTGGCGGCATGGAAATCTTCGCAATCTGCTACCAATCCGCAAACCCTCCAGAAGCAGCTTTCCGATCTGCAATCACAATTGCTTCAGCTGCAAGCGCGCTATACCGACGATCATCCGGATGTGATCAAGGCGAAAGCCGATATCGCCGAAGTGAAAAAGAAGCTGGCGGAGATCAACAATGCCGCGCCGGATACTACCGACGCGAGCAACGACAAGGCGTCGGCCACCGAACCACCGGAAATCCGGCAGTTGCGGCTGCAAGTCCACCAGTACTCGGACCTGATCTCAGCGGCCACCCGGGATCAGAAAAGGCTGCAGCAGGAAATTGCTTCGTATCAGGGGAAGGTGACGCTCAGCCCTGCGATCGAAGAACAGTACAAGGAACTTACGCGCGATTATGACAACGCGCAGAAGAACTACCAGGATCTGCTGGCCAAAAAGAGCACGGCCGATTTGACCGTGAAGATGAATAACCAGTCCCAGGGCGAGCGAATGTTTCCGTTGAACCCAGCGAATTTGCCGGATTCACCGAGCTTTCCGAACCGGTTGCTGTTTGCCGCTGGCGGCCTGGGCGTAGGGCTTGCGCTGGGAGTCGCGCTTTCCATGTGGCTGGAGCTGCGCGACAAGTCGATTCGTACCGAAGCGGACGCCGAGGCGGCTCTGGATCTGCCGATCCTGGTCACCGTGCCCTGGGTGGGAACTGGCGCCGCTGCTGCCGAATCCAAGTACGGCAAATTCTGGCATAGGAATAGGGATAAGAAGCCGGATGTGGAGAAAGAGACGCTGTCGGTCTAGAAACGGGCCGCGCGGATAACATCATGTACAAAGAGTTCTACGGACTTCGGGCCAACCCGTTCAACGTCAATCCGGACCCGCGTTATCTGTTTTTGACGCGGCACACGGAGGAGGCGCTGGCCTGCCTGACTTATGGAATCCAGAGCCGGAAGGGGTTTGTCCTGCTCACCGGCGAAGTGGGTACAGGGAAAACCACTCTCATCAACAAATTGCTGGAGTGGTTGCGTGTGCAACAGGTGGCGACGGCCTTCATTTTCAACTCGCGGATGAATGTTCCGCAGTTTCTCGACTACATGATGGCCGACTTCGGCATCCCATGCGACTCGAGGTCGAAGAGCCAGATTCTCCTGCGCCTGTACAACTGGCTGCTGGACCGTTACCGGGCCGGCGAGACGGCTGTGCTCATCGTCGATGAAGCCCAGAATCTGTCCGAGGAAGTGCTGGAAGAGATCCGGATGCTCACCAATCTCGAGACCTTCACGGAAAAGCTGCTGCAGATCGTACTGGTGGGGCAACCGGAACTGGAACAGAAGCTGAAGCAGCCGCAATTGCGGCAGTTGCGGCAACGTCTGACGTTGCGAGCCAAGACGCACTCGCTGACCCTGGACGAGTCGCGGGCCTATGTGCAACAGCGGCTGCGCATCGCGGGATCGAATGGGCAGCAGATCTTCGAGCCTGAGGCGGTGGCCGCGATTCATCGCTACGCTATGGGCATTCCGCGCGTCATCAATCTTTTGTGCGAGCACTGCCTGGTGAGCGCGTTTGTGGATCAGCAGAAGGTGATTGGGCCCGCGGTGGTGGAAGGCGTGGCACGCGACTTCGATCTGGGCGACAACACCACGTCCGGCGTGCTGGCGTCCCCTGCCCCCGCATCGGCCGCGGAAAAATTTGATCTGGTGGAGGCATTGCGTTCGCTGGCCAGCCTGGCCGACCGCTTACGCCAGGAAGAAAAAGACCTCCCCAACGAAAGGAAATTATGAGCCGAATTCACGAAGCGCTAAAGAAAGCCGAACAGGAGCGGGCGACGGGCCGGGGCGGCGCGCCCCCGCCGGCTACCTTCACCGCCGCTCCCGTAGCCGACCCGCCGGTATTTCCGGAGACGCCGGCGGCTCCCTTGCCCGAGGAGTTGGGCATGCCGGCGTCGGCCCCGAGTTTTGCCGGTTCTTACAGCCTGGAGGCATTGCTGGCGCGCTGCCCTAAAACCGAGTGGAAACCCGACGCGGCCACCATGTTGTTCATGAACGGGGATGACCACGCGCGGGGCACGGAAGAATACCGCACCTTACGCTCGCGGCTGTACCACATGCGGGAGCGCATGACCTTGAAGACCATCCTCGTGACCAGCGCCCTGCCGAAAGAAGGCAAATCGTTCACATCCTCGAACCTGGCCCAGGTCCTGGTGCGGCAGCATGGACGCCGCGTGTTGCTGATCGACGCTGATCTGCGCGGACCGCGGCTGCACCTGATGCTGGGGACGCCGCCCGGGCCTGGACTCTCCGAATACCTGCAAGGGCGCAACGATGAGTTTTCGATCATGCAGCGCGGCCCCTTGGAAAATCTGTTCTTCATTCCCAGCGGCACGGGCATTGAAGATCCTGCCGAAATGGTTTCCAACGGGCGCTTGAAGATGCTCCTGCAAAGGGTAGAGCCGCTGTTTGACTGGATCATCGTGGATTCTCCGCCTGCCGTTCCGGTCTCGGATGCGAGCGTTCTGGCCAAGGCATGCGACGGCGTTCTGATGGTGGTTCGCTCCAATGCCACGCCTTCGGATGTAGCCCGCAGGGCACGGCAGGAATTTCCCGATGATCGTCTGGTGGGAGTGGTGCTGAACGGGACCAGCGACGAGGCGGCCCCCTATGCGCGGTACTACTACGAGGCGTACGACAAAAAGGCGATTGCAGCCAAAGAATAAAGGAATAGGGACCAGTTGATCCGGCTCTTCAAAGTCTACTACCCGATGCGGACACTTCTGCTGCTTGGGGGCGAAGCTCTGATTGCATCGCTATCGTTCGTGGTAGGCACTTCGCTGTCGCTGATGGCAAGCGCCATGATTTCCGGCTCGGACAGCAATCTTTCCCTGCGTCTGAATAACGAACTCTTCATTGAAGGCGGTTTGATCAAGATCGTAGGGATGACCGCGATTGTCTTGCTGCTTTCGCACGGCTTCGATCTTTACGATTCGGGAAAACTGAGCAGCAGCTGGGATCAGGCCTTCCGCATGCTGCTGGTTTTGGGCCTGCTGTCTTTCTGCCTGGCGGGCGTCGAGCTGGTCTATCACAGTCTGCTGCATGGACATGACCCCGTTTTCTTCCCGGGAGCGGTGTGGGGACTGACCGTACTGACATTCATGCTGTTCGGCTGGCGGCTGGCGCACTCCTGGATTGTGCGGCGGCCATTCTTCCGGGAGCGGGTGTATGTCCTGGGCACGGGAGACCGGGCGCAACGACTGCTGGATGGG
Organism: Candidatus Sulfotelmatobacter sp.; assembly: GCA_035949755.1. GTDB lineage: Bacteria > Acidobacteriota > Terriglobia > Terriglobales > Acidobacteriaceae > Sulfotelmatobacter. The sequence goes on from DASYYT010000124.1 coordinate 24,271, forward strand.
TTACGCCAGCGCACGGAACTGGGCGTCGAAGTAGTGGGCTGGACCGGTAATATTTCCGGTGAATTCACACGCGAAACCGTCGGATCGCACCTATTAGCCAGCACACGCGAGAAGGGCGTTCACCGCGTGATTGTCGCCATGCCCGACCGGCGGCTGACTTTGCCGGTCGAAGAACTGCTCGATCTCCGATTAGCGGGAGTGAAAGTCGAAGAAGCGACCTCGTGGCTGGAGAAGATTTCCGGCCGAATCGAGGTTGAGCAACTGTATCCCAGTTGGCTGATTTTCGCCGAGGGATTCAGCTTTGGCACGGGCTTATCAGTGCTGCGGCATTTTTTTTCGATTTTGGTGGCGGCTTTGGCCCTGCTCGTGACTCTGCCCTTATTTCCTTTCATCATGCTTGCCATCAAGCTGGACTCTCCCGGGCAGGTGTTTTATCGGCAAAAGCGAGTGGGCCGCGCGGGAAGCGTCTTCCACTGCTACAAGTTCCGCACCATGCGCAAGGACGCGGAAGCCGATACTGGCGCCACTTGGGCGACGGATGACGATCCGCGCATTACGCGGGTGGGCAGATTCTTGAGAACCTCGCGCCTGGACGAGCTTCCGCAGCTCTGGTGCGTGCTCAAGGGCGACATGAGTTTTGTGGGGCCACGTCCGGAGCGTCCCGAATTTGTCGAGTTGCTCAGCAAAGAGATTCCGTACTACGGTGTGCGCCACGTGGTGCGGCCGGGAATTACCGGCTGGGCTCAGGTGCAGTACAAATACGGCAATACTCTCGAGGACGCGCGCGAGAAACTGCAATACGACCTGTTCTATATCAAGAATGCCTCCCTCGGTCTGGATCTGCTGATCATGTTCCAGACCATCAAGATCGTCCTGTTGGGCCGGGGTGCGCAATGAAGTGGATGTTTTGGAGTGCGGCTGCCCTGGTGTTTTACACCTACTTCGGCTATGTCGCCTGGTTGTGGGTGCGCGCCCGATTGTTTCCGCGGCCGGTGCGACGGGGATCGAATCAGCCGTCGGTATCCATTGTGATGGTGGTCCGCAACGAAGAGAAAGTTTTGCGCGAAAAGCTGCGGAACCTGCTGGAGTTGGAGTATCCGGAGCACTTGTACGACGTGGTTGTAGTCTCGGACGGATCCACCGACGCTACCGAAACGATTCTTCGGGAATTCAGCGGTTCACGGGTGCGGATCGTACTAAACCAGTTATCTCTGGGCAAAGCGTGCGGATTGAATGATGGCATTCAGATGGCACAGGGGGAACTGGTGATGTTTACCGACGCCCGCCAGAAGATCGAGCCGGGGGGCCTGCGCATCCTGGTCGAGAATTTCGCGGATCCGGAAGTCGGGTGTGTGAGCGGAGAGTTGATGCTGGGAGACCCGGCGGCGGGCGAGTCCGCGGAGGGCATGAGCCTGTATTGGCTCGTCGAGAAAAAAGTGCGGGAACTCGAAGGGGCCTCCGGATCCGTCGTCGGAGCGACGGGCGCATTTTATGCGGTGCGGCGCGAACTGCTCCATTCGGTTCCGGAAGGAACGATTCTGGACGACGTGTACCTCCCCATGCAGGTGGTAAGGCAGGGGAAGCGTGTGATCTTCGAGCCGCGGGCGCGGGCGTGGGACCGTCCGGACCTGGGTGGGGATCGCGAGTTTGCCCGCAAAGTGCGGACGCTCGGCGGCAACTACCAACTGCTGCAGTTAGCGCCCTGGATTTTGAGCGCTCAGAATCCGATCCGCTTCGAGTTTGTCAGTCATAAGCTATTGCGCCTGGTTGTGCCCTTTGCCTTGATCGTCGTGTTCGCGACTTCGGTTTTCCTCCCCGGTCCGATCTATCGCATATTGTGGTTTTTGCAGGTCACGTTCTATGGCATGAGCGTATTGGCGGTCGTGCGGTTAAAGCGAGGACTGCTGGCTCAAGGTGCCAATGCCGCACTTACTTTTGTCGTGCTGAATACCGCCGCGGTGGCCGCCTTCGCGAACTTCATTGCGGGCCGTAAAGCGGTTTGGAGTCGCTAGAGCGGCCGATGAAAGGATCAAAAGAGAAGGACATGGTAGAGGGTACGTTATCGGAGCGTGATCGGGCCGAGATCGAACGCAGTGCCGAAGAGGCACGGCGAACCATCTTTGCGGGGATCGACCGCAGTCAGATCAATCGTTACCTGGATCCGCCCGCCGACACCGCATACGCGCTTGAGTACGCCTTTTACTTGCTGGGGGACATCCGCGGCAAAACCGTGCTCGACCTAGGCTGTGGAACCGGTGAAAATCTTGTGCCCCTCGTCGAGCGCGGGGCTCGCGTCATCGGGATTGATCTGTCTCCGGACCTGGTTGCATTGGCTCGTCTTCGCGTGCGGAATGCCGGTGTGGAAGCGGAGCTGAGAGTTGCTTCGGCTTACGACACCGGCCTGGAAAGCGGATCAGTCGACATCGTTTTTTGCATCGCCCTGATTCACCATCTGGATATAAGGCGGGTTCGTGACGAAATGCGGAGGATCCTGGCCGAAGGGGGCGTCGTCATCCTAAAGGAACCGGTCCGTTTTTCGAAAATCTATGCGTTTCTGAGAGGTTTGTTGCCGGCGCAGGAAAACGTTTCGGAGTTCGAACACCCCCTGACGCAACAGGAGTTGGCCACAATGACTGAGCCTTTCGAGGTTCAAGAATTGCGATATTTCCGGCTTCCCTGGATACCGCTGGTCACTAGCGTATTTCCGTCAATGGAACACACTATGTGGAGGTTAGACCGCTGGGTCTTCCGCCACTGCAATCTCGCAAAACATTTGGCAACGGCCGTTGCTATGAGGTTGGTGAACCATGACGGTGGGTCATCGCAGTGAGGGCTGGAATCGTCTGGATCTTCCCCGAAGCCGAAATCGAGAACAGTAGCGGGAAGTGAGAGCACGGAGCATACAAGTGGCATCAGTAGCAAACGCGATTGACAAACCTGCAGTCCGCGATGGGCGGAGCTCACTGGCCTATGGCGCCCTGCTGTTGTTCACGTTCCTGTATTACACACGCCCGGAAGACCTGATTCCAGGTCTGACCTTCATCCCGCTGGAGAAGATCACTGGAGGAATGGCTCTCATTGCGCTGATCGTTACGCTGGCTTCAGGGCGGTCGAAGAGAAAACTTCCACTGGAATTTAAGCTGCTTTTGGTTCTGTTTGCCTATATGGCACTGACGATCCCTTTCGCGTTCTGGCGCATGGGCGCGTTCGTCACCGTCTTTGAGAAATTCTCGAAGGCCATCGTGGTCGCTTTCCTGGTAACTCTGCTGGTCGAAAGCTTTGAGGATCTTCGCAAACTGCTTTGGGTGCAGGCGGCTTCGTTGGTGGCGATCACCGTCACGTCGATCTTGATTCACCACACAGAGAAGGGGCGGCTCATCGGCGCGATCGGTGGGGTCTTTGAAAACCCGAACGACCTTGCGATCAATATCTCGATCAATTGGCCGCTCTGCCTGGCATTTTTATTAGCGGCCCGGGGAATGCTGAGGAAGGCCCTCTGGAGTATCGGAGTTCTGGTCATGTTGCTGGGAGTGGTCCTAACGTACTCGCGTAGCGGTCTGCTGGCGATGACTGTGGCGGTCGTAATCTGTCTGTGGGAGTTTGGCCTGAAAGGCAAGCGCTTTCACCTCATTGGCGTCGCCGTGCTCTTGAGCGTAGTAGGAGCGGGCGTGGTGGTGGGAACTCCTCGGTATTTGACGCGAGTCGCCAGCATCTTTGAGGGGAACATCGAGGGTTCCGGCGACCGCGGGTCGATAGAGGCCCGGCACCAATTGCTGATTGACAGTCTTGAAGAGGCGATCCACCATCCCATCTTCGGAGTCGGCCCGGGTAATTTTGGTGCGGCGACTCTGACTTGGCGTGTGACCCACAACACCTATACGGAGTTTGCAGCAGAGGCAGGTTTCCCTGCGCTGTTCCTCTTCCTGACAATCATGTACCTCGCGGCTCGGAACCTCAGAAGGATTCGTTCGCTGCCCGCCTATCGAGGGAATCCTGAGATACGTCTGTTTACTCAGGCGTTATGGGCCAGCCTGATGGCGTTTGCGGTGGGGGCTCTTTTTGCCAGCTTCGAATACCAGCTTTTCCCGTATTTCGTGATGGCTTATACGTCTGTCTTATATCGACTAGCCTCGGAGACCTCATCGAAGAGTGCGGATGAAGCGCCGCGGGAGACCTCTGCGAAAGGTAGTTTGTCGAGAAGATACTCCGGGCAGGACCTATATGGACAAAGGAAAACCGCGAAGCCGTATTGGACCCGCTGAAACGGCTCGTGCCAATCCCTGGTTGCCCGGGGAGGCTCCGTTCACCGTGGGGTCGATTTCATGGAAGCGACGGCAATCGCTGGCAACAGCGAAGTCCGGAAACTTTGAAGAGTTCGAGGGGCGCCGATGTGCGGGATAGCCGGCTTCGTCGGCGGACGAAGCGATAGGGCCAGTGCCGAGCAAGTGCGGCAGATGTGCCAGACCATCGTGCATCGCGGGCCGGATGACGAGGGTATTTATGCCTGCGGCCCCGCCGGACTGGGCATGCGGCGGCTCAGCGTCATTGATGTCTCCGGAGGGCGCCAGCCCATCCACAACGAAGATCAGAAGATCTGGGTGGTGTTTAACGGGGAGATCTACAACTTTCCGCAACTGCGCGGCGAACTCGAACAAAAGGGCCACAAGTTTTACACGCAGACTGATACCGAAGTCATCGTTCATCTCTATGAAGACCTGGGCGCCGATTGCGTCAAGAAGTTGCGTGGGATGTTTGCCATTGCTCTCTACGACGAGCGCAAGCAATCTCTGTTGCTGGCCCGCGACCGGCTCGGCAAAAAGCCCTTGTATTATGCGCAGGACGGCAGCCGCTTATATTTCGGTTCTGAGATCAAGGCGATTCTGGCGGTTGCCCCGCACCTCGCGGAAGTAGATCCCGAAGGCGTTTTGCAGTTTTTCTACTTCGACTATATTCCCGATCCCTACTCCGCGTACCGGCGTATTCGCAAGCTTCCACCCGGACATCTGTTGCAGTTTGAGAACGGCAGCGTGCGGGTCGAACAATACTGGGATCTTCCGGAATACGGGACCAACGAGATTGATTCGGAAGAGGAATGTCTCGATGAGCTAGAACGGCGATTGGCCGATGCTGTGCGGATCCGGTTGATCAGCGACGTCCCTCTGGGAGCGATGCTGAGTGGGGGCGTGGATTCTTCGATCGTAGTGGCTCTGATGGCGCGCGCCAGTTCATCGCCGGTCAAGACTTTCTCGATTGGGTTTGAGAACGAAGACTTTAGCGAGCTCCAATACTCGAGGATCGTTGCCAAGCGCTTCGGAACAGACCATCACGAAATGGTCGTCAGGCCGAACGTTTGGGAGACTCTGCAGAAGTTGACCTGCATGATGGATGAGCCATTTGGCGACTCCTCCATGGTTCCGACCTACCACGTTTCGGTAATGGCGCGACAACAGGTGACCGTGGCTTTGGCGGGTGATGGGGGCGACGAACTGTTCGCGGGCTATGACCGGTATGCGTTCCAACTGGAACGGCGATCGTTCGACCACATTCCGGAGTGGGTCGGCGCGCAATTTCGACGCCATGTCTATCCCCATTGGCCACTGGGGCTTCAGGGGAGGAAGCTGAGTTGGAACCTCTCGCTGCAGTCGCGCGACCGATATCTGGACGGTATTTCGTTTCTGCCGGCCTGCCACCGGGAGCGCGCGCTGTTCTCGCGGGATTTTCAGGAGTCTGCCGTGCGCCTGCCCGATCCCTTCCAGCAGTTCCGTGAGTACTACGATCACGGCCCGGCGAAGGATCCGCTGAGCCGGCTCCTTTATCTGGATACGAAGACCTATATGACTGCGGATGTGCTGGCGAAAGTAGATCGCATGAGCATGGCGGCTTCGCTGGAGGTCCGGGCCCCGATTCTTGACCACGAGTTTGTTGAGTGGGTCACCGCTCTGCCCGCAAGCTGGAAGTACCGGAACGGTACGAGGAAGTATCTCTTGAGGAAGCTCGCGGAACGATTGGGGATTCCGCGAGAAGTGCTGAACCGGCGCAAGCAGGGATTTGCTCTGCCTTTGGTGCACTGGATGAGGCAGGATATGAAAGGCGAATTGCGCGATATCCTTCTGGATCCTCGCAGCCTGCAACGAGGCTACTTCAATCCCAATGCCGTGCGCGCCATCGTCGACGAGCATATCTCGGGCAAGCGCAACCACCCTGGTGTTCTCTGGCAAATGCTGGTGTTTGAATTGTGGCATCGCAACTTCCTGGAGAAATTGCCGGTCGCGGTCCTGCCACTCTCCTGGGATGCAGCGACCGAAGCGCGGCCGGACCAGATTCCGCCATCGCGCGCGCCTGTGGTTGAGGAGAGCAACGCCGCCTACCAGGCCGTATCCCAGGGAACACAGCTGGAGCGCTTGCGAGTGGCGATAGTCGCACCGTCACTCCGAAACATCGGGGGGCAGTCGGTACAAGCAAGCCTTCTTCTGCGGGGTTGGCGAAGCGAATCTTCCGTGGAAGCGAAGTTTGTGCCCATTGACCCCGAATTTCCCTCGTGGATCGGCTGGATGGAGCGCGTGCCATTTCTCCGGACGGTTGTCCGCGCGCCGTTCTACGCGCTCCGGTTGTGGAGAGAAATGCGCGACGTAGACGTGGTGCACATTTTTTCCGCGTCCTACTGGTCATTCTGGCTCGCGCCGGTGCCAGCCTGGGCGGTGGCTCGGTTGCAGGGAAAGAGGACGATCGTGAACTACCACAGTGGGGAAGCGCGAAGCCACCTTTCCAAATCAAGGCTGGCGCGGGCCCTGCTGCGGCGAATGGGCAGGAAAGTTGTCCCATCGGCATACCTGCGCGATGTTTTCCGCGAATTCAGCATGAAGGTTGACGTGATTCCCAACCTGGTCGATGTCGATCAGATCCGATATCGCGAGCGAACCGAGTTGCGTCCCATCCTGATTTGCACACGAGGCTGCGAGCCCTATTACGCGGTGGACGACGTGGTCCGGGCCTTTGGACTGGTGCAGGCGGTTTACCCGAAGGCGCAGCTGGTTCTTGTGGGTGGGGGGACAGGCGAAGCGGCTATCCGGAAACTGGTAAGCGATTTGCAGCTTCAGGGTGTGGAATTCGCGGGAAAAGTTTCGCGCGGGCAGATTGGGGAGTGCTACGACCGCGCCGATATTTTCATCAATGCCTCGGTTCTCGACAATATGCCCGTGTCTGTACTGGAGGCGTTTGAAGCCGGACTTCCGGTGGCGAGCACCGCGCCGGACGGGATTCGTTACCTGGTCGAGCACGAGCGCACGGGATTGCTCTCCCCGCCGCGCGACTGGCGGCAACTCGGCGAAAACGTCCTCCGTTTGCTCCGTGATCCAAACCTGGCGCGGACCCTTGCGGGGAATGCGCGACAGCAAGCGCGAGGCTACCGCTGGGAAGCAGTCCGGCAGCAGTGGCTTCGTCTTTACCGTGCGGCGGTTCGGGAAGAGAGCTCAGACGCGGAGACAGCCGCGGAACAGAAGTCGGTGGCCGTGGAGGTCAAGTGACGCAGGGTGCGATTTCATTGGGAAACGATGGGGAGCGCGATGCGAATTGGGATGGCATGATTTGCTTTGCCAACGATTGGTATGCCGACCCGCTCAGCAAGAAGCATCTCATGTTGCGCTTTGCCCGCAACCGGCGAATCCTTTGGGTCAATTCCGTCAACAACCGCCGTCCCCAGATGGCCAGCAAGGATTTTCGACGCGTATTCGAGAAGTTGGCGGGGTTTTTCAAGGGACTCTCGCAGGTGCAAGAGGGAATTTGGGTTCTCACCCCGCTCTATATACCTTTCCACGGCCATTCTGTAATTCGTGAACTGAACCGCCGTTTCCTGGGAGCGCAGATTCGCCGCGCCCTGGCACAGTTGCAGATCCGGCGCGCGGTTACCTACACGTTTGCGCCAACATCGGCAGACGTTGTCGGAACCCTGGGCGAGGACAGGATCGTCTACCACTGCGTGGATGAGTTTTCTGCATTCAACGATGCCGGCGCTGAAGTGGCGCAGCGAGAGCGCGAACTGCTCGGCAAAGCGGATGTCGTCTTGTGTTCGGCGGCCGGCTTGTACGACAGCAAAAAAGAGCATAACCCCAATACCTACCTGGTAACGCACGGAGTGGATTATGAATTCTTCCGCAAGGCGACGTCGGCCGATACTCCAATCGCGGATGAGTTGCGAGCGCTGCCGAAACCGGTTCTGGGCTTCACCGGGCTGCTGGCAGACTGGGTGGATTTGGCTCTCTTGGCGGAACTCGCCAAGCGGCGGCCCGAGTGGACGATTGTGCTGATTGGACGTTCCGATGTCGATCTTAAGATTTTTGATGGCTTGAGCAATGTGCACTGGTTGGGGCACCGGCCTTACAACCGGCTACCGGAGTTCCTGCGTGGCTTTGACGTGGCCCTGCTGCCGTTTGTGAACAATGAATTGACCGTGAATGCGAATCCGCTGAAGCTGCGGGAATACCTCGCGGCGGGATTGCCGGTGATCGCACCGCCCATTCCGGAGGTGGTCCGCTATGCCTCGCTGGTGACCCTGGCGAGCACGGCTGAAGAATATGAGAAAGAGATCGCCGCGATTCTAAAGAAAGGTGAAACGGGTCCCTCAGAGGCTCGTTCAGCGAAAATGGCGCTGGAATCCTGGGATGCAAAAGTAATTGAGATTGAGGAAATCCTGCGCAAAGTAAATGTTTCCCCTGCCCAGCTGGAGATGGAACGGATCTGACCATGTCGAGGCAGAAGGCGCCAGTTTTTGTAGTGGGTTGTCCGCGATCGGGGACGACGCTGCTCTACAACATGCTGCTGTCGGCCGGCGGGTTCGCCGTCTATCTTGCGGAATCCAACGCTTTCAATCTGCTGGTGCCCCGCTTTGGCAATCTGAGCGTCCGGCAGAATCGCGAAAAGCTGATGGATGCGTGGCTGCAAAGCCAGTTGTTTCGTGCCTCTTTTCTGGATGCAGAACAGATCCGCTCCAAAGTGCTCGCCGAGTGCAGAAACGGTGCCGATTTTTTGCGCATCGTGATGGGAGAGATGGTTCGGACCCAGGGCGTCGAACGCTGGGCTGACAATTCTCCGGAAGAATTACAGTATGCCCTCACGATCAAGAAACAGATGCCCGATGCCCTGTTCATTCACATGATCCGAGATGGACGGGATGTCTCGCTCTCGCTCGACGCGCGGCCCTATGCGTGGGTCCGGCCGTTCTCCTGGGACCGTAAGGACAAGCTGGCGATGACAGGCCTGTTCTGGGAGTGGGCGGTGAACCGAGGCCGGAAGCTGGGCCGCCAACTGGGCGGTGACTACCTGGAAGTGTACTTCGAGCAACTTCAGGCGGATCCACGGGGGACGCTGGCGAAGATCGGGAACTTCATTCACCACGACCTGGACTATGACCGCATCCTGCGTGTTGGAATCGGTTCAGTTCGTGAACCAAACACTTCGTTCAAAGGCGATGGAGGAAGTCCGGTAGGGCGGTGGAAAAAGAAAATTTCGCCCGAGCAACTGGCTCTGTTCGAAGCGCTGGTGGGGCCTACGCTGACGGAACTAGGCTACCCGCTAGCGACGGGGGGTGCGGGCGCAAGCCGAATCAAGACGCTCAGGCTGCGCACGTTCTACCGCGCATACTTTGCGGCAAAATTCTGGTTTAAGAACTCGGCGCTGGCCAGAGCCTATCTGGGGGCGATGTCTGGACAACAGATCGATGACACAACCATCGCCGTCGATCCCGCGAGGCAGCCGGCAGCCGCTTCACAGTCCTAAGTTTGCCGCAATTTCTACCCTGAGTTTCTCAACCCTAAGTTTGGGGAGGCGTGGAATGGGGCGGGCTCTCTAGGGCGGCGGAACGCAGCCGATCATAGAGTGTGTTGCCCAGCACGCGGCGGGAGGTCGCTCGAAGAAAGTCGCGGAGTTGCAGTTGCCAGAGGGTTCTGCCTTGACATAAGGACTGATAGGCCGCGAGTTGCGTTCCACGCATTACGGCGACACGTGCGAGCTGGAACGGGTCGGCCCCACGTCCGTTGGCGGCGACGCGGCTGGTGGCGACACTATGATATCCCGCTTGCCTCGCGACCCGGGCAACCTGCGGGTTCCAGCGGCCGCCGGGGCACGAGTAGTGGTACACGGGGCGGCCGAGAATATCCTCCAACTGCGCCTTGGCATCCACAACCTCCCGGCGCAAGCCCGCTTCATCGAGATCGTCGAGGTAAGCATGGGTCATGGAGTGGCACCCCACGTCAAAGCCGGCATCTCCGATCTCGCGCACCTGGCGCGGAAGAAGGTAGCCGGGCTGGCCCAGAAATCCCAGCGTGATGTAGAAGGTCGCCCCAAAGCCGGCGTTCTTGAGGAGAGGGAGCGCAACATTCAAGTCGCTTGCGCAGCCGTCATCAAACGTGATCACGATTCCTCGGGGACGCTTCTCTGTCAGGGCGTCAGAGACAGAAAGGCCGCGGATCCCTGCTCTCTGTAACCAATCCATCTGTTCACGGAAGCTCTGGTCGCTGAGAACGTAGCGCACATAGCCGGGCTCGCTGTGGCACAGCGGCCGACCTGGGGTTTCGAGCTCGTGATACATGAGGTAAAGCGTCTCGTCAGGGCGCATAAAGACTTCTCAGAAGATACGTCGCAGCTGAGCCTTGATGGAAGCAGGTACAGGAATACCTAAGCTGTCGATCAGGTTTTTGGCGGCTTTGAGGCATTTGCGCCTGAGATCCGAGTTGGCGTGCTGAGCCGCGAAGCGGGCAGTGAGTTCGGCGGGGAGTTCGCCTGAAGACGACAACTTCAGATCGTCCTTCAGGCCGCAAAATTTGCCCGCAGCCAGCGCCCCGAGGACGGCTTCGCGGGTGCGCGCATCACAATCCAGTTGCGTGAACAGACCGCGAAACTGTGTTTTCCAGTGCAGGTCCTGTCCGTAGAAGGCCCTCATCCCGGGACGGCGTTGGCGCAGCCGGAGGAGCAACTCGAAGGTTGCGGGACGAGGGGCGTAGCGACCATCGTACTTCGAATTCCATGTCTCGATGCCCAGGGGAAGCGCGTCAAAGGTCTCGATCCAGGGAAACATGGCGTCTTTGGGATGGGCGATGACGGCGAGACCACCATGCTTCTCGATGTGGCGGATTACTGTTTGCGGATCTGTCGTGTCGGTTGCCACCGTAACCCCGTACCCCAGGATGTGCATGTTCTGTTCGCACCTGTATTCCAGGCCGCAGATGAAACTGAACTGTTCGTCCGACAGTTCAGCGCATTCGCGCCTGTAGTCGGCGAGCTTGGGCTCGTCGAAGTACTCGGCATGATCGGTCATGCAAACCACGGAGCAACCCTGTTCGGAAAAGATCCGCTTGATTTCGGGCAAGGTAAACTCGCCGTCAGAGTACGTGCTGTGGGCATGGAGGACAGCTTTCAGCATTACGCGGGCTCTCGTTGGAGGTCGCGCTCCCGAATCTGCTGGGCAAAATGAATCCAGTCGCCTAACTCCGGAAGCGGATCGTGCCAGATGAAATTATCATGGAAGGTGCCGAACCGGGGCGTCAGTTCCTTCCGAAGCGTGCTCCAGCGGCCGGGAAAGAATCCCGGATAGCCCGGCGGGCGGCCCTTCCAGACTTCGACCAGATGGCGAAAGTCCCCTACGAACCAGCGGCAACGAACTCCAACTTTGTACGGCGGAGGGGGTTCGACATCGCCGAACTCGGCCATATGGGCCAGCAGTGCGGGAAAATCTGTTCCCGCGAAGCAGGCCAGCGGCAAAGAGTGCCAAAACCGTCCATTGACCTCGAGGAACACAGGGACGCCATCCTCGCGAAGACGGAACTCAATCATTGCAACCCCGTGCCAGTTCAGTGCGCGAAGCATGGCAAGGCTGAAATCGCGGATCTTCGGGTCGAGCGCAACGCTTTCCCGCAAGGCGCTGCCGGAACCTGTGGGGTGAACGTCGCGAATGCGCCGATGGGCGAATTCCGCGCGCAACTGGCCATGGTTCATCAGCGCAAAGTATCCGGCTCCGGTTCCCTCGACGAACTCCTGCACGAGGACGGATGAGCAGACCTGGCGCATTTCCTCCAACGCCTGCTGCAGTTGGGCAAAGTCGCGCGCATAGCGCGGGCGGCCTGTGGCACGCATTCTGGTGTCAGTCAGTTCCTGGGAGGTGCGTGGCTTCAGAACCAGAGGGAAGCGCATGGCCTGCACAGTGGCCGGAATCGCCTCGTTGCAGTCGACGGTTGCGGTTTTGGGGATGACCATGCCGAGTGCGTAAGCCAAGTCCGTGCTCCGGCCCTTGTCAACGGCGCGAAGAAGATCAGCATGCGAAGGTAGTACAAGCCTGACGCCGGCTGCGGTAAAACGTTCGCGGTGGGCTGAGATGACGAGCGTGCTGGCTTCCGTCATCGGAAGAACGAGCGTGCCCGGTTCTTTTCCGGATTCCGCCAGTAGGTCGTCGAGGAACTGTCCGGGCTGCAGTTGTGGCGACGCATACTGGAAAGCGCCGGCACAGAAGCGGGACCAACCAGCCTTGGACCAGGGACGCGATTCTCCGGCAAAGACAGTATGGCCCTGCCGGGCGAGCGAACGCACACAGGCAACCGCCTGGTTTTGATCGCCGTCAAGAACTAGAATCCTCATGGGCCAATGCTACTTCCGATTGGTATGGGCATCCGCACTGCGGGTACTGACCGAGCACAAACGGGATTAAGTTGGCCCAGGACATGAGTCTGCGAGCAGTACTGCGCGCGTCCTATGCCGGTTCCAGTCCTTCCTGTATTCTATCAATTCGAACTTGAGCGAAGGATCGCCGCTCACGGTCAGCGCGGCCATAGCCTACCGGGGAGATCGCCAGTTGCCGGAACCTACGCCGGATCACTCCAATTCAAAGGCACGGCAGGTGTTGAATTCTGCGCGGCCCGGCCTCTGCATGATGACGAATACGCTGGAGGTAGGAGGAAGCGAACGCCAGTTCGTGACTCTAGTGGAGGCGCTCCGTGTAGGGCAGTTCGACGTTAAGCCAGCATGTCTGCGGCGCATCGGCGGCCTGGTTTCGCGGGTGGGTGAGATTCCAGAGTTTCCCACTGGGGGGAGCCTGTTCCGCATGCAGGCTCATCGTTCGCGGCTAGCGATCGGGCGCTACCTCCGGCAGAACCAATGCGTGGTGGCACACGCGTTTGATTTTTACACCAACCTGATGATGGTGCCGGCGGCGCGAGTGGCCGGCGTCGCCGTAGTGCTGGGAAGCCATCGGCAATTGGGAGACCTGCTGACGCGAGGTCAATTCTGGGCGCAGTTGACGGCCTTCAGGATGTGCGACCGGGTTTTGTGCAACTCACGCGCCGCGGCTGAGCGGCTACGCAAAGCAGGGCTGCCCGAGCGCAAGCTGGAAATCGTTCCGAACGGGCTGCCGGAGCGCTCATTCCAGCAGTGTGCACCCGCGATTCCTCGCAAACCAGGAGTAGTGCGGGTAGGGATGATCGCAAGAATGAACGATCCAGTGAAGAACCATCCCGCTTTCCTGCGTGCCGCCGCCCGTATGGTGAGAGAGTTGCCCGAAGTGGAGTTTCTTTTGGTCGGCGATGGTCCTCTTCGCGCGGGATTGGAATCAATGGCGAGCGAACTTGGAATCGCAGCGAAGGTCAACTTCGTCGGCGTGTGCCACGATATTCCCGCTATGCTGGCAAGTATGGATGTGAGTGTGCTGATCTCGTCCTCCGAGAGTTTGTCCAATGTGATCCTGGAGTCGATGGCAGCGGGGGTGCCCGTGGTCGCGACCGACGTAGGCGGGAACCCGGAGTTAGTGAGGGACGGCGACACCGGGATGCTGGTCCCGCCAGGGGACGAAGACCGGCTTGTGAAGGTGCTCCTCCGGTTGGGGCGCGATGAGGCTCTGCGGCTTCGTTGCTCGCGGCGCGGCCGGGAGTTTGCCCAGTCCTCTTTTCACATCGATGTAATCTGCCGCCGCTACGAACAGCTGTATTTGTCGTTGTTGGAGGAGAAAAGCGTAAGGGTTGCCCCAATGCATGACTAAGCGGCAGCTCGGATCACGATGAACTCGTCGCCCATGAGTAAAGGCAAGCGTCCGGTGTTTGTGCTGGGTTCGCCCCGCTCAGGAACTACCCTGCTCTATCACATGATCTTGTCGGCGGGAAATTTCGCGGTCTACCGCACCGAGTCCAACGTGTTCAGCCTTCTGGTACCGCGCTTCGGCGATTTGAGCTCACGACGCAACCGCCAGGAACTGATGAAGGTGTGGCTGGAGAGCAAGCTATTCACATGCTCCGGGCTGGAGGCCGGCGACATCGAACAGAAAGTTGTGGAGGGAGGATGCAAAAACGGTGGAGACTTCCTGCGGCTCGTGATGGGCGAGATCGCGCGCAAACAGGGCGTAGAGCGCTGGGCAGACTGTACTCCGGACCACCTTTTGTATCTCGCCGCGATCAAGAAGGAGATCCCCGACGCGCTGGTGGTGCACATTCTGCGCGATGGTCGGGACGTTGCCCTCTCCCTCGACAAGCAACGCTGGATCCGCCCCTTTCCCTGGGACCGGGGAAACAGCGTTCTGGTTGCGGGCTTGTACTGGCAGTGGATCGTAAACAAAGGCCGGGAAAACGGACACAAACTGGGTGCAGATTATACCGAGGTTCATTTCGAAGACCTGATCCAGAATCCGCGCCCGACCCTGGCGAAGCTCGGCCAGTTTATCGATCATGACCTCGACTACGACCGGATCCTCAAGGTAGGGATCGGATCGGTGAGTAGTCCGAACACGTCGTTCAACTCGACATCGGGAAACGAGGAGTTCAATCCGGTGGGGCGGTGGCGGGATCATTTTCCAGCGGGGCAACTGACCGCATTCGAAAGCCTGGTGGGCGGGACGCTGGAAAGCCTGGGTTATGAAAGGGCGACCACAGGAGAGCGCCATTTGTCGGGATGGAAGGGTATGCGGCTGGCGTATGAAGCCCGGTTCAGCACGAAGCTCTGGCTGAAGCAGAACACGCCCTTGGGGAAGATGCTCATCAGCGATGATCTCTCGTGGCTATGACCCGGCCAGCTGACGCAGACGAGCTGCGTTTGCGCCCGTCGACAGAAGAGAACCCACTCCTGTCAGCCAGCTTTCGAACTCCAACTCAGTTTGCGCGGTGGTATCGATGAAACGCGGGAGGAGCAAGGGACGGCTGCGCACACATACGAGTCCTGGATCGCAGGTAGTGGCAGAGACGATTCCCTCTTCGGCGAGCCACGGCAGGAACATCAAGTCATAATCGCCGCTCGGATAGCAGAAATGAGTGGGGCGCGTTCTGGTGAGCGCCTCGAGCGCCTCGCGATTGTCGCGGATTTCCTTTATAAAAAGCGCCCGATCTCGTGGCGTCCGATGGCGGTGCGTGTGCAGTTCGAAGTTAATCCCGGCCGCCGCGAGCTCTGCAATCTCTTCCGGAGTCATCAACTGGAGGATCCGTCGCCGCAACAGGTCCTCATAATCAACGCCAAGCCGGCGAGCCAGATCGGCGGCGAGCTGATTCTTTTGCTCCGTGGAGAGTTGTTCGCGATCTGCGAACGCGACGATTTGCCCGAGCGCGAGTTGGCGGTTTTCCGCTGTATCCAGACGGATGTCGCCGGCAATGCCAATCGAAGGTGCGGCACTCAGAACCGCTTCCCGCTTCTTCCAGAGCATGTAGGAACAGATCAAGGAATAAATCGGCATGCGCCGAGAGCAATAGTGCGTGGTTTGATAGACCGTAGCCGGAAATCCGTACTCCCGCAACAGCGGATAGGCAAGTTTGTGAAAGTCGCAGCTGCCGTCATCGAAAGTCAAGACCACACTGCGCGGGGCAAGATCGTTCCTGCGCAATCGTTCCAAGCCTTCTGCTAGTGGCAAGACGTGATAGCCGCCTTGCTTCAGCATCTCGAATCGTTCTCGCAGCCGGCCGGGAGCAAGAAACAGAGCGGGACGCCAGAGATTCTCTTCGTCGAGGGCAAGGCTGTGGTAGCACAGGATGAGAAGCTGGCGCCGACGCCAGCGACTATCGCGCAACCGCTCAAAGACACCGGCGGTCTTTAATGCGCGCAGCAATTTGCCTCGAATACGCTTCCGCATAATTTGCGAGGTAGCCAACTCGTCCTGCCGATCCTCTAAGAAGAAGGCACCGCAGAGTGGCGGGAAGCGGCTGCCACCGCAGGCCCCCCGCTCTCAGCGGGGAAGAATCACGATCGACAAAGACGCGGAATCACAATTCTAAATTGAGGCGTCTCCGGTGTTGACCGAAATGCACGAGGCAGTGCTGCAGGTCCCGAAACGGTTTCACGGCATGCACGATGGATGCGGATCGCCATGAAGTTCGGACGCGCGCCTACAACGCTCAGTATCTTGCGGATTGCGCCACGCCAGGTGTGCGCGGTCATACTGCGTCCATCTGTCGCCATCAGAGAACTCCCTTGGTAGCGGCATTGACAAGATCAATGTCCGCTCCAATGTCCTTGTGGTCGCTTCCAGCGGAGGCGTATTTCGAGGGCCCCCTGCAGAAAGTATCTTTACCTTTGCAAAGGCGAAACGCGTCGAACTCGTCGCCGCTCTTCACGAATCCGACCGCTTCGGTGTTTTTTGGAAAAAAGTTGCCTGGAGGCCAAGATCCGTATCCGCTAATAATGGCGTTGTTGGTGAACGCGAGCGGGTCGATGCAGTCCTCCAGCACGCGAGCGGGACCCCGTTTGTCGGGCTGAAAAGCGCAGTTAGCAGCGCCACCACCGCTGCTGTTAAGCTGCCTCTCATTTGCCCCGATCAGATTGTTGGTAAAGGTCAGGTTCTGAATCTTCCCGGACATGACGCCCAGGCTCAGAAAGACGCGAGCGGAGACTGCCGTGACGTGGTCCATCTCGACGTCTTTCAGGGTGGGTACGTTTGAGAGCAGCACCATGAAAGCTCCGAACCCGCCATACTTTTTACCGTCGATGTCGTCGATGACGACGTCGTGAATGCTGTAGCGTTCCCCGGCAAAGGCTACAGCACCGCCGTCGGCTGGGACGTTGGCGATCTGAAAAACACTGCCCACGTGGGCGATCTTACAATAGCGTATAGTCACATCCGTTACGCGGCAAAGCGGGCAAAGGTGGTCATGTCCGTTGCCATTGTTCTGATTCTTGGGGGTCAGCAGGATGGCAAAGCCGGTCTGGCTGAAGCCGCCCCAGCTGTTTTCCAGAATGTTGCCTTCGAACAAAACGCGCTGCGCGTTCTTCAGCTCAAAAATATTTTTGACAATGAATGGGTCGCCCGATACTCCGCCCACGAAACCAGGTTGACCACGCATCCAGGTGATTGGCTTAAAAAAGTAATTTTGTCGAATCTCGATGTCGGCAGGCGTGACCGTGGCGGGTCCGCCACCGAAGATGATGTTCTCACCGGCCGCTTCCAGGAAGTTATTCACAATCTTGTAGGGGCCGCCGGGCAGGTCGCCACCACCGCCCCCGATGGCTTGCGAATCGGTGCAACTGCCGGAGCGGGCAACACAGTGGAAGTCGCTGAAGAAGGAATCCACAGCCGCTATGTAAGTAGTGCCGCTCAAGAATAGTCCACGCCTGGTCTCGTCCTTGGCAGTCCCGTGCATCCAGACGCGATCGAAGATGATATGGTTGGCCGCCGCCGAGCTCTCGGGCCCGGCCAGAGCCGTGATGCTGGCGCCGGGAGAGCTGCGCGTGATTTCAATGCCGATGAAACGATAGTGATTCGCGCCGTCGGCGAAAGAAATAGGACCGGAGCCACTGTGGCCGGCGAAGTCAACCTTGGCCATCACGTTTCGGGTGGAAGAGCAATGGAAATCGGGCCGCCCGGGAAGGGAGGGGACTCCTGCATAGCAAGGGGTCAACCGCGTTCCTTCGGGAGGAAGGGCGTCATCAGGAGCGCTGGTGCGGAGGATGATCCAGTGGGTGTCGTCGCAGGGCTTCTTAGGAAATAGGAAGTGCCCCGTGAAAGTGGCGCCAGCTTCGATTTTGATGACGTCGCCGCACGCAGCGCGATCGAGCGCGACCTGCAGGTTTCCATCGCTCTTCACGAGGCGCACCGCGCCAGTAGCAGGAGTGTCGGCGAGAGCGGTCTTTACGTGCAGCCGAGGCAGTTCGGCAGGACCGTCGAAGCTGCCTTTGTCCGTAAGGGACTGGCCGCCGATTGGGCTGGCTGCCAACAGATGAAGTGGCACACCAGCGGAGACGCTGGCGAGTATCAGAAGGGTAAGCCACCCCATCTTAGACGTGACAATCTTCATACCGCCAAGTCTTTGCAGGCCCTGGTCCACGAATTCGATTACCGGAGGGAATCTGAGGGAAATCATACCATGAGAGGTTTATGCGACCGGAGCAGGAGACGCTAGCGCCCGCGGCATTACCGCTTCCGCGATCCCGTATCCCAAATCATCCTGGAAGTCCCGAGTCACTTCGAATCCCGCTTGCCGGAGGCGATCAAGGATTTGCAGCTTACTGTGAGGCGCGGAATCGCCGTGGTATTCAACGGCGATTCTGCGAATCATCCGCAGCACATCCGGCGAGGTCGAGAGCAGGACTTCGTATTCGCCGCCCTCAATGTCCATCTTGAGCAAGTCAACATGATTTAAGGCCTGTTCCCGGAGCAGTTCGCAGAGAGTCGTGCTCTGGACTTCGATCCCGGAGACGCGCCGCCCGGCGGCGACGAGCGCGCGCTGTTGACTCGGTAAGGGCTGGTTGTCCATCAACCGGATTCCCCCCATGGCGGTAAGGGCGTAATTCAAACAAGTAATCCGTTCGGTCAATTGATGCTCACGCACCATTTCCAGTAAGCGCTCGAAGGTCGCAGGAAAGGGTTCAACCGCGAAAACCCTGGCTGCCGGCGCCTGCCGCGCTGCGTAGAGCGTGAACAGGCCAACGTTTGCGCCAATATCGAGAATGATGCGGTCGGAAGCCTCGACGCGATAAACACGCCTCAAAAAGATCTGCCAAAAAGTCTTCAGATCCGTCAGTTCCTGGAGGCGGATGCAGTCTCCCCGCCGGAGGTGCAGGGGACTGGGATAATGCAGCTTCGAAAACCCCAGGTAAGCGCTCGTGATCCGAGCCCACTGCGACGTTTCCCTGGCACAGCGGAGAATTTCGGGGGCCCGACGCATGTGTTTCAGGAGTTCGGATGCCTTTGGTCGCATCGCAACAAACTATTCCTCGACACTCCATTGCGTCAATCGGACGAATTGACCGTTAGCGACGGGATCGGAAGTCCCGTTGCTCGCCAGCTTTAACGAAGACGTGGTGTCTCTATAGCATGCCGCGACCGGCTTGCGCCGCTAAGCGGCGGCCGAGATTGACAATGACGGCGACGGTATTGTGTGGTATGCCCACGCCGGAGATCCCCTGCGCAACACAGTCTTCGGCTTGCTCGCAAGCTCTAAGAATATATGGAGGTTCAGTAAACACCGGCCGTTTCGGACTGGATCGTGCTCACATCCGCGCCTAGATCTTTGCCGTCCGTCCCGGCGTGGTGGTAGGGACTCGTACTCAGGAGTTCATAGTTCCCACCGTTACCGTTGTTGTAATTGACGAACAGCACGGCGCTGGGGCTGGCTGGGAAGAAGTTTCCAGACGGCCACAGACTCGGCGGAAAGGCCGAAGGGGATGCAATGACAGCGTTGTTTTGGAATGATTGCGTACCGAAGCAAGAGTCTAACGTGGTGAGCGGTTTGTCGTAGTACGCGCAGTTCGTCGCACCGCCGCCTGTCGACCAGATGGGATATTGACCGGCGTAAAAGATGCTATTGGTGAAGGTCACGTTCGCCATCTGCGGAGTGATCTGGCCCCCCACTGAAAACATACCCGAGGTGTTGGCCGTGGTAAATGCAGTCACGTGATTAATGGCAACATTCTGCAGTAATGGAGCGGGAGCCAGGGTCATGACTTCGGCAAGTTTTCCTATCCCGGCGTATTTTACCGCGTCGATGTCGTCGATGGTGATGTCGTGGATACTGTAACGTTGTCCATCCAATGCGGCGCCGCCGTTGTCGGATAAGACGTTGGCAATTTGAAGGCCCGCACCCAGATGGCTCATGGTGTTATAGCGAATGGTTACATCCGTTACCTGACAGTTCGGACACAGATTGCCCGATGAATTGCTGGCAGCCTGATTCTTTGGAGTTATCAGGACTGCGAATCCCTCCTGCGAGAATCCGCCCCAGGAGTCTTCTAAGATGTTGGCTTCCATCAGGACGCGTTGTGCATTCTTGAACTCGCAAAGATTCTTGACGACAAAAGGATTGCCATTTGCCCCTCCCACATAACCCGGCTGGCCCCGCATCCAGGTCATAGGCTTGAAGAAGTGGTTTCGGCTGATTTCAATGTCGGCTGGCGTTATTGTGCCCTGTGCACCGCCGAAGATGACATTTTCTCCAGATGACTCCAAGAAGTTATCCGCGATCTTGAAGGGGCCGACGGGATTACCCACACCGCCGCCTATGGCAATGGCGTCGACGCACGTTCCCGTAGAGGAAATGCAGTGAAAGTCCGTGAGAAAAGAGTCGATCACGCTTACGTACGAGCTCCCGCCCAACTCTACGCCCTTATTGGTTTCATCTTTTGCAGTGCCATGCAGCCACATTCGGTCAAAAATGAGATTGTTGGCTGTGCCGCCAACTGCAAGCGATGCCAAAGCGTAGA
This sequence comes from Candidatus Sulfotelmatobacter sp., assembly GCA_035949755.1. Taxonomy (GTDB): domain Bacteria; phylum Acidobacteriota; class Terriglobia; order Terriglobales; family Acidobacteriaceae; genus Sulfotelmatobacter. The sequence continues at coordinate 44,914 of DASYYT010000124.1, forward strand.
CGATCCCGTTTCCGGCAGTGCGCGTGGCCTCCAGACCTATCAGGCGGTAATGGTTTGCACCCGACGCAAAGAGGATGGGTCCATTGCTGTTTCCTGCATAGACCAACTTGGCCAGAACGTCGGCGGTAGAAGCACATTGAAAAGCGGGGCGGCCGGGCAAGGACGCGACGCCCGCGTAGCAGGGCGTGAGGCGGCTGCCTTCGGCAGGCAGCAAAGAGTCATCCGCACTTGTGCGAACAATGACCCAATGGTTGTCGTCGCAGCTCTTGGCGGGGAAAGTGAATACTCCGGTAAAGGTCGCCCCCGCCTGCAGGGTGACTGTGTCTCCGCAATTGGCGCTGTTGAGAGCCGACTGGAGGTCACCGCCAGAATTGACGGTGATCGTGGTTCCGGGAGCCGGCGTGTTCGCCATAGCCGTCTGGATGTAAACCCGGGGCAGCTCCGCCGGGCCATCGAAGCCGCTGGCCGACAGCGAAGAAACCGAAAGGGTTAATGCGCGAGTGAAAATACTTCCCGCCGAATCGATAACCTTTGCCGTAAAGGGGTAGGAACCGCTCACAGAAGTCGTCCCGGCAACGACGCCGGAGGACTGCAACTGGATTCCTGGCGGTAATGTTCCTGAAGAGAGACTCCACTGGTAGGGCAGTACGCCACCAATGGCAGACAGCGGTGCGCTGTATGACGCTCCCACATTGGACTCGGGCAGAACGGAAGTGATGATGGCCAGCTGTGCCAAGGGGGTTACAGTCACCATTGTCGTAGCGTGCAGGCTCGGGTCGGTTGCGCCAGTGACGGTGACCATCACCGAAGTGTTGCGGGTGACCTTAGGCGCCGTGAATTGGCCGCTGATGGTAATGCTCCCAGCGCTTGCGGACCAGAGCACGGCCGTATCTGCGGTTCCGGTAACGTTCGCGCTGAACCGCAGGATCGCCTGCGAGGCGACTGTCGGTGTGGCCGGAGAGACCGAGATCGTGGCAGTCTGTTGGCTGACACTGCGAGCGATCGGTGATGTGGCGGCACAGCCGCCGGTTATACCGGCAAGCGCAAGCACGAAGCAGAGAGTGAGCAATCTTAAGGATCGGTCTCGACCATTAAGCAAACTGGATGCCACTTCCATCAGCTTGGCGTCAGAGTGCATGCAAACCACCTCGGAACGGAGTTGGGGGACCATCGTTCGAGTCCTAGGTGGACTCTAAAGA
>DASYYT010000125.1:0-12650 GCA_035949755.1 Candidatus Sulfotelmatobacter sp.
TATCGGCGCGGTCGGATGCAATCTGGGCTCGCTCGTGGCCTACGAGATCGGCAGTTTCGGCGGGCGCCCGCTGGTCGAGCGCTACGGCCGCTGGATCCTGATGGGCCGCCGCGAGCTCGACTGGGCCGACCGCTTCTTCGCCCGCTGGGGATACCTCGCCGTATTCATCGCCCGCTTGCTGCCCGTGGTCCGCACCTTCATCGCGCTCCCCGCCGGAGTCGCGCGCATGCCCCGCGGCCGCTTTCACCTCTACACCTTTCTCGGATCATGGCCCTGGTGCCTCGGCCTCGCTTATCTCGGCGAGAAGCTCGGCGAAAACTGGCGCGAGCTCGGCAAGTACTTCCATAAATTCGACGCCGTGATCGGCGTGGTGATCGTCGCCGCAGTTGTATGGTTCGTGCGGAGCCATTGGCAAAACAGAATCAGCAGCGAGCCCTCAGCCGTCAGCCGCCAATAGCTTATTGGGCGAATTGTCATTCTGAGCAGAGCTGCCGCGAGCGAAGCGAACGGCAACGGAGTCGAAGAATCCCTAACTCCCATCGTTGCCGCAAGCCTGCTCCGTAGTGTAGAACTGCAACGCACCTCGGAGGCTCCCCATGCATACTCTGCGCCGCATTCTCACCACCCTGGTTTTCCTCGCCGCGATCCCGCTGGCCTCAACTATCCAGTCCTCCGCCCTCTCCGACCACCCCTTCGTGGTCGAGTACTACTACAAAACCAAGTGGGGCCACGCCGACGAATTCCTCAAGCTCTTCAAGAAGAACCATTACCCACTGCTCAAGAAAGAAGTCGAGATGGGCCGCATGCTGAAGGTCTGGATGGACCAGCCCCGCTATCACACCACCGAAGACGGCCGCTGGGACTACCGCGTCACCATCGTCTTCAAGAACGCCGCGGTCGCCAATGAGCCCTTCGACGAGGATGCGATCAAAAAGCAATTGTGGCCCGACCAGGAGACTTATCAAAAAGAGGAACAGCGGCGCTTCGAAATCCTCGATGCCCACTGGGACCTTCCCATCAAAGCGGTCGATCTCGACACGAAACCCTAGAGCGGACTAAAGGTTCGCCAAAACTGTAGCGACGGGGTCCCGCCCACGCACTGTTCTGGCGAGGTCGCGCCCTTGAAGATCCGCCAGTTTTTTTGTCTTTTATTTGCTTCTTCTTCGTGTTGCGGCCTGACCTGAGAAACTCTCCCAGCACCGACAGGGCGCTCTCATCCGGTTTGATTACTTTGGTTTGCGAAAAATGCTAAATCCGTGATTGAGATCACGAAGAACCGTGACGAGTGCCATTTGCCATTCCCTTTGCTTAGATGAAGATGTGCTTGGGCGAGGCGGGATCGAACCGCTCAGCCGCCGAACCCGAGACGGTACCAGTCGTAACCGGGAGGCAGGGAGGTTTCCAATGGGCACAACCGAGATCCATGAGCCAGAGCTAAAGGAAGTCAAGCCGGCAAGTCGCCCAGTTGCGGCCGTGCTGCCACGAAGAGATCTGACGCCAGCGGCCTTCCAGCCCCGCCCCATGTTCTCCGACAGCTTGCTGGAGTTTGGGCCGCAGCGCAAGCGCAGAGCCTTCGCCACCACTACGTCGTTTATTTTTAACTGCTGCGCCGTGGGCATCATGCTGATCGTTCCGCTGATGTTCACCGAAGAACTGCCCAAGGCGCAGTTGCTGACCTTTCTGACGGCGCCAGCCCCGCCGCCTCCGCCCCCGGCGCCGGCGGCCGCAGAGCCGGTGCGGGTCGTCCACCAGATCCAGACCGACATGCTGAACACGGGTCAACTGCGCACGCCCACCAAGATTCCACAAAAGGTCGAAATGATTAAGGAAGAAGAAGCGCCGCCGCCGATGATGGCTGCCGGGGGAGTGGTGGGCGGAGTGCCGGGAGGAATTCCGGGAGGCCAGTTGGGTGGCGTGATTGGCGGTATCGTCAGCGCCGCCAGCAATGCCGCGGTTCCCAAGTTTGTATTAGCTACGCCGCAGCGGGTGCGCATTTCGCAGGGTGTGACCAAGGGCCTTTTGATTCATCGCGCAGAGCCCATGTACCCCCCCCTGGCGCGGGCGGCGCGGGTGCAGGGCGAGGTGATTTTGACTGCCATTATCAGCACCACCGGCCAGATCGAGAATTTGCAACTGGTGAGCGGCCACCCGATGCTGGTGCCGGCCGCACTCGAAGCGGTCAAACAGTGGCGTTACAAGCCATACTTGCTGAACGGTACGCCGGTGGAAGTGGAGACCACCATCACGGTGATCTTCTCACTGTCGTCTTGAGTGGGGAAGGGCGCACTGGGAGCGCCAGGAGTCTTAACAATGGCTGCTGAATACACTTATCGCGTTTCGGCCTGGTGGACTTCAGGCCGCACTGGACTGGCCAAGTGCGAGTCCTCTCCCAACACGATCCATTTTTCCGAAGCCGCGGAACTGGGCGGCCTGCAGGGCCGCTGGACCCCGGAGCAGTTGCTGCTCTGCGCCCTGGCCGGATGTTTTACCACCACCTTCCACGATGTGGCCCGCGCGGCCAAATTTGAATATACGGACCTGGAAGTGGAAATCGAGGGCAGCGTCCGCCGCAACCGCACGGCGGGCTGCAATTTCAACGAGATCCTGATTCGTCCCAGACTGACCGTGCCTTCCGAAGAGCAGCGCGAGGCTGGCCTGAATCTGTTGCGCCGTACCAAAGCGCTCTGCATGATCTCACGCGCCATCACCGTCCCGCAGACACTCGAGCCGGCGGTGGAAACCGTGAAGGTTCCGGTCGAGGGCTGGAGCAATCATGAAGACGCCGTCGTGAAACTTGGGATGTAAGGGCTCGTTGCAGAACGAGGGGGATCGTATGATGTTTTCCTACAGGTTAGTGCGTTTGATCGAATCGCACGCCGACGCGCTTGCGGCGGGTCTGGAAGAGCGTGTGCAGACCAATTCCCAGGTCAGTCATTTTCGTGAGATTCCTGCCCACGAACTGCGGGAGCGGGTCTACGAAATTTATCGTCACCTGGGCGAATGGCTGCTGGGCAAGAACGAACTGGACATCGAGCATCGCTATCTCGAGATCGGGATGCGCCGCGCCCATCAGGGCGTGCCGCTCAGCGAACTGATTCAGGCCATCGTTTTGACCAAAGAAAATCTTTGGGATTTTCTCAAGAGTGAAGCAGTCATGGACCGGGCGGTCGAGATCATGGGAGAGCTGGAGCTTGTGCAGATGCTCGAAATGTTTTTCGACCGGGCAATTTACTATGCTTCTGTGGGCTACGAAGAAGCAGTGGCTCGTGGTGCGCGCGAAAATGCGCTGAGAGCGAGCTAGGGGAGCTGACTTGGATGTCGATGTCATGGGAGATGGAATACAAGAAGCGGCTGAAGACTGCGGACGAAGCGCTCAAATGCGTCAAGTCCGGCATGCGGGTCTACATTCAGCCAGGCTGTGCCGAGCCTGAGACGCTGGTGGAAGCGCTCATGCGGCGCGGGCCGGAACTCTACGATGTAGAAATCGTGCACATGATGACCATGGGCTGCGCCCCCTATGTGTCCCCCGAGATGGCGGGCCACTTCCGGCACAATGCCATGTTCATCGGCGCCAATGTGCGCCAGGCCATCAATGACGGCCGCGCCGATTACACTCCGATTTATCTCAGCGAAATCGAAAGCCTGTTTGAGAGCGGGGAGATGCCGATTGACGTCGCCCTGATCGAAGTTTCTCCCCCCGATTCGCACGGTTTCTGCAGCTTCGGCGTGGGCGTCGATACCACCTTGACCGCCGCCAAGGTCGCCAGGCACGTGGTCGCGCAGATTAACGACAACATGCCCCGCACCTACGGTGACAGCTTCATTCACGTCAACGAGATCGGCGCATTTGTGGAATCCTCGCGCCCCCTGTGCGCTCTGGCCCGGCCGGTGGTTACCGATCTGCAGGTCACGATTGCGCGCAACGTCGCCAGCCTTATCGACGATGGCTGCGTGCTGCAGACCGGCATCGGCGGCATCCCCGACGCGGTGCTTCCGCTGCTCATGGACCGCAAAGACCTGGGCGTGCACAGCGAACTGGTGTCGGACGGCGTGATTCCCCTGATTGAAGCGGGCGTGCTGACCGGCGCCCGCAAGAATTTCAAGCCGCGCAAGATCATCCTGGGGTTCGCGCTGGGCACCAAGCGCCTGTTCGAATTCGTGGACAACAATCCCATCTTCGAATTCCATCCCACCGCCTACACCAACGATCCGGCACTGATCGCGCGCAATGACAAAATGGTGGCCATCAACTCCGCGCTGCAGGTCGATCTCACCGGGCAGGTCTGCTCCGATTCGATCGGCAACCAGTTCTATAGCGGCATCGGCGGCCAGGTGGATTTCCTGCGCGGCGCTTCGCGGTCCAGGGGCGGGAAGGCGATCATCGCGATGTCTTCCACCGCCAAAAACGGAGCCATTTCCCGTATCGTGCCCACCCTCGATCCCGGCGCGGGAGTGGTCACCTCGCGCGGGCTGGTGCGCTACGTCGTCACTGAGTACGGTGCGGCTTATCTGCATGGCAAGTCGATCCGCGAGCGGGCCAAGGCGCTGATCGAGATCGCGCACCCCCGGTTCCGCGAAGAACTCTACGAATATTGCGAGCAAACGAAATGGCTGGGTCATGCGCACGCGGCGCAGAGCGCAATGAGGTGAAATAAAAATGGCGGCACGCGGCAACATTACGATCGATGTCGAAGAGTGCAAGGGATGCGGGCTATGCGTGGAGTCCTGCCCGCCGAAGTGCCTCGAGCTGGCGCCCGAGCTGAGCGCCTATGGCGTGCATCCCGCGCGCTATACCGGTCACGACTGCACCGGATGCGGCATCTGCTTTTATTGCTGCCCGGAGCCGGGAGCGATCACGGTTTTCCGGCTGGCTCCGCTTCCCAAGCCGGTGGTAACCCAGACTGGAGGCGAACATGCGCCAGCTCTGTAAAGGCAACGTCGCGGTCATCAAGGGGGCAGTGCTCGCCGGATGCCGCGCTTATTATGGATATCCCATCACCCCCGCCAGCGAAGTGGCCGAGGCCGCGGCGCTTTATCTTCCCGAAGTCGGCGGCACCTTTGTCCAGGCCGAGAGCGAGACCGCTTCCATCAACATGGTCTATGGCGCCGCATCCGCCGGAATCCGGGTCATGACCGCCTCGTCCGGCCCTGGGCTCAGCCTGATGCAGGAAGGCATCTCCTACCTGGCCGGAGCCGAACTGCCCTGCGTCATCGTCGACGTGATGCGCGGCGGCCCGGGACTGGGCAACATCGCTCCCGAGCAAAGCGACTACTTCGCCATGGTCAAAGGCGGAGGCCACGGCAACTACCGCAATCTCGTGGTCGCGCCCGCGTCGGTGCAGGAGATGGCCGACCTGACCATCCTGGCCTTCGAATTGGCCGACAGATACCGCAATCCTGCCATCGTGCTGGCGGATGGATTCGTGGGGCAAATGATGGAGCCGCTTGATCTGCAATATCGCGAGATTGTCGCTCCGGAAAAGCCCTGGGCAGTGAAGGGCACGCCCGAGACTCGCCCCAACATGATCAGCTCGATTGTTCTCGAGCCCGACGATCTCGAACAGCACCAGCGCCGCATGGAGGCGAAATATATACGCGCGCAACAGTCCGAAATGCGCTGGGAAGAATACTGCACCGAAGATGCCGAGTTGCTTGTGGTGGGCTACGGGATCGTCTCGCGCGTGCTGCGTTCGGCGGTGGACGAGGCCCGGCGGCAGGGAATCAAAGTCGGACTGTTCCGGCCCATCACCTTGTGGCCATTTCCTTCGCAAGCCCTGATGGCGGAGGCTCAGCGCGCGGAAAAAGTTCTGGTCGTCGAACTCAGCAACGGGCAGATGGTGGAAGACGTCCGGCTCGCGCTCAATGGCCGGCGCCCGGTCGAGTTCTATGGCCGGGTCGGCGGCAACGTGCCCAGCGTCGAGGAATTGCTGGCGAAGATTGAACAGCAGCTGCCGGCCGCTGTCTGAGAAGAGGGACATGTAGCCCCGGACGCATTTCGTCCGGGGGACGGGAAAGTGGAAGGTTCGCGGGGCGGACGAATGCGTCCGCCGCTAGATTGATAACGGAAACCGATCATGGCCGAAAACAACATCGTCGTGGAACCACCGAAGACCGCAGACCAATACGAGGTCGTGCACTCGAAGTCGCCGTTGTTCTATCCCGAGTACGAACGCAAGTCCGACCTCAAACATCAGACCCATTACTGCCCCGGATGCGGCCACGGCGTCGCCCACAAACTCATTGCCGAGGCCCTGGAAGATTTAGGTCTGCAGGACAAGACGATCCTGGTCAGCCCGGTCGGCTGCTCGGTCTTCGCCTACTACTACTTCAACGTGGGCAACGTGCAGGTCGCCCACGGACGCGCGCCTGCCGCCGCCACCGGCCTGAAGCGCGCCTGCCCGGACAAGATCGTGCTCGCCTATCAGGGCGACGGCGACCTGGCCGCGATCGGCACCGCCGAAATCGTGCATGCCGCCAACCGCGGCGAAAAGATCAGCGTCTTCTTCGTCAATAACGCAATTTACGGCATGACCGGCGGGCAAATGGCGCCCACCACGCTGGTCGGCCAGCGCAGCACCACCTCGCCCTGGGGACGCCGCCCGGTCAACGAAGGCTTCCCGCTGCACATGTGCGAGATGCTCTCGTCCCTGGAAGCTCCCGTCTACATCGAGCGCGTCGCCCTGTCGGACAACAAGAACATCATGAAAGCGCGGCGCGCGGTGCGCAAAGCGCTCGAGCTGCAGCGCGATGGCGCCGGCTTCACCTTCGTCGAGATTCTTTCTCCCTGCCCCACCATCTGGGGCAAGGATCCGGTTCAGGCGCGCAAGTGGGTGGCGGAAAAAATGATTCCGGCATTCCCCCTGAACGTCTTCCGCGACCGCAAGGTCGAGATCGTCGAGACCAACGCGCCGCCGCACAAAACCGTGGAGGAGGTCGTGGAAGGCGCGCGCCAGGCCGCGCGTGAAGCCATGGTTCCCGGACGGCAACATCACTTCCGCCACCTCGGCATCAAGATCGCCGGCTTTGGCGGGCAGGGCGTGCTGCTGCTGGGCCAGCTTCTGGCCGAGATGGGCATGCGCGAGGGATTGGAAGTCAGCTGGCTCCCGTCCTATGGCCCCGAGATGCGCTCCGGCAGCGCGCATTGCCACGTTTGCCTGTCGAAAGACCGTATCGGATCGCCTGTGATCTCCCGCCCCGACGTCCTGATCGCGATGAATGAAATGTCCCTCCGCAAGTTCGCACCGCAGATCGCTCCCGGCGGCACCATCCTCTACGGCCGCGAGAGCTTGCCGGAAGATTTCAGCGTTCCGCAAGCGCAGGTGGTCTGCATTCCCGCGTCGGAGATTGCCGATAAGCTCGGCTCGGCCAAAGTCGCCAACGTCGTCATCATGGGAGCCTTGCTGGAAGAGACCGAATGCCTCTCTTTCGCGACCGCCGACAAAGTGCTGGAGGCGAAAGTAAAGAATCCCGCGCTGCTCGACCTCGACCGCAAAGCGCTCGACGCAGGCCGCGTCTATATCGACCACACCGTAGCGGTTGGCGCAGTCACGCAAGCGGACGGCTTCGCACAATAAGAGATCAGGGATCAGACGTCAGAAGACCGCTGCTCCTGACCGCTAGTCCCTGACCCCTGCCTTGTGATTTCAATCACAAAAAGTCGTGACACGCGACATATCTGCCACGCCGCTTTTGCGGGATTCTAGATCAGGGTCGGGGGTTGTTCCCATGGCAGTCATAGAATCCAACCTGGATGCAAAGAAGGCAGCCGCCGAATCTGCGCAGTCTGGCGCTGCGGCGGAGCTCAAGGCGGAGATAAAGAACGTCCTGTTCGCCGCCGATTTCTCCGCCACTTCCGAGGCCGCCTTGCCCTATGCCACCGCCATCTGCCGCCGCTTTGGCGCAACCTTGCACGCGGTGCACGTGCTCTCCGATGCCAGCCTTTTGCTGATGACGGGCGGCGTGGACTACGTCAGCATTGGGACGCTTTACGAGGACGCCCACGACGAAGCCCGGCAAAAACTCGAGCGACTCGCCGAAAATTTTGAAGACGTGGTTCACCGCAACTACGTCCGTCACGGGCAAGTGTGGAAGAACCTGGCCGCCATCGTCGAAGAAAACGCCGTGGACCTGGTCGTGGTAGGCACGCACGGACGCACCGGCCTGGGCAAGCTGCTGCTGGGGTCGGTGGCCGAAGACATTCTGCGCCATGCTCCGTGCCCGGCTCTTACCGTGGGTCCGAACGTATCCGGACACGCGCGGTTGCCGGTTTTCGAGAATCATCGGCGCGATCTCACGCCGCCGGAGCTGGACCTGCGGCAGATCGTCTTTGCCACCAATTTTGCCAGGAATGCGGCGCTCGTCGCGCAAGAGGCGATTGCTCTGGCCGAGGAGTTTCGCGCTCGGCTCACGCTGCTGCACGTGCTCGAGGACTACACCCAACTGGGCAGCCGGCCCGGGCCGATCGAGGACTGCGTCCGGAGATTGCAGGAACTGATCCCGTGCGACAACCGCCTGCAATACGTGCCGGAAATCCTCGTGGAATTCGGTCCTGCGGCGGAACGGATTTTGAAAGTTGCCGGTGAGCGCGAGGTCGACATGATCGTTCTCGGCGCGCGCTCCTCGACCGAGGCGGGCACGCATCTGCCCTGGTCCGCCGCGCACCATGTGATCGCCAAAGCGCACTGCCCGGTGCTGACCATCCGGGACTAAACGGGAACGCTCAGACAAGACGATCGCGCAATCTAGACAGCGATTTCCTACCACGAGAGCTAGTTCCAAAACGAAACATCTCCGGCACCAATTGTGATCTGAATCACAGTGCCACCCCGCGGTGGCTCCTAAACTAACCTGTTGCTCGCAATTCATACACGAATTTCCTGGGCATCTTGAATTTATACAAACACTGATATGGCCTCCTATGTTGCCAAACCCGTTCCTCCCAATCAGGACAAGCGCTGGAAGCTGGTGGACGCCACGATTCGGCGCCAGGGCCAGCAGGCGCGCGGCCTGATTGAAACCCTGCACACGGTTCAGGAAGCCTTCGGATACCTGGACGAGCAGGCGTTGCGCTATGTCGCTACCTCGCTGCGCGTTCCCCTCAGCCGCGCCTACGGAGTCGCGACCTTCTATCACTTTTTCACGCTCAAGCCCGCCGGCGAGCACACCTGCGTCATCTGCATGGGCACGGCGTGCTACATCAAGGGCGCGCCCCAGTTGCTGGACGCGGTGCAGCGCGATCTCGGAATTCGCCCGGGAGAAACCACGCCCGATAAAAAAGTCTCGCTGCTGACGGCGCGCTGCCTGGGATCGTGCGGGCTGGCTCCGGCGGTGGTCTACGATCAGGAAGTAGCCGGCAAGGTAAGTACTGCCGCGGTGCGCGAGCACCTGAAGAAATGGACGCACGCATGACCCCGGATGAACTCGAGCAGATTGCCGAAAGCGAGCACGCCGAGCAGGGAAAGTTCACCCAGCGCGTGAATGTGTGCGTGGCGGCGGGGTGCCTCTCATGCCAGAGCCAGTCGCTGAAGGATTCGCTGGAACAGGAAGTCTCCCGCCGCGGAACCGGCGACCACTGCCAGATCAAGGGCACGGGCTGCATGGGTCTGTGCTCGGAAGGCCCGCTGGTCTCGACCAGCGCTGGAGTGCTCTACAAGGGGGCCACCGCCGCCGATAGCTCGGCCATTCTCGACAGCCTGGAGGGCGCGCCGGTGGAGCGGCTGGTCTGCCCTACCGATGTTCCCTTTTTCCAGCGTCAGAAAAAAATCGTGCTGGAAAATTCCGGCGTTATCGATCCCGAGCGCGTCGAAGACTACATTGGCGCCGGCGGATACACGGCGCTGATCAAGGCTCTGACCGAAATGTCGCCTCGTGAAGTGATCGATGAGGTCACCCGCAGCGGCCTGCGTGGCCGGGGCGGCGCCGGCTACCCCACCGGCCTGAAGTGGAGCACGGTCGCAAAGTCGGTGGGCACGCAAAAATATGTGATCTGCAACGCCGACGAGGGCGATCCCGGCGCTTTCATGGACCGCAGCGTGCTCGAAAGCGATCCCCACCGCGTGCTCGAAGGTATGCTGATCGCCGGCTATGCCGTGGGCGCCGCCGAGGCTTACATTTACGTGCGCGCGGAGTATCCGCTGGCCATCAAGCGCCTGCGCAACGCCATCCGCCAGGCCGAGCGCATCGGCTTGCTGGGATCGAATATCTGCGGCACTCGCTTCAGTTTCCGCATTGACCTCCGCCTGGGTGCCGGAGCCTTCGTCTGTGGAGAAGAGACTGCCCTGATCGCCTCGGTCGAAGGCAAGCGCGGCACGCCTCGTCCCCGCCCGCCCTATCCCGCCATGGAAGGCCTGTTCGGCGAGCCCACCCTGATCAACAACGTCGAAACCTACGCCAATGTCGCTCCCATCATTCGCAACGGCGGTGACTGGTACGCGCAGATCGGCACCGAGAAAAGTAAGGGGACCAAGGTGTTCGCGCTCGCCGGCCGGGTCGAAAATACGGGTCTGGTCGAAGTCCCGATGGGAATTTCCTTGCGCGAGATGGTCTTCGAAATCGGCGGCGGCATTCCCGGAGGCCGCAAGTTCAAAGCGGTGCAGACCGGCGGCCCTTCCGGCGGCTGCCTGCCCTCCGATTGCCTCGACATGCCGGTGGACTACGAGTCGCTGGCCAAGGCCGGTTCGATCATGGGCTCGGGCGGCATGATCGTCATGGATGAAAGCTCGTGCATGGTCGACGTGGCGCGCTACTTCATGGATTTCTGCATGACCGAATCCTGCGGCAAGTGCATCCCCTGCCGCGTCGGCACCTACCAGATGCACCGCATCCTCAGTTCGGTGGCGGCGATGACGGCAACACCCGAGGATCTGAAGGTGCTCGCCGAACTTTGCGACCTGCTCAAGCACACCAGCTTGTGCGGCCTGGGGCAGTCCGCGCCCAATCCGGTGCTCAGCACGCTGCGCTCGTTTGGCGAGGAATACCGCGCGCACGTCGAAGATCACAAATGTCCCGCCGGAGTCTGCACGGAACAGCCCGTGGGAGAGCCCGCATGAGATCCGTCACTACCGTTAAAACTTTGAAGATCAACGGCCGCGACGTCAGCGGGCGCCAGGAAGAAAGCATTCTCGACGTGGCCCGCCAGAACGGCATTTTCATTCCGCGGCTCTGCGAAATGGATGGCCTCAGCGACGTGGGCGCCTGCCGCCTGTGCCTGGTCGAAATCAAGGGCCAGAATAAGTTGATGCCCGCCTGCGTGACCGCGGTCGAAGAAGGCATGGAGGTCACCACCGACTCCGAGCGGCTGCAGAATTACCGGCGCATGATTTTGGAACTGCTGTTCACCGAGCGCAACCATGTCTGCTCGGTCTGCGTCTCCAACGGCCATTGCGAGATGCAGATGCTGGGGCAGCGGCTGGGCATCACCCACGTTCATTTTCCCTACCGCTATCCCAAGGAAGAAGTCGACGCGTCGCACGACCGCTTCGTGATCGATCACAACCGCTGCATCCTGTGCACGCGTTGCGTGCGCGTCTGCGATGAGATTGAAGGCGCCCATACCTGGGACGTCATGGGCCGCGGCATCGATGCCAAGGTCATCACCGACTTGAACGAGCCCTGGGGATCGTCGGAAACCTGCACCACCTGCGGCAAGTGCGTGCATGTGTGCCCGACTGGGGCGTTGTTTGAAAAAGGGCGCTCAGTGGCGGAAATGCTCAAGCGCCGCCAGTTCCTGCCCTATCTGATGATGATGCGGAAGGAAAACGAATGAAGGTGGAAGAGCGGCGCCTTAGCGCCGCGTCCGGCGCGCATATGGAAATGGGCTTTAGCCCCTGTGGGAACAGAGCTGCGACCGATGGATAAGAAACGCATTGCGACCGTCTGGCTCGATGGCTGCTCCGGCTGCCACATGTCGTTCCTCGACATGGACGAGCGCCTGCTCGCCATCGCCGGCGCCGCCGACCTGGTCTACAGCCCGCTGGTCGACGCCAAGGAGTTTCCCGAAAACGTCGATGTCGCCCTGGTCGAAGGCGCCGTCAGCAGCGAGGAAGATCTGGAGAAAATCAAAAAGATCCGCGCGCGCACCAGGATTCTGGTCTCGCTCGGCGACTGCGCCGTGACCGCCAACGTTCCGGGCATGCGCAATGCGTTCGGCGTCAAGGCAGTCTATGACCGCGCCTATCGCGAGAATGTCACCTTCGATCCCGGCATTCCCGACCAGGTGGTGCCCGCGTTGCTGCCCTACTCGCGCCCGGTGCACGAGTTCGTGAATGTGGATGTCTTCGTTCCCGGCTGTCCGCCCTCGGCCGACACCATCTACTACGTCGTCACCGAATTGCTGGAAGGGCGGATGCCGGACGTGAGCTTGAAAACAAGGTTTGGATCGTAGGAGAGAAATGAGCCATGAGCAACGAGCAATGAACAATGAACCATGAACCATGAACCATGACGTCCAGACCCTCGCACGAAAACTCCCGGCTCGCGAGGAAGCTCATCGCTCATAGCTCATAGCTCGAAGCTCAGCGCTACAGGAGAATTCGTGAAGCAGGGAAGCACCATCGTGATCGATCCGGTCACGCGCATTGAAGGCCACTCGAAGATCACCTTGCACCTGAACGACGACGGCCGGGTCGAAGAAGCGCGCTTCCATGTGACCC
>DASYYT010000126.1:0-14040 GCA_035949755.1 Candidatus Sulfotelmatobacter sp.
GCGGGCAAAAGAATGGCTCCTCAGGTAGGACTCGAACCTACAACCCTCCGGTTAACAGCCGGATGCTCTGCCATTGAGCTACTGAGGAGTGGTGGTGATCAGGAATCATCATAACATTTTGGGGTCGGGGTGAAAACCTGCGCTGGTGGTAGGCTTTGAGTTGAGGTGTTTATGTGGGGAGGGCGCGTGGGGTGGATTCTTTTTTCGGTTTCTTCATTGATTGCGGCGGCCTATGCGGGCGATTCAAAAACGCAAACCGCGGCCCAGCCTCCGGTCGCGGAGAAAAAACCTGTGATCGATATTTTTCATGGGACCAAAGTGCTGGACAACTACCGGTGGCTGGAGGATGGGGCTAATCCAGCAACCCAGAAGTGGGTCGAGCAAGAGATGGCTTACACGCGCGGGCTGCTGGATCCGTTGCCCGGCCGGGCTGCGATTCACAAGCGCCTGACCGAGTTGCTTTCGATTGGGATGGTCACGCCTCCGCAGCTTGCCGGCCGCCATTATTTCTATACCAAGCGCGAGGGGATGCAGAACCAGCCCATCCTGTATGTACGCGATACCCTGAACGGGACGGATCGAGTGTTGGTGGACGCGAACCGGCTCGCCGCCGACGGCACGGTCGCGCTCGACTGGTTTCAGCCTAGCGAGACTGGGAAGTATGTGGCGTATGGAACTTCTCCCAGCGGGTCTGAGATGTCGACGCTGCACATCATCGAGACCAGGACGGGGACGATTCTTCCAGACACGATCGAGCGGACACGGGCGGCTTCGATTGCCTGGCTGCACGACAACTCGGGGTTCTATTACACGCGCTATCCAACAAAAGGCGAAGTGCCGACCGGGCAGGAGATGTACAACCGGCACGTTTACCTTCATTGGCTGGGAACCGATCCGGAGAGCGACGACCTCGTCTTTGGCGAAGGGCGCGATCCGGAAGACTGGCCTAACGTGCAGCTTTCCAATGATGACCGCTGGCTGCTCATTACCGTCGAGCAGGGGTGGACGAAGTCTGAGCTGTTCTTGATGGATTTGAAATCGGACAAACCGCCCAGCCGCCTCACCACCGGCAAAGATTTTCTCTATCGCGGCGATGTCTACGACGGCAAGGTGTACATCACGACCAATGAGGACGCGCCGCGTTATCGCGTTTTCGTCACCGACGCGGGCAACTTCGATCGCGATGCCTGGAAGGAAATCATTCCGCAGTCGGACGCGGTGCTGCAGGGAGCGGCGGTTTTCGGCGGAAAACTTTTTACGCAGTACGAGCAGAACGCGTCGTCACAGCTGAAGATTTTTGATCTCGATGGCAAGAAGCTGAACGATCTTGCCCTGCCTGCCATTGGGAGCATCTATGGAATTGGCGGACGCTGGAATCGAGATGACATCTTCTATGGCTTCCAGTCGTTTACGTTTGCGCCTTCGATTTACCGCTACGACTTGAAAGATGGTTCGACTTCGCTGTGGACCAAGGTGGACGCGCCCTCGATCGATCCTTCTGCTTACGACGTCAAGCAGGAGTGGTTCCAGTCGAAAGATGGGACGCGCGTGCCCATGTTCGTGGTGCATAAGAAGGGTGTGCAGAAAAATGGCAAGAATCCTACGCTGCTGACCGGGTATGGCGGGTTCAACGTGAGCCTGACGCCGACGTTCAGCCGCACGGCGTATTTATGGATGGAGCACGGCGGCGTCTTCGCCGTCGCCAACCTGCGCGGCGGCGCAGAGTTCGGGGAAGACTGGCATCGCGCCGGCATGCTGGAGAAAAAGCAGAACGTCTTCGATGACATGATCGCCGCAGCCGAGCATTTGATCACCGCAAAATATACGGACAGGAATCATCTGGCGATTCAGGGAGGATCCAACGGCGGGCTGTTGATGGGGGCGATGATCACGCAGCGTCCGGATTTGTTCCGCGCGGTGGTGTGCCAGGTGCCGCTGCTCGACATGCTGCACTATCAGGATTTCCAGATCGCCAAGCTGTGGATTCCGGAATACGGGACGGCGGAGAAGGCTGCGGACTTCAAATGGCTGTACGCTTATTCGCCCTATCACCATGTACAGGCGGGGGTGGAGTATCCGGCGATCTTATTTATGACTGCGGACACGGACACGCGGGTCGATCCCATGCATGCCAAGAAGATGGCGGCGGAGATGCAGGCGGAGGCAAGGAATGGGGAGAGTAAGAAGCGTCCGATTTTGTTAAGGATCGAGACCAAGGCGGGACACGGCGCGGGGAAACCGCTGACCAAACAGATCGAAGAGTTCACCGATGTGTACTCGTTTCTATTTTGGCAGCTGGGGGTGAAGGAGTAGACCCGGTACGACGCTGACCTTCATCGTTTTGTGCTGCGCCAATGCATCGGGCCACTAGGCTTCAGCATTCCCCAAGCCGCGGCTGCGCTCGGCGTCACGCGCGCGACTCTTTCGGAACGGGTGAACGAGAAGCGCGGCATCTCTCCGGAAATGGCCGTGCGCTTATGGGTAGCTTCTGCTCTGTGGACTCCGCGTAATCAGCGTGGTGAAGCACGAGCGCTACCGAGCCATTTGTCGAAAACCACACCATCGCGGCTCAAGTTGCTCTGCCGGCGGTCGACTCACGCTTTGATTATTCCTCGCTTGCCAATTTTGCGCTGCTCATTGCAAACTTGGGCATGAGGGTCCTATCGCGATTTCTGGCGGCGGCGACCGATGCTGCCCACTTCCCGGCTCCCTCCGTGCCGGAGATCGCCTTTCTCGGCCGCTCCAATGTCGGCAAATCGAGCGTGATTAATTCGCTGGTCGGCAGCAAGCTGGCGCGCACCAGTTCGACTCCGGGGCGCACGCGCAGCATTAATTTTTTCGAAATCCGCTGGCCGGGAAAGCCGAATCCCGCGCTGATCTTCGCTGACCTGCCGGGCTACGGCTACGCCAAACTTTCCCGCGAGATTTCCCAGGAGTGGCCCAAGTTCATCGAGCCGTATTTGAACCATCGTCCCACGCTCGCGTTATGCGTTGCGCTGGTGGACGTGAATGTTCCTCCGCAGGAGAGCGATCGCCGCCTGCTGGATTTTCTCCAGGCCACGGGACGCGAATTCCTCCTGGTGGGAACGAAGAGTGACCGGCTCTCCAACAATCAACTGCAAAACGCGCTGCGTGCGCTGGGGGAGCAATACCCTTCGGCCCGCCTGCTTCCCTACTCCGCCAAGACCGGCGCCGGACGCGACGAACTGTGGAAGCAAATCCGGCAAGTAGCGCAGGCTACGCCCGCAGAAGCGTCTTCCGGCGCGCCGCTGCATTAGAGATTCCTAAGAGCTCTCCGCTTCTTAAACTCCAATCGCCTTTTCTCCGATAGAGACTGCAGAGCGTCCTGGCCCATCGCTAGCCGGGCTGCAGCGGTGAGTTATGGCAGAGGAAAACGACGAAAGCGTGGCTTATTTAAGAGCTCTGAGGCACGGCGCCGAAACCGACACCGCCCCGACCGATCCATCGCACGTGCCAACAAAATCGGTACCGACGGAGCAGGATGGAGACTCCTACCAAGGCCCGGAGAAGCGCCGCAGCCGCCGCTATAAATGTGAAGGCAGCGTGCAGATTCGCGAGGAAGGCCGCGAGATTCCCACCTGGGCCTCGTTCACCGACATCAGCCTGCACGGCTGCTATGTCGAGGCGCAGGCCACGTATCCCGCCGGAACCCTGCTCCACCTGAAGCTGGAGAGCAACGGCATTCGGATCGAAACCAAGGGCACTGTGCGCGTCAACTATCCTTACCTTGGCATGGGCATTGCATTTGTGGAGATGTCGCAGGAAAACCAGGCGCAGTTGCGGCGGATGCTGGCGACCATTACGCATCCCTGCGTGATCATGGGACCGGGGATCGCGTCCTCGCTCCCGGCCAACAGCCCGCTGGCCGCGCCCTTGATCAACGATCCGGCAGCGGCCGTGCAGGCCCTGATGGACTTCTTCGAGGCACGCCAGATGCTGATGCGGGAAGATTTTCTGCGCATCGTGCGCCGCAGCCAGAAGTAAAAAGTTTCCAGGTTCCAAAGTCCCATGGTTTCAAGGTCCTGCCAGCTTGCAGGGTTCCGAGGCAAGTCTTTTTTCCCCGAGAATGAGCCCGCGCGGAGGACAACCGTATCCACGTTCTCAGCCTTGAAACCTCGAAACTCTGAAACCTTGAAACTTTGGTTATGATGTTCAGGCATGTCTCTCTACCTGATCACTGGCATTGGCGGCTTCATCGGATCCTCGCTGGCGCACGCCCTGCTCGCTCGCGGCGAACAGGTGCGCGGGATCGATAACTTTTCCACCGGCAAACGCGAAAATCTTTCAGGCATCCTCGATCGCATGGACTTCCGCGAAGCCGATATTGTCGATCTCGAGGCGATGCACAAGGCCTGCGCGGGAGTGGATTTCGTTCTGCACCAGGCGGCCCTTCCTTCCGTCCCAAAATCGGTGCTCGATCCTCTGGGCAGCAACCGCGCCAATGTGGATGGCACGGTCAATGTGCTGGTGGCCGCGCGCGATGCCAAGGTAAAGCGCGTCGTGTATGCGGCGTCTTCCTCCGCCTACGGCGACACGCCCACGCTGCCCAAGCACGAAGACATGAAGCCCGATCCGATTTCTCCTTACGCGGTGGCCAAGCTGGCCAGCGAGCAGTACATGATTTCGTTCTACCGCTGCTACCAGCTCGAGACCGTGTGCCTGCGCTACTTCAACATCTTCGGTCCGCGGCAGGATCCGTCCTCGCCCTACTCGGGAGTCCTGGCAAAATTCATCACGCTGATGTTGCGCGGCAAGCAGCCGACCATCCACGGCGATGGCGAGCAGAGCCGCGACTTCACCTACATTGACAATGCCGTCGCGGCCAACCTGCTGGCCTGCCAAGCGCCGTCGGCGAAGGCCGCGGGAGAGGTTTTCAATGTTGCCACCGGCCGCAGAGTCACGCTCAACCAAACCTTCAAGCTGCTGCAGCCGTTGACCAAATATGCGGGAGAGCCTGAATACGGCCCCGAGCGCGGGGGCGACATCAGGCACTCGCTGGCGGATATTTCGAAGGCGGAAGCGGCGCTCGGCTACAAGCCGCTGGTGGATTTTGAAGAGGGCCTGCGGCGCACGGTGGAGTGGTATCAAAAATAATCGCGCGACCCTTTTTTACGCGGCAACTGCCGGTCTACAAGCGAAACAGTTTCTCGGCGTTCCCGCGCGCAATTTTCGCGCGATCGGACTGGCTCAGCGGAGCCCCGCCAAACCAGCTTTTGGCCTCAACCATGTCTTCAAAGGGATAATCCGCGGAATACATGACGTGGTCAGAGCCTACTTTGGAAATCACGTCGGTCAACGTCTCGCTGTCGAAGTTTCCGCTGGTCGTGATGTAGAAGTTCTCGCGCAGATATTGCCCGATCGGCAACTTCGCTTTCGGCTTGGCAGAGTTCATCTGGACACGGTGGTCGACGCGCCAGATATTGAACGGAATGCCTTCGCCCAGATGGCCCAGAATAATTTTGAGCCTGGGATATTCATCGAACAGACCGCTGCCCATCAGGCGCAGGGCGTGAATGGAAGTTTCCGCCGCGAATCCCCAAGCCGAGCCCACCATCCAGGGATGGCCTTCATAGGCTTCCCGGCGCGAGGGCAGCGGCGCACGGGGATGCAGGTAGAAGGGCACGTCCAGGTCCTGCACCGTGGCCCAGAAGGCGCGATATTGCGGCAGATCGTAGTACACCGCAGAATCCGCCTCGCCCACCTGCGAGAACCCGTTGACCAGCGCGCCGGAGAATCCCAGTTCTTTGACGCACCGGGTCAATTCCTGCGCCGCGGCTTGCGGATCCTGCATAGGCAGAGCCGCGAATCCCTTCAGGCGTTTCGGATTTTTGGCGGCCTGCTCGGCCAGATAGTCATTCGTCCGCCGCGCCGCAGTGACGGCCTGCGCCGCATCCGGTATCGCCTGGATCCCGGGAGCCACGAACGACAGGATCGCGAGTCTGACCTCTCCGCGATCCATCTCCGCAATGCGCCCGCTGCCCACGTCGAGAATCTTTTCCCGGATTTGCGGCAGCGCCAGATCTTTGTTCATAGCATAGGAGGCGTCGAAAAATTCGGGAACTGCAAAGTGCTCTTCGAGGGCAATCTTGCCGGTTCCGGGCGTGGCATCGGCTTTTTCTGCCGCCGCATTCCCGGCTGCTGCACCTGAGGCATGGTTGGCTTCCTTAATGAGTGTGGTCCCCACCAATGCGGCAGAACTGACTTCGAGGAAGCCGCGGCGCGTGATCCGATCCTGCCCTTTTCCAGCCATTTGCGATTCCCTTTCCTATGCCTCGCAACCGTCGTAGAACTCTATCCCATTGCTGCCGCGAGTGGCCACTGGTGAAGGCCTATAATGACACTAATTCAGTTAGGGCAACGCGCGAGCCGCTCGGTAACACCTCGACCCCAGGCCTTTGCCGTGACGAAGACGAGAAATAGGAATCAGGTTATGACTTTCGCTCGCTGGACAGGACTATCCACTCTGCTGTCGGCAGCGTTGCTTTTGACCCTGCCGCACATCTGCATGGCGCAGGATAATTCCGCCGGCCAGTCCTGGTCAGCAACCGACCAGCAAACCAGCCCGACCGGAGCGTTCAATCCCAGCCGCACGCAAGAAACCCACACCAAGTCCGATGGCCGCGTGGTGGACAACGCGTCGACCGAAACCATGGGTCCAGATGGCCGCTACGTGCCGTACTCCGACACGGAAAAAGAATCGCGCCGGATCAACGACACTACTGTCCGCAACATCGAGCGCACCTATGGCAGAGATGTTGATGGCCGCAGAGTTCTGATTCAAGAACGGCAGGAAGAATCCCGCACCCTGCCTGGCGGCGAACAGAAAGTCACGCGCACTATTTCCAATCCCGATGGCAATGGCGCCCTGCAGGTTGTGCAGCGTGAGATCGAAGACTCGAAGCAACCCAGCCCCGGCGTGCGGGTCAGCAATACGACGGCGCTCACGCCAGACTCCGACGGACGTTTCTCAGCCGTGGTGCAGACCCAGCAACGGGAGACCAAGGCGAGCGACGGCAGCGTGCAATTCCAGCGATCCACCCAGCTTCCCGATGGCAATGGCGGCTGGACGCTCAGCGAGGTTCGGGAAGGCAGGACCCGCCAGGATGGCCAGAACGTCAGCAAAGAAGAAAGCGTGCTGCGCCCCAATGCGGACGGCAAGCTTTCGGTGGTCGAGCGCACCGTTAACAAACAAGTCCAGTCCAGCACCGGGGAAAAGCGCGACACCACCGAAACCTACTCCACCAACGTTCCAGGCGAGGCTGGCGACGGCAGCCTGCAGTTGGTGCAGCGCGCGACCACGGTGCAACGCACGACGGCCTCCGGCGCGCAGAGCACCGTGCGCCAGATCGAGCAGCCGCAGCCCGGCGATTTCAGCAGCAGCCTGCAGGTCACGCAAGAAGCCATTGACATCGTCCGTCCCGGCACGAATTGCACGACGTCGGTAACCCGCACGGTTCTCGCTCCTGGTCCTGATGGGGGGCTCAATCAGGTCTGGGTAGATTTCGGCAGCAGCGATAAGCCTCCCGCCATTGCGGTGGATAGCGGCACTCCTTCCAGGAAAAAATAAGGCGAAGAATTGCGCGCAAAAAATCCCGCCCACAGCAGGTTCGCTGCGAGCGGGAACGAGCGTAGCAGTTACTAACTTCTAGAACACGAGCCTTGCTCCAAGCTGGAATTCTCTTGGATCAAAGGCCCCGGTGACAGCGCCGAAGTTCGCGGCGCCGGCGTTCAGGCTGATGCCGCCGGTGTTGACGTCTCCTCTGAACTGGGTGTGATTCCAGGTATTGAAGGCGTCGGCGCGGAGTTCGAAACGGCTACCGCGGGATTCGCTGATCAGGAAGCTCTTGAACAAGGAGAGATTCCAATTGTCGCGTCCCGGGCCCCGCAGCGCGTTGAATCCAAGATTGCCGTAGATGTCGGTTCCCGTTCCCGTGGGCACCGAGAATGCGGCGGGGTTAAACCAACTGGCGACCGTCTTGGGATAGGTAATCGATCCGTTGCGGTCAGGCCGGTTCCCCGAGTTCTGGATCACGCTGGCTACGTTGCTGCCGGTAACGCCCAGGTTCAGAGGCGCTCCCGACATCATGGTCACGATGCCAGATAGCTGCCATCCGCCGAGAGCCGTCCTCAGCAGACGATTGTCGGTATTACGGAAGATCGGCAAGTCGTAAACGAAGTTCACGAACGCCACATTGGTGCGATCATACGAGGATGGACCTACGTCATACTTCCATCCCATGTACGGGTTGGTGATGTTGTTGAGATCGCCGCCGCTGCCGTTGCCGCCGGCGTTGGGGTCAATCGCCCGTGACGCAGTGTAGGCAACCTGCAGGTAGAGGTCTTTCCGGACTTGCCCGTGCAGATCGGCCTGGAATGCGTTGTAGTGGCCGTTCTGGCCATTCTCCGCCATGCGGATCGCGCCATAGCCGACATAGTTGTAAAGCTGGTTGATGCCCGTCCCGCCCGAGGCGATCAAGCCCGGCAACGCGCTATAGGGAGGCAGGTTGATTTCCTGGTAGTAGTCCATGTGCCGCATCTGGCTTCCCACATAGGACAAGCCCAGCACCGTGTGTCTGCTCAGCGATTGCTGCACGCCCAGACTGTACTGATAGCTGGTCGGCAGTTTGTAGTTGTCGGGAAGGATGCCTGTAATCCCAAGAGGAAGGATGGGCAGGCTGGCGGCTGTGAACGTCTGTCCCGTCTTGACCGAATAGCCGGGATTAGACAGGGAAACGTTGTTGAGCGTGGGGCTGGCATTCATCGGCGGATTGACAGCGCCGTTGTACATGTCATTGCCCTGGATGCGGTCGAACATGATGCCGAATCCGCCACGAACCACGGTTTTGCCCTGGCCGGTTACGTCATAGGCGAAGCCCAGGCGCGGACCGAAGTTCTTCCACGAATTGTTGACCAGTCCCTTGGGAATGCCGTTGACACCGCCGATGCCAATGCCGTTGGTGTAGAACTGCAATCCTGCCAGGATCGGATTCGGGCTCGTGCCCAGACCGGGACTGGCGCCGGTGCAGCCAAAATTCGCAGTTGCGCTAGCTGCAGCAGAACAAATATTCCCGCTGCCGTCATTCCAGAACGTCGCGGCATTTGCGGGATTGTAGAGGTTCGGGTAGAAGTTCGCGGACTGGTGGTTCACTTCATACGTATGCGGCATTCCATCCCAGCGCAGGCCCAGATTCAGGGTCAGCCGGCGAGTCGCGCGCCAGTTGTCTTGCGCGTACGCGCCCCAGGAAACGTTGTTCCAATGGCCCGTGTCTTGCACCGCATTCTCCGTATACTGTTGCGAGTATCCCAGCAGATAATCGGCGAAGTCGTATCCGCAGCTTACTGTCGAAGATCCAACGCAGCCCGTCGGACTGGTGAACGAGCCATTGAAGTTGAAGTTGCCTTCGGTGTTGGCGAACCAGGACTGGACTTTCTTGTAGAGCATCCAGCTGAATCCGAACTTAAGCTGGTGTGCGCCCTTGGTCCAGGAAACGTCGTCGCGAATCTGATAATCGTTGGCGGCGTTGTTCCATGGAGTCCAGTTCGCCGTGTAGTCGGCTCCCGTAATGCCGTTCAGATTGATCGACGGAATGCGGTTGCTGGCATTCGGTCCGGAGAACAGGCGGTTGAATTGGAAGCCGGAAGGCGCCGAAACCAGGCCCTGCGGCAGGATGTGAATGCGATTTCCGTCGTAGTTGAACGCAACCTCATTCAACAGCGTCGGGTTGATGATGTGAGTCAGGTGAACCACGGCGCTATACGCGGGATTGCCAAACGTATTTCCGATGGTGGGAACGTTGTCGCCGCTCCACATCGTATTGCCATAGTTCTGCGAAATTTGCTCGGCCACCAGGTGTCCAAACAGCGAGAACTTGCTGTTGATCTGATGATCGATGCGGACGATTTCCTCCTTCACGTTGGTTGGGACGTTATTGCCGCCGATGAAACTGGCGCCACTGGTGGCCTGCGGGAAGATGCCGCCGTAGTGCCCGCCCGCCGTCAGCAACAGCGCCGCATTGGGATCCACCAGGCAGGCAGGAATCGTATTGTTGGGGAACGGCTGGCCGGCAACCAGGGTCGCCTGCACTGCGGCTGAGCATCCCGACGCAAATCCGGAGATTCCCGTCGGCACTACGATATCCAGCGTCTTTCCATTGAAGCTTGTGGGCAATAACGCATTGCCCGCCGCGTCCGGATACGCGCTGGCCGGCGGAACCGGCTGGTTCAGCAACTGCCCCTGAATCAGTCTCCGCCACTCCATGTTGTAAAAGAAGAAGGTTTTGTGCTCCTTCTTCCAGAAATCCACCGGACCGCCGCCATTGAACCCAAAGAGGTTGTAGCGGAGCTCCGCCACCTTGGCCGGAGCCGGGTTGAAATAGTTACGCGCATCGAGCGCGTCGTTGCGCCCGAACCACCAGGCATCCGCGTGAAACTGCCGGGTGCCCGATTTCACCACCTGCGTGATCGTCGATGCCCCGGACATGCCATATTCCGCGCTGTAGTTCGAGGTATTCAAGCGGAACTCGCCAATCGATTCCAGGGAGGGCGCGACGCTGGCCTGGCTCCCGCCGCGGTCCAGGTTCTCGCCGCCGTCGATCAGCAGCAGGTTGTGACCCATGCGCTGCCCGTTGATGCTGACGTTGTTGTCGCCGCTTACCGCGGTCGGGCTGATGTTGTCGCCCTGCAGGCTGACCGCGCCCGGCGTCAGGGCATACAGGTTGTACAACGTCCGCCCATTGGTGGGCAGATCGCTGACTTGTTGCGATGTCACCACGTTGCTGACCTCGCCCGACTCGGTCTGCACCGCGATCGCGTTGCCTTCCACCGTGATCGTTTCCTTGGTGTCGCCGACTTGCAGGCTGAAATCGATACGGGTTCGATCTCCCACTTGCAGCACCAGGTCCTTGCGTTCTGCAACCTTGAACCCGGCTCCGTTCGCCCGCACCACGTAATGCCCGATGTGCAGATCAGGAGCGACATATTGCCCGTCGGCTGCCGTCGTCACCGTGCGCGTGATTCCGGTATCCGTGTTAGTAATGACCACCGTCGCATTTGGAATGGCGGCTCCCTGCACATCCATCACGGTGCCGACAATCGTTGCTTCCTGAGCTACCGCTACTGCACTAAATACAATTACCGCTAACAAGATGCTAAGCAACAAACGAAGATCGCTCCGTTTGTAAGCGTACGGGCTACACCGTGTTGACGGAGGAGGTTAATCTCGGCGTTTGCGGGTGGCTCGGAAGGTGGATGAAACGGGAGGGTTGATCTCGTCGGTGTAGATTTCTTCGGTCCAGGCGCGTTC
This sequence comes from Candidatus Sulfotelmatobacter sp., assembly GCA_035949755.1. Classification (GTDB taxonomy): domain Bacteria; phylum Acidobacteriota; class Terriglobia; order Terriglobales; family Acidobacteriaceae; genus Sulfotelmatobacter. The sequence continues at coordinate 11,324 of DASYYT010000126.1, forward strand.
GATAGCTTGGTCGAGCCGCGTGAGTAATTGCGCGAGCGTCTCGCCTGATCGGCGCTTGAGCATGGCCAGGCTATTGTGGCCGTCGGTAGCCACGGCCACACATCCCACGGGATTGAGCATACCCACGGTGATTTCGCCATCGGCGATCAGTTCTGCGATGTGCGGTAGACCAGCGTGGTCGGAACCGCTCGCTCCGGCGTTGTTTTTTAGGCTGGGGTTGGGTTTGTAGGCGGCACGCTGGCGGCGAGATTCCAAGGCAATAGCTCCTCGATGCGGTTGATGGGATGGTCGGCGATACGGGTCAGCACCTCGCGCAAATAAGCTTCGGGATCGAGGCCGTTCAGTTTCGCCGAACCGATCAGGCCGTAGATGGCTGCGGCACGGTCGCCGCCTCGGTCCGACCCGGCAAACAGGTAGTTCTTGCGGCCCAGAGCCACGCCACGCAGAGACCGCTCCGCGGCGTTGTTGTCGATCTCGATGTGGCCATCTTCTATATAGCGCAGCAGCGCGTCCCAGCGTGAAAGTGCATAGCGGATGGCCAGTGTCGTCTCCGACTTACGCGAGAGCTTCGATAACGTTTCCTCGAACCACTGGCGCAGAGCATCGAGCAGCGGCTTCGACTGTGCTTGGCGCACGGCGCGGCGCTGGTCCGGAGACTTGCCGCGGATCTGTTCTTCGATCCCATACAGCGCTCCGATTCGTTCCAGTGCCTCGTGCGCTACCGGCGAAGCATGCGCCTGTTCCAGATCGTAGAAGTGACGCCGCACATGCGCCCAGCACGCGGCCGGCTGAATGCGGCCATCTTCGTAGAGCTGATTGAAGCCCGCATAGGCATCAGCCTGCAGCGTACCGCGAAACTTTTCCAGATGCTGCGCGGGATGTTCGCCTTTGCGATCCGGTGAATAGGCGAACCATACGGCGGGCGCGGCGGTGTCGCCCGCGGGGCGATCATCGCGAACATAGGTCCACAGACGTCCCGTCTTGGTCTTGCCCTGGCCCGGCGCCAGCACCGGTACGGGTGTGTCGTCGGCGTGCAACTTACTCGCGGTCGTCACGTAGCGGCGCAGCGCTTCCACCAGCGGTTCCAGCAACTGGGCACTTCTGCCCACCCAGTCGGCCAGCGTCGAGCGTTCCAGTTCCACATCCTGACGCGCGTACATCTCCGATTGCCGATACAGCGGAAGATGATCGCAGTACTTACTCACCAGAACGTGCGCCAGCAGCCCCGGCCCGGCCAGGCCGCGAGCAATCGGTCGGCTCGGCACTTCGGCCTGCACAATGCAGTCGCATTTCGTGCAGCTCAGCTTCGTGCGCACATGACGAATCACCACGAAACTAGCAGGCACGTACTCCAGCATCTCGGAAACATCTGCGCCCAGCTTCCGCAACTCGCCGTGGCATTGCGGACATACGGTTTCTTTCGGCGTATGGGTCTGCGTTTGCCGCGGCAGATGATCGGGCAGAGCGCGGCGCGCGGGTTTGGCTGGAGTCGAGGAGACCGTAACGGGAGCCGGTTCGGGTAGGTTGGACTCTGGCTCTCGACGATTCGATTCCAACTCTTCCAGCCGCAGCTCCAACTGCTCGATCTGCCGTTGCAGTTTTTCCGACTTGCGCCCAAACTGCATCCGGTGCAGCTTGACCAGCAGCAACTTCAGATGCTCGATCTCGCGCTCCCGCGACAGTAACTGCTCGTCTTGGGTCATCAGTTGCTGATACTGGGCCAGGATCAGCGTGCGTAGCGCCGCGGCAGGAAGGACGTTCAGATCCGGAAGCGCCGCGATCGACATGCGCGGAGTATCGCATGAACTCATGCGTTCTCATCCACGCTCACGAGAAAAAAGTTGTGGAAAGAATCTCGCCGGTTACACCGACAACTGCGGCTCCCAGGTGCGCTCGGGCCGCCGCCAGTCAATGCCTTCCAGCAACATCGAGAGCTGCGCTCGCGTCAGCGAAACCGTGCCAGACGTAGCTTGCGGCCACACGAAGCGTCCGCGCTCCAACCGCTTGGAAAATAGGCACAACCCGTCGCCATCGAACCAAAGAACTTTGATCAAATCCCCTCGCCGTCCGCGAAACACGAACACATGTCCGGAGAACGGACTCTGTTCCAGTTGGGTCTGCACCAGCGCGCTCAGCCCCGTGAAGCCGCGACGCAAGTCGGTCACGCCCGCCGCGATCCAGATCCGCGTGTTGGCCGGCAACGCCATCATGCTCGCAGGCACTCCAGCAGCACGCGAACCAAAGCCGGATCGGCGCTGCCTTCGATGCGCACCTGCGCTTGGCGCAGTTCGATGTGAATGGTGCAGGGTTGCGTTTTTGGAAGATCGGCGACCGCTTGCTCGACCGCGATCGGTGTGGGCAAACTCTCACTCACCCGAACCGGCAACAACTTCATCCCCGCCTTCTGCTCCCCAAGTCTTCCCGCCTGGTAGAGCCGGCGCCAACCAAACACCTGGTTCGCGTTCACCCCATGCGCCCGCGCCACCCTCGCTACCGACGCGCCGGGCGCCAGTGTCTCCTCGACAATCCGCCGCTTCTCGGCGATGCTCCGCCGCTGCCGCACTGGCGCGACCGGGCCCTGTTTGTCTCTGGGGATGACTACTACTTGCTGGAAAGTGTCCATCTCCGCTCCAAGTGGACACAATCTCTAAGTGTCCACTTCGCGAGCATGGCTCTCATTTACGGCGATGTCGAGACGGCCACAACCGGACGCTTAC
>DASYYT010000127.1:0-12421 GCA_035949755.1 Candidatus Sulfotelmatobacter sp.
GGATTGGGATACGTGGCTGAACGATGCTCCGAAGATTCCTTTCAACCCGCTGCATTTTGCCCGCTGGCGCTGCTGGAGAGCGTACGGGACGGGCGTCGCGGGCGATCTGATGGTGCATCTGCTCAGCGGCATGCTGAAAACCCTGGGCTGGAACGAGATTCCGCGGTCGGCGGTTGCCACGGGCGGAATCTTCCGCTTCAACGACGGCCGCGATATGCCGGACTTCCACACCGTGCTCTTCGATTATCACGGCATCCCTGTATATGTGCGGCTGGATCTGGGCTGCGAAACGCCGGAACTGGCGCGATTCATGGGGCCGAAAGGCATTCTCGATGCGGGCGAGTTCGATCTGAAGCAGTACTATCAGCCCGGCGTCGATTTGGCGCCCAGCTACTACGCTTTTTCATTCCCGGCAAAGATGCGCGAGGCCTACTTCAAACAGTGGCATGAGGAGAACGACCCGCCGCTGGGTAAAGAACCCGAGTATGTGGATACGGTATATAGGGGACACGACTGGGACGATATGAAACCGCACCTGAACGTGTTCTTCCAGGCGGTGAAGTCGCGCAAGGACGTCACCGAGAACGCGGTATTCGGGAACCATGCGGCGATCGCATGCCATATGGCGAACGAATCGTATTTCCGCAAGAAGCCCGTCACCTGGGATGAGGCGTCGAAGACCATCAAGTCCTAAGAGGAAAACATGCGTGGCGCCGATTTAGCCGGGCAGAGCCGGAAGTTCCTTCCGGTTCTGTTCGGCGTTCTACTTCTGAATGTCTGTGCCCGGGCGCAGGAGCTGACGCCTGCCAAACCGGAGGCGGTGGGCTTGTCTACAGAACGCCTGGACCGCATTGCCACTGTCGTGCAGCACGACATCGATGACAAGCGCATTGCGGGCGCGGTCACGCTGGTGGTTCGGCGTGGGCATGTGGCCTGGTTCAAGAGTCAGGGCATGATGGACCGCGAAGCCAACAAGCCCATGTCGCCGGATGCGATGTTTCGGATCTGCTCGATGACCAAGCCCATCACCAGCGTTGCGGTGATGATGCTGTATGAAGAAGGCAAGTTTCTGCTGGATGATCCGATCTCGAAGTACCTGCCGGAGTTCAAGAATCCGAAGGTGCTGGTGAAGCCCGCCTCGGGCGAGCCGTATACGATTCCGGCAACGAAGGAAATTACAATTCGCGATCTGCTGCGCCACACCTCGGGGCTGACTTATCAGTGGAATCCCGATCTCGGGCCGATGTATGAAAAGGCCAACGTCGCGAGCGGTCTGCTGCCATACGACGGCACGATTGGCGACAGCGTGAAACAGCTTGCGGGGCTGCCATTGCTGTTCAATCCCGGCGACCGGTTTGAATACAGCCTGGGTGTGGACGTGCTGGGACGCCTGGTGGAGGTGCTCTCCGGGCAGCCTCTGGATGAGTTCTTCCGTACGCGCATCTTTGAACCCGTGGGAATGAAGGACACCTACTTTTACCCTCCGGATAACAAACTCGGCCGTCTGGCCACCGCATACACGTACTATCCAGACAAAGGCCTGAATCGCTTTCCGGACACACCAATTCGTGAAGGAGCATTTGTGTATTCGGCGGATTATCCTTCGAAGGGACCGAAGAAACTTTTCTCGGGCGGGGCTGGGCTGGTTTCTACGGCGATGGATTACGCGCGCTTTTGCCAGATGATGCTCGACGAAGGCAAAGTCGGGAATACGCGCCTGTTAAGCCGAAAAACCGTGGAGTTGATGACCCACGATCAACTGGGCAAGATCGGTCCGGACCAGGGATTCGGGCTGGGCTTTGGGATCGAGGGGGTGAAAGGTCCGCTGGGCGAGTTGGGATCGGTGGGAGAGTACACCTGGGGAGGATTCTTCTATACCGGATTCACCATCGATCCAAAAGAGCAGATGATTGTCGTCTTCATGGCACAACTGCATCCCACGGGCGACTTGACGCTGGACCGGCAAGTGAATGAACTGGCGTACCAGGCGATCAACGACTAGGGAAAGCAATTGCTGAATTTTGATTGTTGCTTGATGATTGAAAACCTCGAACACTTTGGGTTTTCATTCAACCCTCAAAAATCATCACTCAATTCCTGGGTCGTCGGGCTTCATCTGAAAGGGCTCGCAGGTATATCATTTTAATAACGAGTCCTCGAAGACATCTTCAAACCGCTGTTCCCTCGTTCTGGAGTCTCGAATGTCTACGATTCATCTCGCCATTAACGGGAAACCTTACGCCGTTGACGTAGATCCCCAAACCAGCCTTCTGACGGTTTTGCGCGAGCATCTCGACCTGACAGGCAGCAAGTATGGATGTGGCGAAGGCCAGTGTGGAGCGTGTACGGTTCTGATTGAGGGGAAGGCTCAGCGCTCGTGCATCACGCGCGTCGGTTCTGTCGCAGAAAAAAAGATTACAACTATCGAAGGGCTGGCTCACGGAGATCGTCTTCATCCGGTGCAGCAGGCGTTTCTCGATGTTGGAGCCATGCAGTGCGCGTACTGCACATCGGGGATGATTATGTCGGCGGTTGCGTTACTGCAGAAGAACCCGAATCCTCAGCCCAATGAGATTGTCGATTTCATGGATGGGAATGTCTGCCGTTGCGGAACCTATCCGCGGATTGTGAGCGCGATTCAGAAGGCGGCCAAGGCCACGCGAGAAACCGCCGCGGCGAAAGGAGGCAGCCGATGAACGACAAATCTCAGGCGCAAGTTCCGCTGGAGCCCGAGCGCTACGAACTGAGGGCGGCATCGCCTTACCACTTCGATCTGGGCCGGCGCGATTTTTTCAAGTTCCTCGGGGCGGGGCTGGTCGTCGTGTCTGCGCTCAGGCCTGCAGTGATCGCGCAGGAATCTGGCGGCGGCAGGCAGCGGCGGGGCGAGTCGTTGCCGCAGGAAATCAATGCCTGGTTGCACATCGGAGAAAACGGCAAGATCACGGTGTACACCGGGAAGGTTGAGATCGGGCAGAACATTCGAACATCGCTGAGCCAGGCGGTTGCGGAAGAGCTGCATGTACCCATCGAAAACATCGAAATGGTCATGGGTGACACGCAGCTTACACCCTTTGATATGGGAACCTTCGGGAGCCGCACGACTCCCACGATGAACCTGCAGCTACGAAGAGTTGCCTCGGCGGCGCGCGATGTTCTCGTAAATCTGGCGGCAGCGCAGTGGAAGACGAATGCGCAGCATCTGGTCGTGCGGGACGGCAAGATCACCGATCCGCAGAACCGACGCTCTGTGGAATATGCGGCGCTCTTGCAGGGGCAGCAATTAACCGAAACCCTTCCGCAGGAAGACCCGCTTATTCCGGCAGCGAATTGGACCGTGGCCGGGACATCGGTGCCGAAGGTAGATGGGCGCGAGTTTGTGACCGGGCAACACCGGTATCCGTCGGACCAGACACTGCCGGAGATGTTATACGGCAAGGTACTGCGACCTCCAGCGTTTGACGCCACCCTGGTGTCGGCCGAGACCCAAAAGGCCGAGCAGATGGGGGCGACGGTCGTGCATGACGGAAATTTCGTGGGAGCGGCGGCGCCCACTACGCAGCTGGCCGAGGCTGCAGTCGCGGCGATTCATGCGGAATGGAAATCGGAGCCGCAGATTTCCAACAAAGAATTATTCGACTACCTCCGGAAAAATACGATGGAGGGCAAGGATCCGACTGGGGACGGGGACCGCTACGACACGGGCTCAGTGGATCAGGCGATGGGTACGGCCGATCACCAACTGAAGCAGACGTACACGGTGCAATACATTGCGCACACGCCGCTCGAACCTCGCGCCGCGCTGGCCAAATGGGACGGCGACCAATTGACGGTATGGACGGGAACACAGCGGCCGTTCGGAGTGCGTGGGCAACTGGCGGAGGCATTTCGAATTCCGGAAGACAAAATTCGCGTGCTGATGCCGGATATGGGTTCCGGTTATGGGGGCAAGCACACGGGCGAAACGGCGATTGAAGCGGCGCGGCTGGCCCGGGCGGCGAAGCGTCCAGTGAAAGTGGTGTGGACGCGCGAGGAGGAGTTCACCTGGGCGTACTTTCGCCCTGCCGGCGTGATCGACGTGATGAGCGGGGTTCGCAAAGACGGGACGATTACCGCCTGGGAATTTCACAATTACAATTCCGGTTCCGCGGGAATCAAAACCTACTATGAAATTCCGAACCAGCGCATTGTCTTCCATGCGGTGAAGTCTCCGTTGCGCCAGGGATCCTACCGGGCGCTGGCGGCGACGGCCAATCATTTCGCGCGCGAATCGCACATGGACGAATTGGCCCACACGGTGAAGATGGATCCACTGGAGTTTCGGCTCAAGAACCTGAAGAATGAAAGACTGCGGGCGGTGTTCGAAGCCGCGGCGAAACAGTTTGGTTGGGGAAAGAGCAAGAGCGAGGGCCAGGGCTTCGGCATGGGGGGAGGCTACGAGAAGTTGGGAAATGTCGCGACTTTTGCCGAGATCAATGTCGACAAAGAATCAGGAGATGTCAAAATCGTCCGGTTGGTCACTGCCTTCGAATGCGGGGCGATTGTGAATCCCGACGGGCTGCGCAATCAGCTCGAAGGATCGAACGTGCAAGGCCTCGGAGGAGCTTTGTTCGAGGCGATTCAGTTCGATAATGGCAAGATTCTGAACGACCGGCTCTCGCAATACCGTGTGCCGCGCTTCAGCGATCTTCCGGTGATTGAGACGGTCCTGCTCGACCGCAAAGACATTCCGTCGGTGGGCGCAGGGGAATGCCCGCTGATCGGCGTAGCGCCCGCCATTGCCAATGCCATCTTTGACGCGACCGGCAAGCGGCTTTGTGCTCTGCCTTTAATTCCGAATGGATTGAAGGCGGCTTAGTCAGTACAGTTGTTTTGGACGTCATTCCGAGCGGAGCAGGTTTTCAGGCGAAGCGAGGGGTCTCAGAGTCAGCGAATCTTTCACAGGAGAAATTCATGGCCGAATCATTCATCAACCGGCGTGATTTTTTGGGTAAGTCTGCTGCGGCGATTGCCGGAGCGGCGGTTTTGCCGCACACCGCCCTATCTTACGGAAGGATTATCGGGGCCAACGACCGCATTTCGCTCGGGCACATCGGGATCGGAAGCCGTGGCACCGACCTAGATCTGATCGCGTCGAAGTTGAAGGATAGTCACAACATCGAGATGACAGCGGTATGTGACTTGTGGAAGGTGAATCGCGAGAGGGCCGCGGCCAGGAATACAGGCTATTACGGGAGAACTCCGCGGGCGGTGCAGCATCCGGAAGAATTGCTGGCGCTGAAAGATGTCGACGGCGTGCTGATCTCAACGCCAGAGCATACGCACTCGCCGATTCTGAAGCTGGCGGCTGAGGCGAAGAAAGATGCGTATGTCGAGAAGCCCATGGGGAATGTGCTCGCCGAAGCGAAAGCGGGGCGGGATGCGGTGCTGCAGGCCAACACTATCGTGCAGGTCGGAACCCAGCACCGGAGCGAGCCCTACCAGGTTGCGGCACAGAAAGTCGCGGCAAGCGGGGATCTGGGCGACGTCAGCAAGGTGGAAATCGTGTGGAACTATCACGGACCGCGGTGGCGCGGGCGGCCCGAAGTAAAGCAGATTCGCGAGCAAGACACCGATTGGAATGCGTGGCTGATGACCAAGCCGCAGCGGCCCTTCGATCCGCAAATGTATTTTGAATTCCGGCTCTATAAGGAATTTTCCAGCGGCATTCCCGATCAATGGATGAGCCATGCCATCGACACTGTGCACTGGTTCATGGGTGACAACTATCCCGTTTCTGTCGTCTCGCACGGTGGAGTCTTTGCCTGGCACGACGGGCGCGAGACTGCTGATACATTTCAGACGCTGCTCGAGTATCCCAAAGGGTTCTTAGTAAGTTATTCGACCAGCTTCGGCAACGATGCGCCCAGCTTCACGCGATACATGGGGAAAAAGGCCACGTTATTCAATATCGGCGGTGAGGGCAGCCCTCGATATCAGCTGGTGGAAGAGAAGGGAACGCACGAGGACGATTCCAATATCGACCAGAAGAGGGCGTCACGATACATTCAGCTGCCCGGTCAACAGGGGCTGCCACCGATGGGAATCGACGATCTTTCGCTGGAGCACCAGGCGAACTGGTACGAGTGCATGCGCTCGCGCCAGCAGCCGCACGCCTCGGTGCACGAAGGATTCGCACACTCGGTGGCGTGCATGATGGCGGCCGAGTCGTACTTCACGGGCAAGAAATTATTCTGGGATCCGAAGACCGAGACCTTCTCCGATACCAAGCCCGCTTAAAGGCCGCAGGCGTGCGCGTCCCCCAGGCATTGGCCCACTACACGAGCGTAGTCGGCGATGGCGATTTCTGGATCGGTGAGGTCCGGATGCCAGACTTTTTCCCACTCAAAGCAATAGAAGCCCCTGTAATCAATCGAGCGTAGAGCCGCGATCTGGCGCTTGATGGGGACAGTTCCGCGGCCAGTGAGGACGTACTTGCGATCTTCCCCGGTACCCACTGAGTCTTTCAGATGGGTGTGGCGAATCCAGGGGCCGAGTTGCTTGACCGTGAATTCGGGCTCTTCGTTGGAAGTGGCAAAGGTGTGGTGAGCGTCCCAAAGCAGGCCGACATGTTCGGAATCAGCCGAGGTCAGAACATCTTTCAGAGTCGCCGATGACGTGAAGTGATCATGCGACTCGATGATGACGGTTACATTGTGGGGTGCAGCGTAGGTTCCGAGTTCGCGCAGACCCGCGGCTACACGCTTTTTGGTGGCATCGTCGGGAGCTGGCTTCTTATCGTTTTCTGCTTTGCCGCCGAAGACGCGGACATACGGCGCTCCGAGGGTGCTTGCGAGATCGATGAAGCGGCGCGCGTCGGCCAGTTGTTTTTCCCGATTTGAGGGATCCTCCACGTATAACTGGGCTGAACTGCTGACGCAGGCGATGCGCAGGCCGGCGGTGTGAAGATCTTTCTTGTCTTGCTCGATGCGGTCCGCGGCGAATTGAGGATGCGAGGGAAGATCCATTTTCCCCTCGAGGCCGCGCAATTCAATGGCGGAAAAGCCGTGCTGATGAGCGAACTCAAGAATCTTCGGCCAATCCCAGCCAGGGCAGCCGAGGGTGGAAAACGCGATGGGAATGCGGCTGACTTGCTCTCTTGCAAACAGGAGCGGCGAAACCGCTTTGGCCAGAACCGCGGAAGAGACTATCTGCAGAAACTGCCGGCGAGTGCTCATAGATCACCTTCTTACATCTGAGTCAGTGAACCTGGAATACGGCTATCGAATGAGGCGCGAGGGTTACGCGTGCTTCGTGCTCTGCAATGCCGGCGGAAGCATCGCCGAACACAGGTTGCAATCCATGCGCATGCTCGACCGGCGTATCCTCCAGCGGAATCTTAAGGTCACGAGTGATGGCGGCGTTGTTGTAGATAACAAGTAATTGTTCTCCGGACAATTCGCGCAGGAACGCATAATAGCTCTCATCCCAGCCGATGTGCCACTGTTTCCCGGTTCGCAGCGCGGGATGCGTTTTTCGCAGCGCCAGCAACGACTGCACGTGAGCAAAGATATCCTGCTGCTCTGGAGTCCGCCCCGCCGCAGTAAATGCGTCGCGCGGATCGCCGGGGAAGCCGCCGGGGAAGTCCCGCCGGTTATCGGGATCGGCGCCTCCGGGCATGCCAATCTCGTCGCCAGAATAAATTTGCGGAATGCCCCGCATGGTCAACAGCAGGGAGAACGCCGCCTTCAACTTGGCCGAGTCACTGCCTTTCTCGCTGATGAAGCGCGAATGGTCGTGATTGCCGAAGAATGTGACCAGCATTTCAGGATGCGGATACAGGTCGTCGCGCTGCAGTACGTCCACGATCTTCTGCATCGGCGCTCCGGCGATCACGACCTCGCGCAGAGCGTTCTCCAGAGGGAAATCGAACAGAGTTGGCAGTCCGGAGTCGATTCCGTCGAACTGCTTTCGTCCGCCCTCAAAGAAGGCAGTGATGGTTGGATCGGCATCTGCCACTTCGCCAATACTGTTGATGCGTGGATACACCTGCCGCACGCGCTCGTGCCAGTGGCTCCAGAATTCGCGCGACGAGTAGGGAAATGTATCGAGGCGGAAACCGTCCAGCTGCGCCATCTCCGTCCACCAGATCGCATTTTGCGCGAGGTACACGCCCAGGCGAGGATCATCCGGGTTCAGATCAGGAAGCTTGTTTACGAACCATCCTTCTAGTGTTTTGCGGTATTCACGCGCCGAGGCATGGGGATCTACGATCCCGGCGAAAGTATAAGCGGGCTCGAGATGATGCGAAGGCGATCCATGGAACCAGGTTGCAGTCGGCGGATCATCCGCCCATGGATGATGGGGCCCAGTATGATTGGCGACATAATCGATGAGCACCTTCATCCCCAGCTGATGAGCGTCCGCGACAAGATTCTGGTATTCCTGCATCGAGCCCATGTGATCGTCGAGCGCGTAGAAATCCACGACGTGGTAACCGTGGTAGTCCGAATCGGTGTTTTTCCAGACGGGGGTGAGCCAGAGAGTGGTGACTCCAAGATCGTGCAGGTATTTAAGGTGGTCGCGAATTCCCCGCAGGTCGCCCCCGTGGTAGGCCATGGGGTCACCGCGGTCATATTTCCCTGTGGAGTGTGGTGGACGATCGTTGCCTGGATCGCCGTCGGCAAAGCGATCGGGCATGATGAGGTAAATGACGTCGTCCTGAGAAACGCCTTCGAAGCGGCGCTTCACAGCGGCGCGAGGCGCTACCGGCAGCTGCACTGGCACAGAACCTGAGGGCGTGACTACCCACAAGGCTACATTTCCGGCGGGCAGTTCCGGGCTCAACCGCAGATGAACGAAGGCATAGTGACCGTTGGAGGAAGATTGAAAGTCCAAAACGTCCACGCCGGGGGTTGGGCTCTCGACCTGCACGCTGCGAAGGTTTTCACCAGTGAGTAACAGCGTGAGCTCTGGAGTGATACGGGTCCACCAGTTCGGGGGCTCGACTTTACGTACGATGGGTGCCTGGCCAAAAATGCCGGTGGAAAACGCCAGGAGAAAAGACAGGATCAGCAGCGGTGCTGAGGTCTTCCGATTAGTCATAATCTCGGCGAGAAGCGGGCAGCGGTCACACCGCGCTCCGAAAATCTATGTCGCTTTCTTATTCAGGCTCCAAGTTAACGTAAGCGGATCGCGACCCTTGGTGCGCGTGATCAACCCGCGCTCTTGCAATGCCTGAATCGTATTTCGGTTGACCGACGCAGGGCGGATTACTTCATTATCTTTCAATCGGCGCAGAACCGGATCCGTCCCTAGCAAGTCGGTCTCGAGCTGGTAGCCTTGCCTTAGGTGCGAAAGAAGGTCCTGTTCGGGATCGGTGAGTTTCGGCGGAATTTTGGCAGCTTTCTTTTTCGCCATCGAATTCATCCGTACTTACGTCGGGGCGTTTTCTTTCAAAGCCCTAAATCAAGCCTTCGCGACCACTATATCGCGCGCGGGCACCGCTTGAACCTGAAGCTGTGGTTGGGTTGTTTCTTCAACTCTGAGCATCAGCAAAGCCGCCAGCAGCAATGCCCCGCCACCAATCATTACAACGGCAAGCCTCACATCCAGAGTCATAGGCAGGCGTGGAATCAGGAAGTTCACCACGCGATTGAAGAACGCTCCCGCAATGATTTCAGGGATCACGATGAAGGCGTTAAAAATTCCCATGTAGACGCCAAAACGGTTGGGCGGCAACGCGCCGACCAGCACGGCATATGGCATGGAGAGAATGCTGGCCCAGGCGATGCCCACTCCGAACATCGGCCCAAACAACATCCACGGGTTGTGAATGATGGCTACGGAAAGCAGGCCAACGCCTCCGCAAGCGAGGCAAAGAGAATGCGTGGCTTTCCGGCCCAGCGCATCGGCGATTCGCGGCAGCACCATGGCGAACAGAAAGGTCACGGTCGAATAGACAGCGAAGCAGATGCCACCCCACTTCACGCCTTCGGTGTATCCCGGAGACTGTGGCGAAGTCGCCCCAAAAACGCTGCGCGCCACCGCGACTCCGAAGAACAGCCACATGCAGAACAGTCCCAGCCAGGTGCAGAACTGCACGGGCGCAAGTTGGCGCATGGTGCGGGGCATGGTGCGAATGGCCGTCAGAATGTCGGAGACATTGCTGCCGAGTCCCTGCCGGTCTTTTTTCTGCCGTTCGAACTCGGCTAAATCGTCCGGCGGATATTCCTTGGTCGTAAGAATTGTGTAAAGTACGGCTCCGAAGAAAACCGCTGCGCCCAGGTAGAAAGACAGGCGCACAGTGTAAGGAATTGCCGATGCCGATCCGCCGGTATCGCTGACGGAGAACCAGTGCGTCAAGATGTACGGCATGGCCGAAGCGAAAACGGCGCCCAGCCCGATAAAGAAGCTCTGCATAACGAATCCGCGCGTGCGCTGCGATTCGGGCAGCAAGTCCGCCACGAATGCGCGGAACGGCTCCATGCTGATGTTGATGGAAGCGTCGAGAATCCAGAGCAGGCCGGCAGCCATCCACAGCGCCGAGCTGCGCGGCATCAGGATCAATGCAGCCGAACTCAGGATCGCGCCGGTCAGGAAGTAGGGGCGCCGCCGGCCCAGTCGTCCCCAGGTGCGATCGCTGGCATGGCCGATAATTGGCTGAATGAGAAGGCCGGTGATCGGCGCTGCCAACCATAAGTACGCAAGCTGATCGGCGCGCGCGCCCAGGTATTCGTAGATGGGGCTCATATTGGCCATCTGGAGCCCCCAGCCGAACTGAATGCCGAGGAATCCGAAGCTCATGTTGAGCAACTGCGACAGGCTGCGCTGCGGCTTTTCCATGGGACGTTGCCCCCCGCGTGCGTGAATCTAGCGATCGTACAGCAAAACCAGCTCACGCAATCTTTTCGCGTGTTCCGGCGTGAGTGCGCCAGGTTTGAACCGCCAGCGCCAGTTTCCGCTGGAAGTGCCGGGCAGATTCATGCGCGCCTCGCTGCCCAGGCCGAGCACGTCCTGCAGTGGAACGATGGCGAGATCGGCGATGGACGCGTGAATGGTTCGGATCATCACCCAGTGAATCGGATCATCTTTGAGATTCAGATAGGCGCGCGCGAAGGCCTGCTCTTTGGCGACGTCTTCCGGGGTCCGCGTGCTGTCGGTCGCTCCGGAACTATTCCACCAGCCAAGAGTCGTGTCGTTGTCATGCGTGCCTGTATAAGCAGCCACTTCGCGCGCGTAATTATGGGGGCGGAAAGAAGGGCCCTGGGGATCTTTGCCGAAGGCAAATTGCAGGATCGCCATGCCGGGGAAGTGGAAACGATGGCGTATAGCCTCGACCTCGGGGGTAATCACGCCAAGATTTTCCGCAATGATGGGAAGATCGCCGAATTCACGCTCGAGCACCGCGAACAGTTCGGCCCCGGGACCCTTGACCCATTGCCCGTGGATCGCAGTAGTCTCGCTGCCGGGAATCTCCCAGTACGCCTCAAATCCGCGGAAGTGATCGATACGCACCGCGTCATAGAGTTCCAGCGCCGCGCGAAAGCGCTCAACCCACCAGCCGTAACCGTCCTGCTTCAGCCGTTCCCAGCGGTAAATTGGATTTCCCCAGCACTGCCCGGTGGCACTGAAATAATCGGGAGGTACGCCGGCGATCTTCAAGGGTTGGCCATCGTCCGATAACTGAAAGTACTCGCGATTCGTCCACACGTCCGCGCTGTCGAGAGCGACATAAATGGGGATGTCGCCAATAATCCTAATTTCGCGTTCGCGCGCGTAGCGGCGCAACTGCTGCCATTGCCGGAAGAACTCAAACTGCCAATACTCGACTGCGTGCGCCGATTCGCTCAGGCGTGCACCGGCTGCTCGCAAGCCTTCTGGCGTGCGCTGTGCAATATCGCGGGGCCACTTGTTCCACGCGATCCCCCTCTGCTCTTCCTTGCACGCCATGAACAGGGCGAAGTCAGTCAGCCAGGATGCATTGCCTGCCCGGAACTCCTCAAATTCATGCCGATCGCTTCCAGTAGCGCCAGCGAGGAACCGGGTGGCAGCTTTCTTCAGCAAAGGCGTCTTCCAGGCGATGACTCGGCCGAAATCAACGTGGTCTTGCGGAAACTCGGGTTGGTCGCGGAAATCGGCCGGCTCAAGAATTCCGTGCTCCCGCAACTCTTCGAGGTTGATCAGAAGATGATTTCCCGCATGCGCCGAGAAACACTGAAAAGGCGAATCGCCGTAGCCTGTGGGATTGAGCGGCAATACTTGCCACATCTTCTGTCCGGCGTCTTTGAGGAAATCTACGAACGCAAAAGCTTCGGCACCGAAGTCGCCGACGCCATATCGTCCCGGAAGAGAAGTGGGGTGGAGCAGAATGCCGCTGGCGCGAGGGAATCGCATGCTGAAAATCCGGCGATTGGGGACCGGGCGACAAGGATAACGCAAAAAT
>DASYYT010000128.1:0-3099 GCA_035949755.1 Candidatus Sulfotelmatobacter sp.
GGCGCCAAAGATCTGGGCGTGGATCTGGATGAGCACATCGCATTTTGCATCGAGGCGATGAAACCGGTCGCCAAGGAGTTGGGGCTCGACGGCAGTGCCGCAAAGCCAGCGTAGCGGCGAAATCGAAACTACGAAGGACACGAAGTTACACGAAGGAACCCCTTAGACAACGAATTCCTTTGTGATCCTTAGTGTCCTTTGTGATTAACGGCTTTTCCTTCCAGCGACAAATTGACCCACTACCTGACTCAGAATTCACGTGCAACCCTGCTTTCTTTCGCCGATAATCTCCTGTCCCCATGGATTCGTCCCAGAGCGACCTGCAAGCCGTGCGGCAGTTGCTCGCCGAATTGACGGCGCGCGTGTACCGCATCGAACGCAGGCTCGGACTCGACGTCGGCCGTTCAGCCGATCTGGCTGGGATAGCCGCGCCCAGGCCGGAGGACACTTCGGCTGCCCCGAAGGCTGCTCCTCCGCCGACGATCCAATCCCAGGCAGGAGTTCCGGCGCCAGTACCGCCTCGTCCACCCTATCCAGTTGTTCCATCTCCATCAGCGGCGGAGCCGGTTCAACCTAAGATCGATCTCGAGTCGCGCATCGGGTCGCATTGGCTGAACCGCATCGGCATCGCCGCGCTGCTGATCGGAATTTCCTATTTCCTCAAATTCGCGTTCGATAATAACTGGATCGGCCCCACCGGCCGCGTGACCATCGGAATCCTCGCCGGCATCGCCATAGTGATCTGGAGCGAGCGCTTCCGCCTTCACGGTTACAAGGCGTTCTCCTACTCGCTGAAGGCGGTCGGCATCGGCGCGCTTTATCTTTCGCTGTGGGCCGCATTCCACGTCTACAGCCTGATTCCGAGCGGCGTCGCGTTCGTGATGATGCTGATCGTGACCGCAGCGACCGCGGCCATGGCTTGGTCACAGGACGCGCAGATCCTCGCCGCCTTCGCGCTGGCTGGAGGATTTTCCACCCCGATCCTGCTCTCGACCGGCGAGAATCGCGAAATCGCGCTGTTCAGCTACGTCGCGATTCTCGACGTCGCCACCCTTGTCCTGGTGACTTTCAAGCCCTGGCGTCGGCTGCTGGTCATGAGCTACGCGGGCACAGTGCTGCTTTATTTCGGATGGTATTCGCAGTTCTACAATCGCAGCCAAATGGGGCTCACCCTGGGGTTCGCGACGTTGTTCTTCGCCATTTTTGCAGTCGCTCCCCTGGTCACGGCCCAACCGAAAAACGAGATTCCGTTGTTCGCCTCGATTCCCGCAGTGCTGGCGTTCGTCAATGCCGGAGTCTATTTCCTCGAGGCCTACGTCATGATCGAGGAGGTCGACAAGACCTACATGGCGTGGTTCGCGCTGGTGCTGGCCGCGATTTACATCTTTCTGAGCCGGCAGGTGCACAACCGAAATCTTTCTTCCGGCGCCTCCCAGATTCTCTACTTCCTGCATCTCGCGGTAGCCATCGGTTTCATCACGGTGGCGATTCCGATCCGCCTCGACGCCCACTGGATCACCATCGGCTGGTTCATCGAAGCTGGACTGCTGCTGTGGGTGGGCAACCGGATCGGCTCCGATTTTCTGAATGCGCTGGCTCTGGGAGCTCTGGTTCTCGGCGTGGTCCGCCTGCTGGTGATCGACAACTTCCACACCACGCAGCTGATCTTCAACATGCGCATGGCCACCTACGCCGTGGCGGTCGCAATTCTGGGAGCCGTTACCTGGCATGCCAGCGGGCGTCAGGACGAAGCAGCGCGCTCGGTTGCCGCCGTGGCCGCCGTGGCGCTCAATGTCCTCGCCCTCATAGCGCTCACCCGCGAGGTCACCGATTTCTATAACCGGCAGATGGAGGCCTTTCGGCCCGGAGCCGGCTATCAATTGTGGAGGCGGGATACCTACCTGGCTCTGCATCGCATCGAGATCGAGCGCGACTTCACCTACTCCGCGCTGTGGATGGCCTACGGCGCCATGCTGATGATTGTCGGATTCCTGCGGCAGAGTGCTTTTGTGCGCTGGCAGGCGCTGTTGCTGATCGCGGCCACGATCGCGAAAGTCTTCATCTACGACGTCTCGCAATTGGATCGCGGTTACCGCATCGTCAGCTTCATCGTACTGGGAGTGTTGCTGCTGGCCATTTCGTTCGTGTACCAGCGCGACTGGCTGCAGCTTTCGGCAAGAAGAAGAGCCAACCCAGAACGGACTGCGGCCAGCCCATGAAATCGCTTGCCGCAGTGATTCTGCTAGTCCTGATGGCCAATGTGCCCGGTGGGCACGAGGCCTCGATCGCGTACTTCACCAACGTTCGCGGAGTGCAGGTCGCAGAACCCGCGCGCCAGAACTTCTTCATTGTCGACGAAGAACTCTGGAATCATTCCCGCCCCGATCTGGGAGACCTACGTTTGTACGACGGAGAGTCTCCTGTGCAGTACTTTCTTTCCGAACAGCGCGCGGGAGTTTCCTCGGAAGAGATCGAAGCCAAAATTCTCAACCTGGGCAGCGTCTCTGGACACACTGAGTTCGATCTGGACGCTCAGGGGAGTGCCGAATACGACCGCATCCGGCTGCGCTTGGATGCCCACGATTTTGTCGCGACCGCCCAAGTGTTCGGCGGAAACGCGCCCGGCAAAGCCGCCGAAGTCGCACTTACGCCGTCCACGCTCTACGACTTCACCAAAGAGCAGCTCGGGTCGAATTCCCAACTCAGGCTGCCCACCTCCAGCTTCCGCTACCTGCACGTCAGGCTGTCGCCCGGCATTCGTCCCGATCAGGTGAAAGGAGCGACGATTTACAACCTGCGCGAGCAGCAGGCTTCCTGGAGCAAAGTCGGCTCTTGCTCCGCGCCCCAACAGCAGAGCCGTACCACCCTGATCTCTTGCGATGTGCCGTCGCGGGTACCCTTGAATCGCCTCTCGTTCCAGGTCGATCCCCATCAGGTGAACTTTCGCCGAAGCGTCAGCATTGAAGACGGCAAAGGCGTACAGATCTCGAGCGGCGAGATCAGCCGGGTGCGGGTCAACCGTGCGGGGACGCTGGTCACCGACGAAGAAATGGCGGTCAATACATTTACCAATCCCGGCCAGCTGACGATCCATGTCGA
>DASYYT010000129.1:0-46837 GCA_035949755.1 Candidatus Sulfotelmatobacter sp.
GGTACGCACGTCGATGATCGGCATTACCAGTGGGTGCATGAAATGCAAGATTGTGGAACCAGTAGGAGCTTCTACTCCCGGCAGCTTAACGCCGGGTGCGAGAAGTGCCGCGAGTTTCCGTTCAGGCGGTTCGGAAGCAGCACGACGAAACGCCGTTGAGTAAACGCTGTTGTATTCGTTGAGATTCACATGACGGATGACCCGCATGGCACCCTTCCAATTCCACACAGCTAGGAAGGTGTTCTGCGAAATGGTTCCTAGTCACTTCAGATCGCGAGCCACTTCAGCCACTAGCCTTTGATATTCGCTCTCGTCGTTCTCCGTCAGGTCGTACTTGGGGTGCCACTCTCTGATGAAGGCATCGTCGATGACGATCCGCGCCACTGTTTGTCCGCTTGTCATGCGGCGAAGTGTACGCCTCCAGAACGGTGCGGGCAGCCCACCGAGTAGGCTGGACAACCTAATTTTGATGAGCGCAGGGCGGCAAATCAGTATCCCAATACTGGTCGTTATCTTTTCGAACCCGGCAAGCCACCGGGGACTTCGTGCGCCCAACCCTTGGGTCTTTTTCTCTTTTCGGCAATGACACTGGCATAAGTAGTTCGGGCTTGACTGGGCGTCGTAGCTGCCAATCTCTCTGCCTCGCGTCTACGAGTTGCACGCGATCTCCGTTTTGTCATCGTCTCTCCTTCTGTTCGAGTCCGTTGTGGTGGGCGCTGAGATACTCAACTCACGGAGTCTTTCAAAGACCCAGTAAGGGAAAGAAAAACATTTATGAGTACCTAGTGCTTCCAGCGATGTGGTCGAAATGCGTTGCACGGGCGCACGCCATCTGAATGGTAGCCGCATCGAAGCCCCACTCGGAACCACGGACGCACACAAAATCCTCCAACGTAAGAAGCATCGGATGACTCGCCAATGCTTTCTCCAACCATTCAAGTATTTCGCCCTTGTTGATGAGTTTGCTGCACACCGTAAGAAGATTCGGTGCAAAGCCTTCCTGTGTGACCTGAATAAAACGGGTCGGCGTGTAGCCATCTTCGCGGTTGCTTTCAATAACGAGGCGCACCGCTGCGCTGAGTGTTTGGGGCGTTGGCAAAGGGCGCACGAAGCACCTTCCTCTGCTGCCAAATTCTACTCTCATCGGCGTGTGTCGCTCGCTACGTAGATGACGGCCC
Source organism: Candidatus Sulfotelmatobacter sp. (assembly GCA_035949755.1). GTDB lineage: Bacteria > Acidobacteriota > Terriglobia > Terriglobales > Acidobacteriaceae > Sulfotelmatobacter. The sequence goes on from DASYYT010000129.1 coordinate 1,179, forward strand.
CCCTGCAACTTCTCTCGAATCGAGATTCGCCTTGCGCTGAAGCGCCTTGCGTTTGGCTGACAGCGGGGCACGCATTCCCGCCACGGTGAGCGCCATTGCAGATGCGATACGGTGGGCTGGAGTGATCGGAGGCATCCTGCGCAGCGGGGGAGGTCTTGCATTCACACCCGATTTTGGGCAACATCGCCCGGTGGAGGCGGGTATGTCGAATCGAATCGCAGCCGTTCAGTTCGCAGTGCTCACTTGCGGACTTCTGGCAATAGGCTGTTGCCTGTCTGTGCCGCTTTGCGCACAGGCACGGTTGTCATTGGTGCAACTTCAGGATTCCAGCCCGGAGCATGCCTTTTCGCTCGACGTGCCGAAGGGATGGACGGCGAAAGCTGGGATGTTTCGGCTGGGATACTCCGATGTGCGCATCATGGTCGATCTCAAGTCTCTTGATGGCAAGGTGAACGTTCGTCTGGGCGAGGTCAGCATTCCTCCCTATGCTCTCCCGAACCAGTTCCACCCCCGCGAGGGCGATTTCGATCTGGGAGCGCAGGCGCAGTTGACGGTCGCCAGCTATCGCACCGGACAACAGTTCGCCGAAAAGTATGCCGAGACGCGTTTCAAGGAACCTTGCCGAAGCCTGACGCCGGACACATGCAGCTTCGGTCTCGATACCCGACAATTTGCCTCCAGACCCAGCGGTAAAGAGGTCAAGCACTGGGGAATCCAGCTACAAATGCAATTCAGGTGCAGGAGCGATGATCGCCTTTGTGTACGCCAAGACCAACCTTGGCAACAGGGTTTGGACTGTTCCCATTTTGATTAGTTCGCAGGGGTGCACTACACTTTTCGATTACTATTACTCCGTACATCACTTTCTTCGAAATGCTTAGGGCGGAGGCAACGATGAACATTCTGTTATGGGGTCTACAGGTCCTCAGTGCAATCCTATATGCGGCATCGGGTGTCATGAAGGTTTTTATGTTCGACAAGATAAGCAGAGACGTCTGGTCGTTTGACGCTTTACCGCGTGCGGTCTGGCTCTTCCTTGGCATCCTTGAACTTGTCTGCGTGGTCGGACTGCTGGTCCCGGCCGTTTTCCGCTGGCATCCCACGCTCACGGTCGTGGCTGCGGCGCTTCTTGCGCTTGAGAGCCTAGTTTTTATCTGGGTGCATGTGAAGTACGCCGAGACCGCTCCGATCATCATGAGCGCCGTATTGGGTCTGCTGATGATGTTTATCGCGTACGGAAGGCTGTTCCTGAAACCGATCTCGTAAATAACGGTCCGTCTTTTCCGAGCTTTTTTAGCTTGTTCACAGCGGAACGTCAACTGTCGCTAACAGGGCGACGCACTCATTGAACAGCTACTGGATTAGCGAGACAGTTCGATTTGAGCCTCGACGATGATGCGTTTGGAGGGCTGTTACCGCAGTCAGTCCTCCTGAAGAATTGGATTCGCGCTTCTTACGTAATCCTTCTCAACCTTAGGGTCATCTCTAAATGTCTCCACGTGCTACACCAGCCATTCTTCTCGAAATATGAGATAGCTGTTCCGACCGCGAAATTTGTGTCCAGCGAGCCAAAATTCTGCGTATGGTCGTTTGAGGTGAACGGCGTTCGCAGCATTTCATTTACCCCTCGGCACAGTGTGCCGCCCTTGCCAGCCCTGCCTATATAGATCGCTAGAGATCGCTATCGAGTCTGCATTGCGTTCGGCGTACCAGCCGTACACGCCGCCCTGCGGCTGTACCGACTTCTCGGAAACTGCCATCGTGTAATCCCCCGCGCTACGGAAGCGGCGATCAATGTACATCGCAGCGACTCCCGCACTCCTTCGTCAAGGTGGTCACAAAGGCTGCCTGCACCTCTGAAACGGCCCAGCCGACCCGAACCCCTCCGGGCGACCAAAACCCGCAGAATCGACTTCCACAACCAGCCTGAGGAACTTAACACTCCCGTCACATTCGCTTGCTACACTAAACGCCGCTGCGTTCTGCAAGTCCTGCTGCTGATCTGGGAAGGTCAGCTTCCCCATGGGAACCAAGCGCACTGGGGCATGGACTCAACGCAGCAACTCCACGTTTCGAATCGCCGCCAATCGCTCGTCGCCAAGCTGCTCTTGCATTCCCTCTGGTTAAGCCCATACCATCAACGATCCTCTCGCGTCTTGATACAATCCCCGCCGAGGAGAATTCAATGGCCAACATGGCGGGTGTCGTCCAGCAGTTGAGGAAGGAACGGGATCAGGCTGCGCGAACTGTCCAGCAACTTGACGCGGCACTCGCCGCGCTCAATGGCGAATACGGGACGAAGACTGGAACTAGGCGCAAGATTTCAGCAGAGGGAAGGGCGAGGATCGCGGCTGCGCAAAGAGCAAGATGGGCGAAGGTACGCGGAAAAACTGCGCCGACGACGCAGGCCGCGCAGAAATCCAAGGTCGTCAGTATGCCCGCTAAGAAGAAGACGATGTCCCTAGCCGCCCGAAAGAAGATTGCCGCTGCCCAACGGGCGCGGTGGGCGAAGATTAAGGCTGCTCAAAAGAAAGGTTAGCTTGTGTATCTCGGTGCCAAAGACTATTCAATCTGCTCTTGGTCGTGCAGCAATGAAGACCCGTCATCTCCATACAACTGCGCAATCGTGTGACGCAGGGCTATCAGATTGCTGCGCGAAGACGCGGTAGCGTGACTGGTAGGGTCACTGGCAAGTTCTGCCTCGTACTGCCTTAGCAGCAAGGCACTCTGCTTCCTCAGACGTGCTATTGTCCCCAAATCGAGTTGTTCTTCAGACCTCATACTTCATTCTACGGGTTTTTCGAGAGAATAGTTCCCCCATCGCGATGGAAGAGGTTCGATTTCAGCAATAGGCAGAAGGCAAGGGGTTATTTTGCGGGGAATCCCGCTCGCCACGCAGCACTACATGCTTCTGCAACGGAACCTGATTTACACGGGGATCACGCGGGGCAAGCGGCTGCTCGTGCTGATCGGGCAGAAGAAGGCGCTGGGCATTGCCGTTCGCAATGATCGTCCGCAGCGGAGGTACTCCGGGCTACTGGCAGTCTGAGGGGCGACGGACGAGACTCTCCGGCTGCTGCGAAAAAGAAGTCAATTGTACCAGACTGATCCGTGGCTTAATTGTTGCTTTGCTTTTTCAACAAGCGTTCTAAGTTCTTCACGGATTGCAAGGACTCGAAACTCCCGCTTCTGATGGTCTGCATTGTCAGCCAGTGAATGACTTCTATTATTGCGGTAGTGTCGCTCCTCGTGCTGGATCAGTTCAATCTCTCGACGAAGTTTTTCAGTCCGTTCCGCGATTGAACTATCGTCCATGTGTGAAATTCTACGCCTATGCTGGGAAAACAAAAGGCGCACTTAGGTCGCGTAGAATGCTCACACGTAAACAGAAGCGATGGTAGTTCCCCATGACAATCTTTACCCGCCCCGAACGCCTGACCGACGCCGAACTCGACCGTCTCGGAGATTTCCTCAAATCCTGCAAGGGCGGCAAGGCGATGAACCTCGAAGAACTCGACGGATTTTTCGCCGCCTTGATCGCCGCACCGGAGATCGTGATGCCATCCGAATACAACCGGGAAGTCTTCGGCGGCGAGATGTCGGAGGTCGTGGAGTTCTCCGGTCTGGACGAAGCACAGGAGATTCTGAATCTGATGATGCGGCACTGGAACAAGATTGCCTCAACGCTCTACAACGGCGAAATCCACGTTCCGCTCATCTGTGAGGACGAGAAAGGCGAGCTTCACGGCAACGACTGGGCACGCGGGTTCATGCGCGGCATGCAGATGCGTCACGAGGGCTGGGCTGGGCTTGTCAACGACGATGAGCACGGCGGATGCCTGATCCCGATGATGATGCTCTACCACGAGCACGACGAAGACCCGGAGATGCGCCCAGAGCCGATCACGCCCGACAAGCGCGAGCAGGTCATCGCTTTGATGGCAGCGGGGTTGATGAACGCCTACGAGTATTTTCGGAAAGAGCGGGAATGCGATCTCGGCGTCGATGCACCTGAACCCCGGCGAAGCACCCCAAAGATCGGTCGGAACGACCCGTGCCCGTGCGGGTCGGGGAAGAAATACAAGAAGTGCTGTGGCGGGGCGGCGGTGAACTGAAGCGCCTCGCGCCCTTGAATTGCAGTTCAAGCACAACTTTAGATTAGTGCCGTAGCCTCGGTTCAAGCCCCCGCACTCAGCCCCCGCACTCGTCTTTGGCTACCACGTATTTCCAAGTACTTAGCAGTGCCCGTAGTCTTGTTAAGTTGTTGAAGGTACTGGATCGGGAAGAAGTGTGAAGATGGCACTCTACCGCTGAGTTAAGCGCCCAACCGTTTCTATTCAACAACTTGCGGTACTCGATTTTAACAGCGTGGGTCCATTTGGGTCCAATAGCCCCACGATGCTCCGCTGCGCTTGGCGTTGGCGTGACGCATACCCGATGACTCATTGCGGCCTTCTAACCCGTTTGCCCTTTACGTCAACAAACCAAAATTTCACGTCGTCAGGGAAAGCCCTTGAGATGCGGTCGTATTCGACATTCGCTTTTCGCATTCGGTTCAAGGCCGAGTAGGCATCGCCGCGCCTCACGTAAGACTCGGTCAAAATCGTAGGGGGGGAATAGGTCTTTGCTCCGATTAAGAATTCCTTCGCGAAGTCCGAGTACCGCATACCAGGAAAGAACAATGCTCTCACCTTCTCGCAAAGACTGTCGTCGGGCACAGAGTCGTACTCCGGGTATATTTGACGAAACTTATCAATATTCATCAATAAAAGCCCATACGAAAGATCTGTTTTGATCGACGCGGTAAAGTCCTCAACTGCTCTTCGATAGTCATGCAGTTTCATGTAGGCTTCAGCGCGGTGAAAATGTGAAAACGATGAGTTGCACCATTCCGCCTTGCACCCGATTGCTATAGCTTGCGTGAAGTCCTCAATTGCAGATTGATATTCTCCTGATTCGAGCTTTGCCAGTCCTCGATCACTGTACGCGACTTCCGTAGCTTTCTGCGTGGGTGTGAGTTCCAAGACCTTGCCATAGTCCCGTATCGCTTGGCGATATTCTTTTAGATTACTGAAAGCTTCTGCGCGAAGTGCATATGCTGGACCGAATTTCGGGTCGAGCGCAATGGCTGCGGTCAATGATCTAACCGCAGAGCGTTGAGATTCATCGGTTGCACCGATAGGGCTGTACAACTCCCCAATGAAAAACTCTGGCAGCGGTGAGGCCGGATTCAACGTGGCCGCAAGGCGGAACGCATCGAGTACAGGGGTACAGTCCGATTCGGCGTTTAATTTGTAGATGGACATCAGATACAGGCCGCGATACAGGGACGGACGATAGTCGTTGGGGAATCGCCGTTGGAGTATGTCGAAATCCGCTTGAGACCACATGGTGTGTAGCACTGCTGGGTTTTGGATTTTCGTCAATGATGTTTCCCTGAAACACATAGTTCGCACTGTCGTAGTCTTCTTTTATCGCCGCATCTAAATCGCGCATTGCGTCCTCGAAGTGACCTCCCTCAAACTGAATCTTGGCCCTCAATGCATAGTCGTCCCTAAGCTTGTACTCGTCAGTTGATTGCCGATAAAACGATATAGCGTGAGAGATGTCATCGAGGATTCCCGTAGACTTTGCTCTCAGGTGGCAGGACACTGTTGCTCGTAAGAAGTAGAAGTATGAATTATCTGGCTCAATGCGAATCAGTCTGTTGAGTTCTACGACCGCTGGTCCGAGCGTTTGGGGGTCATGCGGGTTTGCAAACAATGCTCTGACGTCGCTCTCGGCGAACTGCAATTCGGCGGGAGTTGATGGCTTCGGTTTTGGTTTCGGTTCGCCCGTCAATTCAGGTGGCTCTGCGATGCGTTGAAGGCGTGGGTCGCGACCTTCGATGACGTTTCGTCCAGACGTGCTTGATTGGGAATGGATGATCGGCACGAAAGTCAATTGAACGCAGAATACTGCGATCACGCTGAGCGGAGTTATCGGGCGGCTTCTCATGAAATGAAATAATGCCCCCACGAAGAGGGCGATGCAACTTCGCTAGAACCGACTAAGCGTAAGAGGAGTTAGGGTTTGTCCTTGCGCCAATGATCTGCGTCGGATACCATCGTTCAAGCATCAAGAGCGGGTCTACCAAGCGTGGATCACGCCAACCGAGCAAAAGCCACGGTGGAACGCCAACAGGCGGATGCGGCAGAAGGAGTCTGCAAAATGAACCCAAACACTAGACCGCCGGTTTTTTTTGAACACATAGGCGAATGGGGCTATACGTTCGTTTTCTGCGATGTCTGCGGTGTTCATTATGATGTTCGTGAGATCAACGAAATTCCGATTCGTTTAGTCAAAATTGGCTTGCAAAAGATACTCTTCGACTGCCCCAAAGGACACCATTCCACATCGTTCAAAGTGTGGAAAAGCTGTGCTGCGATAGCAGCGGGGTGTGCTTTCGACGAAGGGTTTCTAAAGGCGTGTGGGATTGCTTCGCTAGGTCAAGCGGAGGAGGTGAACGATGGCGTTTAGGGATATAGCGGGGGAGACACCGGAGGATAGGCTGATCCGCTTTTGTGATGTTGCTTGCCTATGGGCTGAAGTTCGATTCTGCGGGGTCAGGGACGGCCTGTGTTATTTCGAATGGTGGTACGACTCGGAGTCAGACGAATCGAACCTAGACGACAGGGACCCTGATGAGTCGGATGATTCCGACGCAAAACGTCCTACCCTTCTCTCCGTCCCAATCGAGGGACTCAATATGGATCAGCTAATCCGAAGAATAGGGCAGGAGATCGAGAATAAGGAACCACGACGAGAGAGCGATTGAAGCCCACATTCAGTCGAACCGCCCCCGCGTGGGAACGAATGTGGGAACGGAACTCGGAACTGACTGCTCTTTCGGTGCTTCTCCGTCCCCGATATGCCTGCTAAGTCCTTGAATCCTCGTGCCACGGCAGAATGTGAAGATGGCACTCTACCGCTGAGTTAAGCGCCCCGCGAGAGTCATTTTATTCAAACATTTGCGGGCGGATTATGCAAATTGCAGGCCGATGCCGCAGACCGGCGGACGATTTGGGCGGTATCACCGGCCGTGGTAGCCTTGTGCAACACAGAAGTGGGCAACTCGGCCTTCTCTGTTTTCATCCATGGCATTTGAATCCAACCCGAACCGGCGCTCGCTATCTTCTTCAGAGTCAGAGACTTCCCGCGTTTCCAGGCAGCTCGAAAAGGCGCAACTTTCAGCAAGCAATAGGGTTAGCACAGATGTGAGCACTGCCGCACTGGATCCGGGCATGCTGATGGGTGTGACGTCGCAAGCGTCCGCCGGTTTCACGCCCGCGTTGGCGGAAGGGGGATCGCTTTCTGATGCCGAGATTATGCTGCGGGTCAAGGCGGGCGATCAGCCGGCATTCGAGTACCTGGTACAGAAATATCGCCGGCCGATGCTGAGTTTCATGTACCGGATGGCGCGCAACGCGGCGGCAGCGGAAGATCTGGCGCAGGAAGTTTTTTTGCGGGTGTATCGTTCGCGGGAGAGCTATGAAGCCAGCGCGAAGTTTACAACCTGGCTGTATCGGATAGCGACGAACCTGGCAGTGAACCACGCCCGCGATACGCGCCACGAGCGGCCAGAGGTGCAGGTGAGCCTGGACGAGCCGGATGAGGAATCGGGCACCACGCTCGAGTTGCCCGACGCCTCGCTCAATGTCGAGCAGGCCATGGTGGTGCGCGAGCGGATGATGGCGATCCGGCGCAAAGTGGAAGCCCTTCCGGAGCAGCAGAGATTAGCGGTGATCATGCACAAGTACCAGCAGATGGACTATAAGCAGATTGCCGAGGTGCTGAAGAAGAGCGAGTCGGCAACGAAGTCGTTGCTCTTCCGCGCCTATGAGACTTTGCGGGATCAGTTAAAAGAATTTATCTAGCAAGACTGATTCATTTGGAAGCGACGGGCGAAGAAGTCATAAGGGGAAGCGGTTATGAAATGCGAAGAGATTCGTGATCGGATGCCCGATGTGGCGGCTGGATTCAGCGAGCCCAGCGTGGACGAAAGCAATCATCTGGCAAGTTGCAAGGCATGCACGGAGCAACTGAAGGCGATGCGGGAAACTATGGCTCTGCTGGAGGAATGGCGGGTGCCGGAGCCGTCGCCATATTTTGACGTCCGGCTGCAGGCCCGCCTGCGCGAGGAGATGGCAAAACCGCAGGGGGCGTGGTTGCGCTGGTTTCGGCAGCCGGTGCTCGCGGCTGCGCTGACCGTGGCCATGGGAGTGGGAGTGGGTATGTTCTTCGCGCAACCGGGGGGAGTGAACGACCAGAAACAATCTATTGCGGATGTTGGGCCGGGCACGGCGGTCAGCGATCTGCAGACGCTGGATAAGAACCACGATCTGTATGCGGATTTCGACATGCTGGATGATCTGGACGTACAGCAGAACGTCGTAGCCAACCCGTAAAGCGGCGAGCGGGCGCGTATCTACACCAAGGGGACATGAGAGCGGGAGCGCACATAACGGAATACTGCGCGATTGCGCTGTTGGCAATTGCGGTGGCAATTCCGTTCCCTGCGCTGGCGCAAAGAGCTTCTCATCAGCCTCCGCAAAGGCGCCAGGCTCCGCCCCCTCCGGCGCAACACATGCAACAGGGGCGTCCCGGACCGAATGCTCCGCAGCGAGGCCATGCGGGCGATTGGCTGAGGCGCTACAAAGATCTGTCTCCGGAAGAGCAGGAGCGGGCGCTGCAGAATGATCCCGCCTTCCGCCGCCTGCCTCCAGAGCGGCAACAGCAGCTTCGGCAAAGGCTGCAACATTTCTCCAACCTGCCTCCGCAGCAGCAGTTGCGCATGTTGAACCGCATGGAGACTTGGGAGCACCTGACTCCGGAGCAGAAGCAGCAGGCGCGCCAGATCTTCAGCCAGTTTCGCCAGCTTCCGCCCGACCGCCAGCGTATGGTGAGCACCGCCGTTCGCGATCTGCGGTCGATGCCTCCGGATCAACGCGAGAAGATTATCAACTCCGACCGCTTCAAAAGCATGTTCTCCGATCAGGAGCGCGACATGATGCGGGACGCGACGCGGCTGCCGCTGGCCCCGCCAGAAGGCGGCGAGGGGGCGCCGCCGGAGTAGCAAACAGTCTCAGTTCGTTCTCCTGGATTGATGCCGGCAAAAAGCAGGGCAGAATTAGCTGAGTAGTGACAACTAGTTCATCAGCGCCAGCATGCGCCGGATGGATAGCGACATCTGGCGAACTTCATCCGCATCCGATGCCGTGGGGGAGATGTTCAGATACTCTTCCAAGTCCTCCGCCGCAAGTCCGTGCAGGCCCATGCTGTAGCGCAGAAGAGCGCGCTGTTTGACGTCCTCGGCTGAGAGCGGATGGATCACCAGAATCAGATCTGCGATCGGGAGCGCTTTGCGGAAATTGCGGGTGGAAAGATAAACGGTCTTCAGGTTGTTGAGCATGCGCGTGAGGGTCTGGCGCCGGCTGATGGGATGCAGAAATTCGGGACGCAGCTTCATCTCGCCGGAGTAGATTTCATCGAGGCGGCTCTGGCAATCCTGGGGGCTCAAAATGTCGCCACGGTTGAAGCAATCGATCAAGATTTCCTGGCCGGAGTCGGGGTAATGCTTCAGCAGAAAATGCCCGGGCATGCCGACGCCGGATAAGGGAAATCCAACCCGCCTCGCCACCTCCATATAAATGATCGAGAGCGTAATCGGGATGCCGAGGCCACGGTCGAGCACGTCGTTTAGAAAAGAATTTCGCGGATCATAATAGTCTTCGCGATTGCCGCGCAGATTTGCCTGATCGAACACCACCTTATTGAGAGCCGCAAGGGTGCGCTGCCGATCAAGATCGCCCGCGGCCGCAGCCACGCGGCGCGCCATCCGCTCGATGCGGCCGGCGTATTCCTCGATGTCAAGCTCCGGATACTGGCTGCGCGCAATCACCAGCGCACCCCGAATCAGATCGATTTTCTCGTCCTCGAGATCAGGGGATACAAACAGCGAAAACATTTCCACCAGTTCTGCCGGCGCCGTGTAATGCATATCCTGATGCTAGCAACGACAGGCGAAAATGAAATTGGCCCGGACGTGCCAGGGGCATGGCACGTTGGTTCATTGTGGGGAGTGGGCCGAGAAGAAACTTTTCGCTACCGGTAAACGTCCTTTCGGCCTCCGACACGCAGCACCAGAATCCGCAATTCCTTATTTCGAAACTCGCATATGATGCGGTACTCGCCCACCCGGTAACCCCAGAATTCACCTAACGGGCCGCGCAGTGCTTTCCCTAATGTACGTGCGTCCTCCAGCGGGGCGACGCGCTCGTCCAGGTAGTTGAGGATTCGTCGTGCGGACTGTTTATCGAGCTTGCGAAGTTGGCGACGGGCAGTTTCGGTGTACTCAATCGTCCAGGCCAAGATCTTGCCTCACTTGCTGCGCCGGGAAAGTGCGTTCCCGGCCTTTGCGCAGGCGCTCGACCACGTCCGCAGCAAGGTAGTAGTCCTCCATCTCATCGATGTGCGTCAGGATCATTTCGCGAATGTAGAAGGCCTTCGTGCGCCCGGTTTTTTCGGCCAGGGCATCGAGACGACGCTCAACTTCTTCGGGAAGACGGATGGATGTAGCCACGGCCAAAGCCTCTTGAATACAAATATTCTATGTATTCAGTATATCACAAATGAATTGGAGCCGGCCACGACCGAAATCGCATGCCTACGCTACGCTCTGAACATATTGCGCACAACGAAGAAAAGATTTGCCGGGCGCTCTCCCAAGCGGCGCATGAAGTACGGGTACCATTCGGTGCCGAAGGGCACATAGACGCGCACTCGCCATCCCTCGCGCACCAGGCTCTGCTGCAGGTCGCGTCGAATTCCATATAGCATCTGGAACTCGAACGCGTCGGGCGGGATCTTTTCGCGCGTGGCAAAGGCCTTCCCGTCGCGGATAATGTTCTCATCGTGGCTGGCGATGCCGTGATAGATGCCGCTCTTCATCAGCATCTTCATCAGCTTGATGAAATTGGCGTCCACGTCGGCCTTACTTTCAAAGGCAATGCTGGCCGGTTCTTTGTACGCCCCCTTGCACAGGCGAATGCGAATGCCGTCCGCCAGCAGCTTCTCGACGTCACGCTCGGAGCGCTTCAGATACGCCTGAATGACCGTTCCGACGCTATTTTCGTGGCCCGGCATTTTATGCAGCTCGTGAACAAAATCCAGCGTGCGCTGGGTGTAGGGAGAGCCTTCCATATCCACGCGCACGAATCCGGGCGGATTCATAGTGGCCGCTCTGGCCACGAGCTTGCCCACCAGTCCCCGAGCCAGCGCCTCGTCGACATCGAGCCCCATGTGGGTGAGTTTCAGGCTGATGTTGGCGTTCAGTTTATTGGCCTCGATGGCATCGAGGATTTGATGGTAGAGCTGCGCGCTGTGCAGAGCCTCGTCGCGATTGGTGACATTCTCACCAAGGTTGTCGATGCTGACGGCCATGCCCGCGCGGTTTACCGCTTGGGTGACGCGCACGGCGTCGGAGATTTCCGTCCCGGCGACAAAGCGGCCGGAGACACGTCTGCCGACGGCGGAGCGCTCGGCAAAGTTGCGCAAACTGCGGTTCTCAGAAAGATTTACGAAAAAGGCCCTTAGCATGAAGTACCTGCCGGGTCCGGAAGGATTGGGAAATAAGTGCCGGACAGTCGTATGAAGACCACAGAGATTTTTATCACAAGTGGTGCGTTCAGGGCGTGATTGGGCGCACGCCCTGAGTCTCATCGCTTGCATCCGGTACGTATCTTCGGGCGGAGGATCACCAGGTGTAATGCGCCGTGTAGGTAATCACCCTCTCGCCATCAGGCTTCACGGTTACTGGAAACTCGATGGTCTGGCTGTCTTTCTTCTGGTACTCGTCCGATTTCGCCACGATCTCCCAATTCTTTCCGCGGTACAAATGCTCGACCACGCGCACCTGGACCGGTTCCTTCTTGTGGTTGCGCACTTTGATTTCGAAGGTTTCCGTGGCCGAGTTCCTGGGCGCGTCGACGACATAATTCGTGCGGCGGCGTTCTCCGACCAGGTCGAAGGCATTCCCGGTGTAGATGCGGACCTTCTCATCCTTCGGGGTGTGGTCAATCATATTTTCGCCGGTGAATTCGACTTGGCCATCATCGTTGCGGCGGTAGAATCGCACGCGTCCTTTGGGCAGCGGCATGCCCAGATGATTGGCCTCGGAGTTGACGAACTGGCGCATCACCCAGATCTTGGGATTCGATTCTGTTCCATAGGAATGATCGTTACGAATATTCTCCCAGTTCCATCCGTTGTAGCGGTTGTAGTCGATCTTGGCGCCATCGTAAACATAGAGTTGTTCGCTGGCCACGCCCGTTGCGTGAATGAATTCCACCTGCTTGGTTTCGCGGTCGCGCAGCGTAGTGCTGCGCTCGAGAGTGTAGAGATGGTATTCGTCGAAGGCCTTCTCACTGACCGGCGGAGTCATATTGGCCGCCACCTGCACGGCGTCCCTCATCGCGTAGGCACCGGCTTCTTGCGGCTGAAGTTTGTTTACATCGCCGGCCATGAGCTTGATGCGAGCGCTGTCGAAGGTGCGCCCGCTCTGGTTATCGATCGTGACCCAGCCCACGATGTCGACCACGTTTCCTTTCTCGGGCGCAAGAATGTTGTAATCGGCCTCCCAGCTCATGCCGCCGGTAACGTAAGAAAACTCGGCGGGAAATTTGCCGGGCCTATCAGTGGAGATCAGCCACTCCAGCCGGGGCTTGAGAATGCTGTCGTCGGTCAGGCGGGGAAATACGGGAATGCCAGGCAAACTAAAGCGCAACTGACCATCTACTTCGATCACCGGCTGAGTGGAGGCGCTTTCTATTTGTGACTGGTAGTAACCCTGGCCATAGCGGTTCATGGCAAAGTAATTGTGCGGAACATATCCGCTGCGTATGACCTTGCCCTTGATAATCTGGCCATTCGATTGAAAGTCGATCGTCTGCCCTTCGTAAAGGGAAAGCAGAGCCTGCTCAGAAATGGGATCGTTGCGATAGTTCTGCTCCAGCACCTGCAGCGTGTGCTTGCCGGTGGGGTCGCGCAGGATAACCGAGTCCGGCTCCACATGCATCGTGATCTCATTCTCGGTGTACTGGTTCACGCCCGACTTCAGATCCAGAGGGATCTCTTGCCGGACCACCGCAAAATCCTGGTTGTAGATGGTGAGTGAAGGTTGAGAAGCCTGCTGCGCGAAAAGGCTGGCGCAGAAGGAGAGAAGACAGACAAGGCGAACGCGCATGAAGGAAACCCTCCGTGGTAACGCCTGAGAATCGGCGGCCAGACGCTACAGCCCGGCGCTACTCAACTGCTCAGGCTACCTCTCGAAGAACGTGCTGTGGAGTGACTCTTGCGAGCACGAGGCGGCCCGGAGAACGCCCGGGAAACGGGCATGAAAGCCGGAGAAACGAGGAACTCAGCCGGTGATGTTCCTGGGATCAGAGGCGATGGAATGGCATTAGCGGCCCAATTCCTCGAGATACTTTTCCACTTCCATGGCCGCCATGCATCCGGTGCCGGCTGCGGTGATGGCCTGGCGATAGCGCCGGTCCTGCACGTCGCCACATGCGAACACCCCATGCACGCGCGTAAATACATAATTGTTAGTTTTGAGGTAGCCCTCGGCATCCATGTCGAGCTGCCCTTCGAACATTTTGGCGTTAGGGTCATGACCGATGCCGAGAAACAGCGCGCTCGTGGGGAAATCCCAGACCTTGCCGGTCTTCAGATTGCGCAGCTTGAGGCCGGTTACTTCTTTGTGATGAACGTCGTAAACATCTTCGACGACGGTATCGAGCAGGAATTGAATTTTGTCGTGGTGCTGGGCGCGGTCCAGCATAATCTTGGACGCGCGGAAACTGTCGCGGCGGTGAACGACTGTGACCTTCGAGGCGAAACGCGTGAGGAACAGCGCCTCCTCCATGGCCGAATCGCCCCCGCCCACAACCACAATTTCCTTACCGGAAAAGAAAAACCCATCGCAGGTGGCGCAGGATGACACGCCGTGCCCGATCAACTGTTGCTCGTGCGGCAACCCCAACCATCGGGCGGAGGCGCCGCTCGCGATAATTAAAGTACGGGTGTGGATCTGCTGGTGGCCGAGGTGCAGGAGAAACGGCCGCTGGCTCAAATCCGCGCTGGTCAGATGCAACATGCGGTATTCCGCGCCGAAACGTTCGGCCTGCTTGCGCATGTTCTCGACCAATTGCGGCCCCATGATCCCTTCGGGAAAACCGGGAAAGTTCTCGACCAGCGTGGTCATCGAGAGCTGGCCCCCCGGTTCGTGGCCTTCAATGACCAGCGGCTTGAGGTTGGCGCGCGCGGTGTACAGCGCCGCAGTATGTCCGGAGCATCCGGACCCGAGAATCACGACGTTGCGAGTTTCGCTCATGGATGATATTTGCCGATTAGATGGTTGAATTTCCATTTTGATGCAGACCCGGCCAAGGGACTAACTGTGACGAGAGGGAGCCTATAAACCGCACACCTTATTTGTCAGGCGCCGCCTTGGTGTTTTTGGGTTTTGCGGCAAGCCGCGGCTTCGATGCTGTTTTCGGCACGCCCTTGATCTTAGCCAACTCCTCCGGGACAACGGCTTTGACACCCAGCAATGCCCGATAATCGCTCATCAAGCCGGAGGCGCTGCGGAACAACGGCTCGTAAGCGCTCTGGTCGGGAGCAGGGCCGGCCGGGCTTGCCTGGCACCGCGCCAGCGCCACTGAAGGTTTTCCAAAACGTTCCAGCCGCACCCGGCTGACCGGTGTATTCGACAGCAGCATCGCTTCCGAACTGGTCACAGCCGAAGCGCTATCTTCGAGGGAGACTTCAATCAGATCCTTGGGATCGCGCACGTGAAGAACCATCGTCTCGACCATGGTGACGCCGTCGTTGCTGAAGGAATACTGCACGCTGGAAAACGTGGCCTGTACGGAAAACTCGCGCCGAATGCGCACATAGCTGGCAACCGACGGCTCCCCGGGAACATGGCCCGGCTGTCCGGCCTCGAGAAAAGCGGGCATGTCGGTGAGCGTTGAGCGGCCACGGGATACCTCAAAATCGGCGCCAAATAATGGCTGTTTGGGCACCCGCGCCAGGGCCGCGGCAATTTCTTTCTGCTCTTCCGCGGACGGCGTACACACATTCAGCATGTTGACCTTCACCTGCGGCTGCTGCGAGGAAGACGGTTGGGCAGGAGCTTCTTGGGCCGGAGCCTGCGCTGCGTTCGCTGCCGTGAATAGAACTAATAGAACTATAGAGAGGACGGAAACCAGATTTCTGGGCACGCCGGAATTCTAAATGAGACGCCCGAAATTCTGAATTTCAAAAAAAAACCGCAATTCGCGGCCTCCACCTCCAACGTCGTAGAATCAATGCATGGCAAATCTGACGCTGGTTTATGGCATGAGGCTGCTGCCTTCCGAAGAGGTTGCCGAAGTCGGTCAAGCGCCGGTCAAACTGACCAATGGCCGTGACGCCTTCGTCACCATGCATGTGCTCGAGGGCAGCAAAGAAGATATCGAGAAGCAGTTGCGCACCAGTCTGGAAGCGTTTTTCGATTTTTATCCGGAGATTTAACGGAATCCAGGTTTCAAGGTCGCAAAGTTTCAAGGTAAACTTCCCTTCTTTCGCACTGTTTGACTTATGGCACCGCGAAGGGATAGACGGCGAAAATTGTCTTGCCTGATACTCTGAAACTTTGAAAGTTTGAGAGCTCGATAAAGAACATGCAGTGGTCCTATCCCCAGTTACGGCGAAAGCTGATGGAGGCGGAACTGTGGCCGCAAGGCCGCATGGCGCGACTGGCTTGTTACCTGGCCGCCCTTGCGGCAGCGCTCTTCGGACTGGAAAAACTTCTGGGATTATTTTCGCCTTCCTTGGGGGGCCACCTGGGTGGGTGGGTGGGCTTTCTAACCTTTTGCGCTGCCATACTCTTCTTTATTCTCGCTTTTGGCTGGATCCGCCGGCGCATTCTGTGGCGCCTGCGCAACCGGCTGATTGTGACGTACGTCTTCATCGGAGTGATTCCGGCCGTGCTGCTGGTCGGTATGGCGCTCATCACGCTGTACGGGCTGGGGGGACAATTTGCCGTCTTTGTCGTCACATCCGATATCCATAGCCAGTTGCAGAGCCTTGAGGCGGTGAACTCGGCGGTGGGCAACGAACTGGCAGCGCGCCTGGAACGGGGGGAGAAGCCGTCTTCCGAGTCGTTGGCTGGACTGCGCCGGCGAGACCCGGCTTGGGCGCGTCGCCAGGTATGTGCCTGGTACGACGACAAGCCTTTGCCGCTCTGCAGTGAATTTAACGGCACCTCGCTGAGCCCGCCTACTTTCGTGAAAGGCAAATTTCAGGACATTGTCCGGGACCACGATCAACTCAGCTTGCGAGTCGCCTCTACGCTTCCCCTGGGAGAGCACACGCTGACCGTGGTAACCAGCGAACCTTTCGACAAACAGCTTGTGGGTAAGATCGCCGCCGGCCTCGGTGAAATTTCGCTTTATGCGTCTTATGCGTCCGGAGTCGCTCTGCAAAATAACTCCCGCAGCGCAGATGCCGGCCAAGCCGGAGCCGCACCTCAGGGCGCTGTCTCCAGCGTAAAGCAGAGTGAAATTGGCGGTAATTCCAATCCGAGCCGGGTTTCGTTTCGATCCGATGAGCAGGTGCAGCCAACCTTCACGGTAGGAACACTTCCGCCGCCTTCTGGGGCTTTTGATCGCGAAATCCTGTTTGGCACATTCCTGCCCATCGTAGATTGGAAAAGCGGGCAGACCGAAGCGCAGCGCGCAGTGGTAAGAGTGAGCGCTCGCCCTTCTATTCTGTATAGCCATCTATTTGCGGCGCTGGGAAACTTCATCGAGGGCGTGACCCACATTCTGGTGGGGGTGGGGATATTTTTCGGCATCATCGAACTGATCGCGCTGATCATTGGCACACGCATGACACGCACTGCGACTGCGGCGGTCGCCGAACTCTACACTGCGACTCGCCACGTCGATCGTGGCGACTTCAGCCACCGCATACCGATTCGTTCGCATGACCAACTGGCCGATCTGGCGCTCTCCTTCAACTCGATGACCGCTTCCATCGAGAAGCTGATTCAGGAACAGAAGGAAAAGCAGCGCCTGGAGAACGAACTGGTGATCGCGCAGGAGGTGCAGGCGCAGTTGTTCCCGCGCCAGATCTCACAACTGGAGTCGCTCGAGGTGCATGGTTTCTGCCGCCCTGCGCGCACGGTCAGCGGCGACTACTACGACTTTCTGACCGCCAGTGCCCACAAGCTGATCCTGGCTGTGGGAGATATCAGCGGTAAAGGAATTTCGGCTGCTTTGCTGATGGCCACGATTCACTCGGCCGTGCGCGCCTACAGTGTGGAGAGCTTGCCGCAAATGCGCGAGCCAGTTGCAGTGGGAGCCGTCGCGGGATCAGGCCGAATCATGGCAACCTGGCCGGAAGGCGTGGAGGTCTCCCCTGGCGCGCTGCTAAGCCTGCTCAACCATCAACTCTATGAAAGTACTCCACCGGAGAAATACGCCACTCTGTTTCTGGCAATTTATGATGGGCGTTTCCATAAACTGACCTACAGCAATGGAGGCCATCTGCCGCCGATCCTGATCGCCGCGGATGGCACGGTGCGCAGGCTGGAAGCTGGCGGGACCGTCGTCGGGCTCTTCGACAACATGTTCTATGACGAAGGATCGGTCGAGATGCACCCTGGGGAAATTTTCGTGGCCTACAGCGACGGTGTCACCGAGCCCGAGAATGATTTCGGAGAATTCGGCGAACAGCGCCTGATCGAACTGGTCCGAGACAACCGCCATCTGCCTCTGCCGCAGATCAGCCAAATCGTGACCATGGCCGTCGATGACTGGATCGGCGACAAAGAACAGCCCGATGACGTCACCCTGGTGCTCGCGCGAGCGCGCTGAGAACCATTTCCCACGAAGGACACAAAGGAACACGAGGGAAACCAGCCTTCGAAACCGTCCTTGTGTCCTTCGTGGTGATAGCCTTTGCTTTCGGATTTTCGTCCCCAGTCTCTGCCAGAAAATAAAAGCGGCGGATGGTCGGAGGCCCATCCGCCGTTCCTCAGGAGGTGAGTGATGCTCGCTACTTCAAATTCAGCGTAAATCCTGAGCGCATCAAAGACGCAGATCGCGAAGGTACCTATAAACGCGACCGACTGATCCCTGATTCACAAATGGGAAGGAGTCCCAAAAGGGAGCCGCATATGTACCGCAGAGAATTCAGAGGCAATAACAGAGTGTTGTTCCAGCAAGCAGTTTGCATCAATAGGAGACTTATTTCTTCAGCAGGGCCAACACGCGAGCCGAAACTGCCGAATTCTTCAGCGTGCCGCCTACGATCAACGGTCCTATCGGCGTAAACGGCATTCCACGTGTGTCCGAGCGAACGTCGGAGGTATCCTCACTGATTGTCTCCCATCGGCGAGCGCGCAGTTCGTAGGAGAAGGTCAGTGGCGAGATGTCAGCGGGCCTGCCCTGGGCGTCCAAGCCTTTGTAGTTGTGCGGAGCCGTCATTCCTCCGGAAAACAAAACGCGGTGTTCTGCTGCGCCTGCCACGATGCCGACTCGTCCGGGCCCGGGGTGGGGGGGCAATTTACTCCACGCGATCTTGTCCGGATCTTTGTGGTCGATTTTTCCCATCCAGCATTCATCGGAGGCCACGTCGTTGCCCGAACCATCTTTTTTCGTTCCGTCCACATACACGATGGTCGCGTCCGTCAATCCGCCCGCGTGGGCGAATACCGGGGCGCCGGGGAACGGCGTGGCCTGGCTCCAGGTATTTTTCTCCACGTCATAGACCTGTACGTTATTCACAGGACCGCTCTTCGAGCGCCCACCAACCAGGTAGATGTAGCGGTCGTGAGCGAGGCCGATTACGGCGCTGTCGACCGGGACAGGAATATCGGCGGCACGATACCAGCGATGCTCTTCGGGCAAATAGGCATTCACGTCGGCGAGAATAAATTGATTTCCTTGCGCGTCGAGGGTATAGCCCCCGAACAGGAAAACCTCGCCTTTGGCCCCGATGGCCGACGCGCCCAGGCGTCCGGCCACGCCTGGCACATCCCGGCCCACACTCCACTTTCCGGTATTCAGCTTCAAGAGGTACACCTTATTGGAGACCGAATCCCAGGTTCGCTTGGTTCCAATTCCCATCAGGGAGAAAACTTCAACCCCACCGCGGAGAGACGCGACCGCGTTCTCGGTCAGCGCTTCCGGCATGGGGGGAATCTTCGGTTGATCGGCGGCCTGCAGCAGGACCGCACATAGCATAGGGAGCAAGAATGGAAGGCGTTTTTTCATCGCTGAGATATTACGTCGGCGGGGACGCCGGCGGCAAAGTCAGGGGCCAGGGGTCAGGGACTAGTGGCGGTGAGCGGCGAGGGTGGGTCGATGAACAACTCGTGCGCCCGGATCACTGACCACTGACTACTAAAGTGACTATTCTGCTGACCTCCTGACCCTACTCCACAAATCCCTGCCGCGTCGCGTGGATGAAATCGGTATACGCGGGAGTCTGTCCCTCGGACCGCATGTGGCTGGCGATCTGCCCGCGATGATAGGCCGAGTGCAGCACCACGTGGGTCAAGACGTCCACGACCGCACTGGTAAAGGATTCGCCCTTGCTGTTCTTGTAGGAGATGGGTAGAGAGATGTCGCCCGCGGTCACGAGGTCGAGATACTCAAACCATAACTTTTTCAATTCGGTCGCCTCGGCCTCGCACTGCGCCAGATCAGGTTTCGGCCACACGGGCACACTCTGGGGCACCTGCTTCAGCCGTTCCAGCCAGACTCGTTCAGCGGCAAGGATATGCGCCATCAACTGCAGCGAGCGCGAGTTTTCGCCTCCCCCTGCCCGGATCGTGTTTAGTACTTCCTGATTGGCCCAGGCATCGTAGGCAAATTGCCGCCGCATATAGTCCGCCAAACTCACGAGAAGATCCTCCGTAGTACTACGATTGTAACGGCTTATTCACAATCCAAAGATAGACTAGAATTTAGCCGCAGAGCACAGTCCTCATCTCAGATGGCACGCAAAGCCCAGGCGATCCGACATCCCGACGACGCCTCGCCAGCAGAGGATTCTCGCACCATGGCGCCGAAGCCGGCAGGGGCGCCACGCGCCGGTTCCGATGACCTGGTAGGCCTTACCTTAAAAGCCTGCCTGATCGCGCGCGATGCCGCCTTCAATGTGCGCGATCTGCTCACGAATTCCTCGCGCATGGCATTTCTCGCAATCAAAGAGTGCGAGAAAGAGCTGGACCAACTGGAGCGCCAGATTGATGAGCGTTTGCCGGCGGCCATTACCCGGGTCAATGAAACTCGCGCCCGCCAGTTGCTCTCCAGCCTGAAGTCGACGACCGATCTGGAACGGATCGGAGACCTGGTCATGAGCGTAGCTCTCCGGGTCCAGGCCCGAACTACCAAGATACCGGCCTCGGACTCGCGGCAACTCGTGGCCATGGCTTCGATTCTGCGGGACATGCTCGACTTGATGTACACCGGGTTCTCGAACTTGGACCTCGAATGCGCGCGCAAGGTTTTGCAGATGGATAAAGAAATTGACCGCATCTGCCACGGCCTGTTCCAGAAACATCTGGCAGAAACCGTTTCCCGGGGGGATACAACCCACCTGGAAGTCATCCTGATGGCGCAAGCCCTCGAGCGCGCCGGAGATCACACCACCAACCTTGCCGAAGATCTCTACAGCCTTATTGAGCGCCGCAGCTTGCGGCATGTGCCGAAGAAGAAAGCGTCGAGCTGAGGGAATAGCCAGTACTCAGCTTTTCAGTACTGCTCCTCAAAATTCATCATTCATTAACAGTCGAGAAACATTCGCGCAACATTTCCCCCATACAGTCGTGGTGGTCTCGCCACCAGTCACATTCTCGAGCTCCAATGCGGGTTCGTCCCGAGCAAATATGCATCTAGGCGCCGGCGCCACGGACCACCCGAGCAACGCGGATCATGCGGCCGCTCCATCACGCCTCATTATCTTCGTGGTGGAGGACGACGCGGATATCGCCCGCCTGATCTCGCACAACCTGCGGGCTGCGGGGTTCCAAGTGCAGAGTTTCATCAGCGCGGCCTCCGTCATTGCTGAAGCACTGCGCGAAATGCCGGCACTATTCCTGTTAGACGTGATGTTGCCGGGCACCGACGGCTTCGAGTTGTGCCGCCACATCCGGCAGACGCCCGCTCTTTCGGCGACGCCAGTCATCTTTCTTACCGCCAAGACCTCCGAATTCGACCGGATCAAGGGTCTGGAACTCGGCGGCGACGATTACATTACCAAGCCGTTCAGTCCGCGAGAGCTTTTGGCGCGGATCCGCACCGTGCTGCGCGGGGTAGGACAGTCCGACACCGGGACGGAGGTTCTGCGTTTCGGTGACTTGGAAATCAATGTCTCGTCCATGACGGTTCAAGTGGGTGGGCGCAATGTTCTGACCACGGTTCGCGAATTTCGCTTGCTGGAATACCTGGCCTCGCACCGTGGCCGCGTCCTTACCCGCGATCAGCTTCTCGATGCCGTTTGGAAAGAAACTCCCTTTGTGACCCCGCGCTCGATCGACGTTTACGTCCGCCGCCTGCGCGAAAAGATTGAACGCAATCCCCGCGATCCGCAATACCTCAGGACTCTGCGCGGCATTGGCTACCGCTTCGAAGTACCCAAATAATCTTCAAAATCCCTGCCCTGTTTCCCGCGAATTTGCGGGCATCAGACCCTCATGATTTCCGGACTATCCCGGCCGATCCATTCCATCTTTATAGCTATCTTTTTTGAGGGCAAGCCGAATCGTCATTTATTCTGTCTTTCCCTGGCAATGGCGAACAAAATCAAGCTGCTGTGGAAGGCCGACGATCAGCCAGCCCGTCTCGCCGAACTCGCCGCGAGTTCCGACGAGCCTGCCAAGGACAATCCGCTGCGGCGGGACGTGCGCTCGCTGGGCGCGATTTTAGGGCAGGTGCTGGTCGAGCAGGTGGGACAGGAGTTGTTCGACTCGGTGGAAGAATTGCGCCGCCTGCTGATCGAGCACCGCGAGTTGGTGCGCCGAAGTCCCGAGCAGGCATCGTCTTCGGAACTTCTGCGCAAGGCGCGGGAAATCGTATCCCGGATGGATCTGCCTCGCGCCTATCAGGTCACAAAAGCGTTCGCGACTTACTTCGAACTCACCAACCTGGCGGAGACGAACCATCGCAAGCGGCGGCGGCGCGCGGGGAAACTCGACCCCGAGCATCCTCCGCTGCCAGGTTCTTTTCGCGGAACACTGCAGCGCATGAAAGCTGCGGGCATCTCGGGAGAGCAGGCTTTGGCGGCTCTGGCGGAGATCCAGATCATGCCGGTTTTCACGGCGCATCCCACCGAAGTAGCCCGTCAGACCGTGCTGCTCAAACGTAGACGTATCGCGGAGCAATTGGAGCGGCTGGATCGTTTGCCGCTCACGCCGGAAGAGGCCGAAGGTTGCGAGAGCAACATTCGCGCCGAAGTCACGTCTCTGTGGCAGACCGACGAAGTCCGCCTGGCCAAGCCGACGGTGGAGGACGAGATCCGGATGGGTCTGCGTTACTTTCGGCTTTCTCTGTTCGGCGCGCTCCCGAAAATTTACGACGAGATTGTGGAATCGTTCCGCGAAGTTTACGAGCTCGCACTGGACGAATCTTCTGTACCCAATGTGATCCACTTCGGCTCGTGGATAGGCGGGGACCGCGATGGAAATCCAATGGTCAAGCCGGAGTGCATCCGCGACGCGCTGGAAATGGCGCGCGACTTGATTCTTCGCGAATATCTCTCCGACGTCGAAGCGCTCAGCGACCGCCTCAGTTCCTCGCGGAGGCAGACTGGAGTCTCCGCCGATCTCCTGGCGCGCCTGCAGCACTACGAGCGCAGCATTCCGGGCGTGCACCTGGCGTGGGGACCGAACAATCAAGCAGAAAGTTATCGCCGCTTTCTCTCCTACATGTTTCATCGGCTGCAACGCACTCGCGGGGCGGTGAAGGCGCCGGCAGCCTACCCCGACGGCGCTGAATTCGAGCAGGATTTGTTGCTCGTGTATCGCAGCTTAAAGGCCAACGCCGGGGAACGTCTAGCCCATACCTACGTCAGCTCTCTGTTGCGAAAGGTGCGCAAGTTCGGATTCCATCTGCACACGCTCGACGTCCGGCAGCACGCGCGCGTGCATGCGCAGGTCCTGAAGGAACTCGGCTCGGGACTGAAAGACAAACCGAAATCCGAAATGAGCCGGGAATTGCTCGAAACCTTTCGCACGATCGCAGAACTGAAGCGTACTTATCCCGCTCAATCCATCCGCCACTACATCATCAGCGGCGCCGAATCGGAGAACGACGTTCTTGCCGTAATCCAGCTTGCGAAGGAGGCTGGAGTTCAGGTTGCGGGATCGGCCAACGATCCGGGCCTGATGCCGGTGCCGTTGTTCGAGTCCATCGAATCGCTGCGCTCGTCCCCTGCGATCATGCGCCGCCTCTGGAACAATCCCGAGTACCAACATCCGCTCGATTCCTGGGGACGTTGGCAGGAGGTCATGCTCGGATACTCCGATTCCAACAAAGACGGGGGCATGCTCACCAGCACCTGGGAGCTCTATAAAGGGCACCGCGAGCTGCATCGCGCTGCGCAAGAGTTGGGAGTCAAGCTGCGCCTGTTTCACGGCCGCGGCGGCACCGTGGGACGCGGAGGCGGCCCGACTCATTCCGCCATCCTTGCTCAACCGCCCGGATGTTTTTCTGGCCAGATTCGCGTGACCGAACAAGGCGAAGTTCTTAACTGGAAATATGCCGATCCGGTGCTTGCCCATTGGAATCTGGAGCTAATGATCGCAGCCAGCCTGGAAGCCCTCACGCGTCCCGGAGAAGATCATTCTGCAACTCCGGCTGAATGGGAAGAGGCTGTCGAGGAGATGTCGCAGGAGGCCTACGGCGTGTACCGCCGCGACATAGCCGACAATCCCGATGTTCTCGAATACTTCGAGCAGGCTACTCCGGTGAACGAACTCGACACAGCCCGGATCGGCTCGCGGCCCTCGCGCCGCACCAGGGGCCGCCGCCTCGATGATCTTCGCGCCATCCCTTGGGTCTTTGGCTGGATGCAAAGTCGTCACGCCGTCCCCGCCTGGTTCGGCATCGGCCAGGCGCTTCAGCATTTCGCAAAAAAGAGCACCGCCCACGAGCACCTGTTGCGGCAGATCGCCCGAGGATTCCCGATGTTCTCCGATCTTCTGGCAAACGTAGAACTCGGCATGGCCAAAGCCGATCTCGGCATCGCGCGCGAATATTCCGGGCTGGTCAAGAATGCGGCGCTTCGAAAACGCGTGTTCTCCATGCTGGAAGATGAATTCTTGCGGTCACGGCGGATGATTTTGCGCGTGCGCGGGCAGCGGGATCTGCTGGCGCGCAACCGGGTGCTGGCGCGCTCGATCCGCCTGCGCAATCCCTATGTCGATCCCATGAGCCTGATCCAGGTCGAACTGCTCCGCCGCAAGCAGAACGGGGAGCAAAGCTCGAAGCTGGAATATCCGCTGGGCGCGACCATCAATGGAATCGCCGCCGGCCTGCACAATACGGGATGAAGCCTTTCCTTAGTGCACCTTCGTGTCGTTCGTGGTTGAAGATCTTTCCCCTGCTCACCTCGCACCGGGCCGCCCGTCTATAGTATGGTTTTGGGTCGGACGCAGTGTGTCCTCCGCCTGCCAACAACGGAACTTGCTCTCTAATCTATGCGTATCTTGCAGCAGCCCATGTTGTTCGATTCAGAATCCAAAATGCTTTCCTCAAGAGGAGCTATGCCCATTTGCCGATGTTCGGTTGCGTTGTTCTTAATTGTCGCAGCCTTTGCTACTTATGCCCCTGCCCAGAGTAGTTCGGATCAGACAGCACAACCGAAACTCGAGCACTTCGATCCAGCCCTGGCTGACAAATCGCTCGATCCCTGCAATGATTTCTATAAATACTCCTGCAGTAAATGGCTTAACGCGAATCCCATTCCTCCCGACCAGGTTTACTGGAGCACCGGCAGCAGCCTTGAACTGTGGAATGAAGGCGTGCTCCGTGACACGCTGGAAGCCGCCGCAAAGAACGATTCGAGCCGCAGCGCCAACCAGCAGAAGATTGGCGACTACTGGGCCGCGTGCATGGATGAGAGCGGCATCGAAGCCGCCGGCCTCAAGCCGTTGAATGCGGAACCCGATCGCGTTGCGGCGCTGAAATCGAAGAAAGAAATCACTGTCGAACTCGCGCACCTGCAGCACCTCTACCCGGGGGCATGGCAGCCCAGCGACAACCAGAGCAACTCCCCGCTTTTCGGCTTCACCGGACAGCAGGATTACGACAACGCTTCCATAGTCGTCGCACAGATTGATCAAGGGGGGCTGAGCCTTCCCAACCGCGACTACTATCTGAATACCGACGAGAAGTCGAAAGAATTGTTGACCAAATACCGGGCGCACATTCAGAAGATGTTCGTTCTGGCCGGCGAACCGGAATCGCAGGCCACGACGGACGCGGCCACAGTCATTGAACTCGAAACCGAACTGGCGCAGGCACAGATGGATAACGTCAAGCGCCGCGATCCCAAGAACATCAATAACAAAATGACGCTGGCTCAGGTGCGCGCGCTGGCACCCTCGATTGATTGGGACGCCTATCTGAAAGCCGTACAGGCGCCGCCCAGCGATCACTACATTGTCACTTCTCCCGATTTCTTTCGTGCCGAAGAGAAACTGCTGAACCAGCATCCCCTGGCGCATTGGCAGACGTATTTGCGCTGGCAGGTGATCCATCACTCGGCGCCATATCTGACCAAGGCGCTGGTGGATGAGAATTTCGATTTCTTCGCCCACACTCTTGCCGGCGCGGAGCAGCAGCTTCCCCGCTGGCGGCGCTGTGTGCACGCTGCGGATCGCGATTTGGGCGAAGCCTTAGGCCAGGCGTACGTGGACCGCGCGTTCCCGCCGGAGAGCAAGGCTCGGACGCTGGAGATGGTCCACTCCATCGAGACTGCTCTCAGCGCTGACATCCAGAGCCTCGCCTGGATGTCTCCCGCGACCAAGGAACAAGCCCTCGTCAAACTGAAAGGCATCGAGGACAAGATCGGTTATCCTTCGCACTGGCGCGATTATTCCAGCGTGAAAATTTCACGGGACAGCTATCTGAATAACGTTGCCCAGGCCTCTTCCTTCGAGTTCGAGCGCTGGGTCGCGAAGATCGGCAAGCCGGTCGATCGCAGCGAGTGGACCATGACTCCGCCGACGATCAACGCTTACTATGATCCCCAGCTCAATACCATCAATTTTCCGGCGGGCATTCTGCAGCCGCCTTTCTTCGATCCCCAGCGGGACGACGCAGTGAACTTCGGCGCCATCGGCATGGTCATCGGCCACGAAATCATTCATGGGTTTGACGATGAGGGCCGCAAGTTCGACGCCCAAGGCAACTTGCGCGACTGGTGGACCGCCGAAGACGCGAAGCAATATGACGAGCGCGGCAAATGTATTTCCGACGAGTACACGCAGGAAGTTCCCGAAGCCGGCCCCGGAGTCAAGCAGAATGGCCTGCTCACGCAAGGAGAAGATACAGCCGACAATGGAGGAATCCATCTCGCGCTTGCCGCGCTGGAAGCCTCGCTGAAGAAAGAAGGCAAGTCGCTGGACGATAAGGGTCCCGACGGCTGGACCTATCGCCAGCGTTTCTTCCTCTCCAACGCATATTCGTGGTGCGCGAATCTTCGTCCGCAAATTGCGCGCGTGTGGGTCACAACCGATCCGCATTCGTTGCCGGTGTTCCGCGTCAACAACGTGGTCTCGAACATGCCGGAATTCGAGCAGGCCTTCAGCTGCAAGGCGGGACAAAAAATGGTGCGGGCCAACGCTTGCCGGGTGTGGTGATTCTTTAGGACGGGAAAGAAAAAGGCCAGCGTGCTACGGTTTGCCGCTGGCTTTTTTTGGCGCCGGTGCGGTGAGCCCCTTCGCTCGGGCGTTTCGTTCCCCTGCTAGACTGAAAAGTCTGGAGGTTGAACGTGCAGGGAGTCTATATTCTTTCGGCGGTGCGGACGCCCATAGGGAAGTTTGGCGGGTCTCTAGCATCCCTGACGGCCGCGGACATGGGCGTAGTGGCCGCCAAGGCGGCGATGGAGCGCGCCGGCGTGCGTCCCGAGCAGATCGAAGAAACCATCTTTGGCAACGCGCGCCAGGCCGGCGGAGGACCGAATCCGGCGCGGCAGATCTCAGTGCGCAGCGGCGTGCCCCAGGAGGTTCCGGCATTCACGGTAAACAAGGCGTGCGCCTCGGGGATGAAGGCGGTGGCGCTGGCCTATCAGGCCATCCTGCTGGGCGATTGCAGCTGCATTCTGGCGGGCGGCACAGAATCGATGTCGCGCCTGCCCTATTACCTGGACGGGGCGCGCTGGGGATACCGGCTGGGCAATCAGGAACTGGTGGATGGCATGTATCGCGATGGATTCTTCTGTCCGCTGGCGAAGATGGTCATGGGGGAGACCGCCGAGGTGCTGGCCGAGCAGTACAAGATTTCTCGCGACGAGCAAGACGAGTACGCTCTGATGTCCCAAACGCGGGCGGCGCGGGCCATCGCCGCCGGGCGGTTCGAGGCCGAGATCGCGCCGGTCACCATCGAAGGAAAGAAGGGAGCTATGATCTTTGCCCGCGACGAGCATCCCTTCCCGGATGCGAGCATGGAGAAATTAGCCAAGCTTGCTCCCGTGTTTTCGAAGACGGGTACGATTACGGCTGGAAATTCTTCGGGCATCACGGATGCAGCGGCTGCGGTGGTCGTGGCCAGCGAACATTTCGTGAAGCAGAACGGTCTCAAGCCGCTGGCTCGGATCGCCGGGGTGAGTTCGGCGGGAGTGGATCCGAAGACAATGGGCATCGGACCGGTACCCGCGCTGCAGAAACTCGAAGATAAGCACAATCTCCGGCTGCATGATTTCGGGCTGATCGAGTTGAACGAGGCCTTTGCCGCGCAAGTGCTGGCCTGCGACCGCACGCTGAATTTCAACCGCGACCGCCTGAACGTGAATGGCGGCGCGATCGCGCTGGGCCATCCGATCGGCTGCACCGGCACACGTATCACCGTCACCCTGCTGCATGAGATGCTGAAGCGCAACACAAAAAAAGGCGTGGCCACGCTGTGCGTGAGCGGCGGCATGGGAATGGCGCTGGCCCTGGAAAACGTGGTATGAAACTGCACAATCCTTCCAGTTCTGCTATGCTTTTTCCCGCCTCGACGGTCCGTGAAGGATCGCAACGGGCGCCTTAGGAGATCGCCATGACTGGAGTCCTCCGCCGTACTTTCTGCGTGCTTGCCGTAATTCTGATCGCGACATTTGCCCTGGCACAAACCGAATTTTCCGCCGAAGTCGTGGAGAACCAGAAGGGCGACGCTCCCCAGGCCAAGATCTATTTCGGTAAAGACAAGATGCGGTTCGAATCTGCGAAGAAGGATCCGCGAGGAGGAGGGGCCATGATCCTGAATCTGGCGACCCAGACCTCTACGGTGGTGATGGATCAGCAACACATGTATATGGAAATGCCGATGCAGATGGCAAACCAGCGGATTGCCTACAACTTCTTCCGCACCGGCGATGTGGAGAACGCGTGTTCCGACTGGGCGCAGGCTTACCGGAACAAAGGCGGCAGCTGCCACAAGATCGGCAGCGATACCGTCAATGGCCGCAGTGCCGTGAAGTACGAAGGCACGAACGCCAATGGTGAGACCTCCACTTTCTGGATCGATCCGAAGCTGCGGTTTCCGGTGAAGTGGGAGAGCAAGAACGGGGGTGGAGAGTTGCGCAATATTCAGGAAGGCTCGCAACCTGCCAGCCTTTTCGAGGTTCCCGCGGGCTACAAGAAATTCGACATGGGGAGTATGATGCAGCGCCCGCAGTAGCTGGGTGGCGAATGGCAAACTTTTGGGAGCTTCGACCGAATTGCGCCTGCAAAAACCTTACTACTATACTCAAGCTGGCGGTTCTCTCCGCATTCCGGAGCAACGATGTCGCTGTCTGCGGTGATCGTCGACGATGAACAGTTGGCTCGCGACGAGCTCGCTTATTTGCTGAAAAACGCGGATGACGTGAACGTCGTCGCCCAGGGCAAAAACGGCCTCGAGGCTGTCAATCTCATCAAAGAGCACAATCCCGATTTAGTTTTCCTCGATGTGCAGATGCCCGGCCTCGATGGCTTCGGAGTAATCAAGAAACTGCTGGACAAGAAGATCCCGCTGCCCAAAATCGTCTTCGCCACTGCCTTCGACCAATATGCCGTCCGCGCCTTCGAGGTCAATGCCGTCGATTATCTGCTGAAACCGTTCGATAAGAAGCGCGTCGCACAAGCCATCCAGAAAGCACGCGCCCAGCAGGATGCCAATGATGCTCCGGCGGAGAGGTTCGAGACCCTGGTTCGCATGCTCGAGTCGCAGAAACAGCCCGCGACCAAAATTCTTCTGAAGACGGTGGGCCGGATGTTTCTGGTGGACCAGAAAGATATCTGTTATGCCTGGATCGAAGATGGCGTCATCACGGTGGTAACGGCGGGCGCTGCCGGCATGGAAGGACAGTCCAATTGCCGAACTCTGGAAGAGTTGCTGGAAACGCTGGATCCGAAACTATTTTGGCGAGCTCACCGCTCCTACCTGGTCAACATTAACCGCATCCGCGAAGTCGTCCCCTGGTTCAAGAGTTCGTATCAGCTCCGGATGGACGACAAGAAGCAGACCGAGATCCCGGTCAGCCGTGCTCAGACCAAGCGCCTGCGAGAACTTTTCGGCCTCTGAACTTCCCTTTCCCCAGCCACCCAGCGCGGAAGCAGGTGCAAACTCAGGGCAAGATGCCTCTGCCTGCGCGACCTCGAATGATCCGGACGAGTGGCATATCCGCTCCACCATGTCCAGTAAATCGTTAATCAGAGTACCCGTATACATCTGCTGGTCCGCGCAAGTGCTTTCCCCGACCAGAATTCACCGCCCGGGGGAAAGCGCGAAAAACAGGCGCCGTCCCCCGATCGGCTGGGGGAGAGTCAACTTGCCAGAGCCTCCAATCCCGAGCGGTCTTGAATGACCAGATTGGGGCCATCCAAACGAATCAATTTCTTTCTTCTTAGCTTGCTCAAGAGCCGGGTCACAGTTTCGCGGGAGGCGCCTATGCGCTGGCCGATCTCTTCGTGCGTCATTAGAGAGAGGTTGGGCTCTTCGCTATCCTCGTCTTCGTCGGGAGAAATTGACAGCAGCAACCTCGCCAGTTTGCCCGACGAGGATCGCGTAAGCACCAGATCGTGGATGTCGCGGTAGGCCGCGTGGTAATCGCGACTCAGGCTCTGCGCGGCATGCAATCCTGCCTCGCTGTGCGTCTCCATGAAGTCCACAAAATGCTTGCGGTCGACAAAATTCACCTGGCAAGGGGTTGCCGTCTGGGCGGTAGTTTCATAACCCACGCCGGAGATGGCAGCGCTAAGCCCCAGCGCTTCCCCGGGCAGACCAGTCTTGAGAATTAAGGTTTTGCCCTCGCGCGAGGTCGTGGAAAGGTTGACTTTCCCCGAACAAATGATGAATACCCCACGTGGAGCTTGACCCTCCACGAACAGGATCGCCCCGGCAGGCAGCGTGCTCTTTTGGCTTTCCTGGTCGAGTTGTTGCCGTACGCAGTGCGAAAAATTACAAAAGAATCCGGTCTGCGTAACCGCGCAACCCGTGCAGTTCTCGATGATTTCCAAGTCGTAAGGTGTATTCATATCGCTTTCCGCCGCGGCCGCCCGCTTTTTTTCGGAACTTGGGGTTGAACCTGGCCTGCAAAGTTGCTGCGATCCAGCGAGGAGCGCGCAGGCGTGGGCGTGGGTTTCCTCGTCCGCACTGTTAGCCGCCGAGATCAGTTCCCAGGCCGCGTTGTGGTCCTCGTTTTGTTCCCACTCGAGGTAACAGGCAAACAAGTAGAACGGGTCGATCGCCTGCGGGCGCTCCAATTTCGCAGGAAGCGTTGGAACCTCAGGGAGCGCCAGCCAGGGGATGGTTTTGTCAGGACTCGCCGCGCTGGTAGGGATAACCCGATTTCCGCTGACACCGCGGCAGCGCTTGGGTCTGTTCAGCGCAACCTTTGAATCTAAACATCGACCCGGAATCCTGGTGATAAGGGCTTGAGGTTGAGATGAAGCTGACACTGTATGACTCCGACTAAGATCCTGGTAACGAATCGAGTTATAAGTTGGGAACCAGGCTGTCCTCTGTGAGGTGAATAACTGGCTCGACCAGAGGCAGAGAACTGGGCTCTTGTGCACGCGCAGTTCCGAAACAGGAAACGTTGTGCAACTTCGGCAAGGTCCCTGTTTGGAATAGGTTTCAAAACAGGAGAGATCGCAGGACCTTCCACAAAATGCCGCACCTGCGGCGGTGCTGCCGAATAGTCGTCATCATTAAGAGCGGGGAGGGTCGGTAGCCTAGCCGATATAATCTTTGCGTCTAATGTTGAGACGATGCATCTTGGACTGCAGGGTGGAACGCTTCAACCCCAGCCTTTTCGCTGCCCCGTTCGGGCCGGAGATCGTCCCACCGGTCTCGCGAAGGACGCGGAGAATGTGCTGGCGTTCGGCATTGTCCAAGGTGTGATCCGCGGGATCATTGCGGGAAGCGCCTTGGCTTTGCAGTTCTGACAATGGGACCCGCAGCACATTACCCTCGCTCAGGATCACCGATCGTTCGATCATGTTCTCCAGTTCGCGAACATTGCCCGGCCAAGGCCACTGCTTCAAAGCTTCGGCCGTCCCAGTGGGAATGATTTCTATAAAACGACCCATGCGCCCGGTGAACTTGCGCACGAAATGCCGAACCAGCAGTGGAATATCCTCCCGCCGTTCCCGCAGGGGAGGCAGAACGATGGGAAACACGCTCAGCCGATAAAAAAGATCGCTGCGGAACTGCTTCTGGGCGATGCTCTCGGCCAGGTCGCGATTGGTCGCTGCCAGCACCCGGATACTTACTTTGATCGTCCGATTGCTGCCCAGCCTTTCGAACTCTTGATCCTGCAGGACACGCAGCAACTTGGGCTGGAGTTCGAGAGGTATCTCTCCGATTTCATCCAGGAACAAGGTGCCCCCGTGGGCCAGTTCGAGGCGCCCGATTTTCTGGCTGATAGCTCCGGTGAAAGCGCCCTTTTCATGGCCGAACAGTTCGCTTTCCAGCAAGCCGGTAGGAATAGCGGCACAGTTTACCTTGACGAAGGGGCCGTCTTTTCGGCGGCTCAGCTTGTGGATGGCCCTCGCAATCAGTTCTTTGCCGGTTCCCGTCTCGCCCAAAATCAGTACCGTAGCTTCGCTGCCGGCCACGGTGGCTACCTGGTCCAGAACCTGCTTAAGCACAGGGCTGTCTCCCACGATCTCAGAGAATTCACCTTCGCTGTGAGTCTCGCCTTGCAGGTATTTGCGTTCTTCGCCAAGGCGACGTTTGAGTGCTTCGATTTCGGCAGCCGCGCGGTGGTTCTCGATGGCTATCGCTAACTGGGCCGCAACCTGCTCGAGCATGCTTACGTCCGCGCTCTTGAAGGCATGCTTGCGGGTGCTGCCAACGACGAAGACGCCCACGGGCTCATTGGGACGCAAAAGGGGAACGCAACACAGCGATTGCAGGCCTTCCGCCAGAAAACTACGGGCGATTTCTCCTTCAAAGGTTTGAATCTCCTCTTTGGAAAAAATCTTTGGGACTCCGGCCTCCAGCGCATGCGCCGAGGGGCTGTCGCTGGCGGCGAGAGGAAGCTTTGAGGTGAATCCCTTGCCCAGCGGGAAATCCATGGCCTGACGAACAAGCAGGCCGGTGGCGGGGTCGCGCAGGGCAAAACTGGCAAATTCCTGGTGCAAGACCCGTCGAACCTGCGCCGAGATTTTGGGAAAGAGGCGGGGAAGATCCCAATTGGAAGAAAGCAAACGGCTGACCTCCAGCAAGGTCTCCAGGCGCTTTATTTCATTGTCCAATTTCTTGTTGGTCTCGTGCAGAAACACTTCCAGCGCTTTTTGGGCGGTAACTTCGACCACCACAACTCCGACGCGGGTGATGCGTCCGCTCTCATCCGGAATCGGAACCAGATGCTCGATCCAATGACCACCTTCACTTCGGAGTGGTAAGTTGGCACGGACCTCAAAATCTACAGGCATTCCTGTGCTCAGCACCTTACGGAATTCGGAGTCAAGTGTGTCTGCGGCAGCGCCGATGACTTCGCGCGTTTTCTTTCCCAGATGCTCGGATGCAGGCAGGCCATTCATTTTGGCCAGAGCGTTGTTGACCGCAAGGTAGCGAGATTCGTCGTCGAGGATGCAAACACCCACCGGCGATGCGCTGAAATACTCGGTCGCCAGCTTCTCTGCTTGCGCGAATGCGTCGTCGTGAGCGGCCGAAAACGGGCCGTTTTCCCCGGCTTCAGCGTCCGACATGACGGGAAACCTCGCTGGCCCGGTCTGCGGGTCTCGTGGATCGGTAGAACCAAGCAGGAAGGAAGTGTGAATAGGGCCCTCCTAAGATATCAACACCCTGGGGCCCAGAGCTAGTGCAAGTGTGGTGTTTTGCAGGGAGCGGTCACTTACCGGTACAGACACAATCAGTACTCCAATCGCCTCCCCCCTCGAAAGGCGGTTTCTATCACTAACTAACGATTGTACTCCCTTGTCAAGCTCACGAAATGAAGATTACGTTCAGGCTAGTATCCCGAACGAACGATCTATCCGGCACTATACTTATCTTGTGGCCAGAGGATGGGAGAGTAAGTCAGTCGAAGCGCAGCAAGCAGAGTCTGCCGATAAGTCGACGGAGAAGCGAGTCAGGCTTAGTCCGGAAGCCGCCGCGCTGCTTCGGGAACGCGAGAATCTTCGCCTGTCACGGCGGAGGGTGCTCGAGCAACTAAAAGCGAGCCAGAATCCTCGCCTTCGCAAATCGCTCGAGGCTGCGCTCGCTGAGTTGGATGAAAAGCTCAAGGCGTTTGAGAAGTGAACTGCGACCCGGGAAACGTGGCAGTGGTGCAGTTTTTCACACTGCACCACTACCGGAAACGTCTGCGGGTTCGGTGACCGATATCCATCACGTATAATCATTGCTTTATGACAGCCTACGTCTATGTTTCTCTCAAGAAAAGTGTTCTAGATCCCCAAGGCAAAACGATCCAGGGCGCGCTGAAGAAAATGGGTTACAAGGGCCTGGAGAGCGTGCGTCAGGGAAAATATTTCGAACTTACATTGGACGGAGGCCTGTCTCGAGAAGAGGCTCAGGCGGAAGTCGAGCGTATTGCCCGCGAGGTATTGACCAACCCTGTCATTGAAGAGTTCCGCTTTTCACTGGCCGACTAGAACGGCCCCGATCCTTGAGGTTTTCACATGTGCGGCATCGTCGGATACGTGGGTAAGAAGAGTGTCGTTCCCGTCATTATCGAGGGTTTGCGGCGGCTGGAGTATCGCGGCTACGACTCGGCAGGGATCGCGGTCTGCGGGAATGGGGAAGGGCTTGAGATTCGCCGCGCCGAAGGCAAACTCCGGAACCTGGAAGAAGCGATTCGCCAAAAGCCGTTAGCAGGCACTTACGGCATCGGGCACACGCGTTGGGCCACGCATGGCCGTCCCACCGAAGAAAACGCCCATCCTCACCGGGACTGCACGGGAAAAATCGTGGTCGTGCACAACGGCATCGTCGAGAACTATCTCAGCCTGAAAAAGAAGCTGACCGGGGAAGGACACAAGTTCACGACTGAGACCGACACCGAGATCATTGCCCACCTGATCGAGAAATATTCCAAGGCCGCGGTAAACGGCGGCCGGATCTCTCTGGAAGACGCGGTGCGCCAAACCATCAAACAACTCAGCGGCGTGTTCGCGATCGCGGTGATCTCGACCGAGGAACCTAACAAGATCGTCGCCGCGCGCAACGGGCCCCCGGCAGTGATAGGCCTGGGCGACAAGGAATATTTTGTCGCCTCCGACGTGCCCGCGATCCTGCATCACACGCGCGACATTTTTTTCCTGGCCGATGGCGACATGGCTGTGGTTACGCCAGATGGAGTGCAGTTGACCGATTTCGACGGCCAGCCGGTCCAGCGCAAGGTGCAGCACGTCACCTGGGATCCCATCATGGCGGAAAAGGGCGCCTTCAAGCACTTCATGCTCAAGGAAATCTATGAGCAGCCGCGAGCCGTGCGCGACACTACCCTGGGGCGAGTTTCACAGGATAGCGGCCACATCTTTCTCGACCAGATGGAGATCAGCGAGGCCGAATTTCGTGCCGCCGCCAAGATCAACATCATTGCATGCGGAACGAGCTGGCACGCGGGGCAAGCTGGCAAGTTCATGATCGAGTCGCTGGCGCGCGTGCCGGTGGAAGTGGACTACGCCAGCGAATGGCGCTACCGCAACCCCATTGTCGAGCCCAACACCATCACGCTGGTGATATCGCAATCGGGCGAGACCGCCGATACCATTGCCGCGCAACGAGAGGCGAAAGCCAAAGGTTCAAAGACTCTGGCCATCTGCAATGTGGTGGGATCGATGATCACCCGCGAGGCGGCGGGCACGATTTACACCCATGCCGGTCCGGAGATCGGGGTAGCTTCGACCAAGGCTTTTACCGCGCAGCTCACCGCGCTCTACATCTTCGCGATGTACCTGGCGCAAGTGCGCGGAGTGATGGCCGGCGAGCGGGCGCGGACGGCGATGCTGGAACTTACGCGCATTCCCGCTAAACTTGAAACCCTGCTTACCCACGATGAAGCTTGTGACGAACTCGCCAAGCGCTATCAGAAGGTGCATGACTTTCTTTTCCTGGGACGCGGCATTCACTATCCCATCGCCCTCGAAGGCGCGCTGAAGCTCAAAGAAATTTCCTACATTCATGCGGAAGGATATCCCGCGGGAGAGATGAAGCACGGTCCCAACGCGCTGATTGACGAAAACCTGCCGGTGGTGGTGATTGCCACGCGCGACGTGAACGATCCGGACGCGGTGCTGCGCTACGAGAAGACGATTTCCAATCTCAAGGAAGTGAAAGCGCGCTCCGGGGTGGTGATTGCGCTGGCTACGGAAGGCGATGAGGAGATCAAGGAATCGGCCGACCACGTTCTTTACATTCCGCCCGCTCCCGAGGAACTTTCTCCCATCCTGGAAATTGTTCCGCTGCAGCTGCTGGCCTATCACATCGCGGTGCGGCGCGGATGCGATGTCGATCAGCCGAGAAATCTGGCGAAGTCGGTGACGGTAGAGTAGTGATGCAAAACTCGCGTGTGGCTTCTACCGCTCGACAGGTTCGATATCTGTATGGCCGAAGTCACCGCCCTTAAATAAGAGGGGTTCTCCGGTAACACGGGCGAGCGCATAGGCAAAACAATCGCCTAAATTGAGGCCTGCGCGATGTCGGCCTTTTCCGAAGTCTCGATAAGCCTCGCGCGCGACCCGGCCTTGCTCCACGGTAACTGGCTCAATAATGAGTGGGGTCTCGCGGCAGAAGTCGTCGAAGCGACGACTGGCGATTGGGTCCCTTCCGGCATCGATCACAATCGCAGCCTCGACATAATTCACCACAGAAATGCGGAACGAATCTTCGCGATCTAGAGCGCGAGCCATCGCCGGCGCTTCAGGTTCGGCGCGCAGAATCGTGATCACCGCCGAGGCATCCACGATCATTTCGGCAACCCCTTCTCGTCGTAAAGGAGTTCACCGTGATCAATCGAACGGAAGGGCTCCTTTAAATGAGCAGCGCACTCCCTACCTATTTGGAGGAGACGTTCTGACTTGCTGGTTCCGTGCTTGCGGCGAACGCGTTCGAGGCGCTCGCGCACGGCCTTGGTGACCGCTGTGGACATGCTCTCACCAGTAAGCCTCGCGAGTTGCTGCGCCAGCCGATGGGCTTCTTCGTTCTTGATGTTCAGGCTCATAGATTCAACCATTCTACCTTAAACGTCTACCATTCTACCACAAAAGATTCACGCGTCGTAGGCATAATTCAGGCCGTTTCCGTGAACGTGTACTCGTGCTGCCCATCGCGGATGACCAGCACCCGTTTGCCGGAGCGCTCGCCCACAACGAACTCGAATCCGTCCGTTCCGGGATCAATGGTGATGAACGAAGTGGTGCCATCATCGTTTTTGCGCGAGGCGACAGTGCTCCTCCATTCTCCGAGGTCGAAGGTGGTGGCGCCGTTGGTGGTGAGCACGGCAAGATCGCCCAGTTCCTTACTGGAATAGTGTTTCGCCAGGCTGGAAACTGCGGCGGGATCAGGAGGGACGACGAGGCGCTCGCGATCTTTAGCGAGTGCGGCCTTGTGAGTGGCGGCACGGGAGGCGACGTCGGCTACCGCCTCCGGCTTGCCGTCGAAGAGAACCTCGAGCAGGCGCCGCCGGAAGGGTCCTTCCAGCATACCTCCGTTATCAGCATTGGTGAGCAGCACTGCGCCCACGCCGGACTCTGGCAGGGCAAACCAATTGCTCTTGAAGCCGGACATGCTGCCGCCGTGGCTCAAAACCGGGACTCCGTAGGTGCGGTCGACGATCAAACCCATGCCATAAGTCGCATCCTCGCCCAACGGAACCTGCGGCTTGCGGCGCATCAACAAGTTCTCCGGCGAAACCAGTTGTTTGCCGTCGGGCAGCTTGCCCAGATTCAGTTCATCTTGTACGTAGTGGGCCAAGTCGGCGGCGGAGGTCCAGACCGCGCCAGCCGGACGCGCGGGGTAGATGGAGTAATTGATGTCCATGCTGGCGACCTTGGGTTTGCCGTCAATGTCGTCGCCATGCGGAGTGGCATGGTTCCCGGCAAGCGCGCGAGCGTAGTCGAAGGTCGTAGATTTCATTCCCAAGGGATCGAAAACCATTTTTTGCATGGCTTCGTCGTAGGCGGCTCCCAGTTCTTTGTTGGGATAGACGATGTGGCCGCCGATGTAGCCTGCCGCCGCTGCCATCAGGTTGCTGTATTGAAAGACCTCGCCGAATTTGCTGGTGGGTTGCATGGTGCCAAGAAGCTTCAGTTCCGAGTCGGGCGTCGCATTCTTGAATTCGAACAGCCATTCCAGGTCTTGCCGCGGAAGGCCGGTGCAGGCGCAGATCAGGTTCTTGATGAGAACTTTTTTCGTGGTCTCGGCATCGCCTAACTTGAACGCAGGGTAGACGTCGATGACGGGTTCATCCCAGCGCAATTTTTTCTGGTCCACGAGTTCGGCGAGCAACAAAGTCGTCATGCCTTTGGTGTTGGACGCCGCCATAAAGAGCGTGTTCTCATCCACGCGCTCGGGCTTGCCGAGTTCGCGGACTCCAAATCCGCTCTGGTAAACGATTTTGCCGTTATCAATCAGCGCAAGCGACGCCCCCGGAATACCAAGTTGCTGCATGGAGTTTTCCACGAAGGAGGTCAACTCGGCGATGCGGGCGGCGTCCAGCGGGTGCGCTTTCATGCCCGCAAAGGATTCGCGCTTATAGCCTTTCGGACGCAGGCTCTCGAAAACCAGTCCCACCGCGGCCGAGCGTTTTTCGACCGTGGGATCCGTTCCATCGAGAATTACGACGGTCCAGGTCTTTCCTGCTCGAAGGGCGATCGCCTGCACGGCGGCCCTTTCGTTCGGCGAAGTTTCGTAGTCGAAGACCTGGCGTTCGTCCCAGCCCTCGCGGGCTGGGCGGGGCGTCACCAGCTTCACCGGCCGCTTGGAGTCGGGCTTGTAGGCGGCCCAGGCTGCGACGACCGCGCTGGCCGCGTCGCTGGCTTGAGAATCAAAAATCAGGATGTGCGTATCGGGCTCGGGCGGCCCAAGAATGATGAGGTCCTTGCCCTTGACGATCGACCATCCGGAGGGAACTGTGAAGGTTGCGCCGGCGGGCGTGACCCGCGGCGTGTCAGCGGAGACGCGCTCGGGAGCGGATTTCTCTTGCGCTGCGGATGAGAAAGCTGCAGGGCATGTCAGAGTAAAAATCGTGCAGGCGATAAAAAGCAGCAGCGCAGAACGACGGGAGCGGACAGCGCGAAGGTACACGGTTCACCTCGGAGGTAAGTGCGGATCAACCATAGCGCAGTGCTGTGGGGTTGTAAACGCGAGCCCGTCGTCTGACGCCCTGGAAAAGCATGACCGCGGTCACGACGGCAGGAAGGAAAGTCACGCGGCATGAGAGGTGATCTCGTTAAGCGTAATCCTCAGGCGAAACAAGACAGCCACCAGACCTGCGAGCGCGGCACTCCAAACGGCGAAGGCGGTGTCTACTACCCATCCCGGAGCGGCACCAACCCGGCGCAGCAGGAAGGGGAGGAAATTCCACGTGGTGATGTGAACATAATCCCAGGGATCTTCGTGCATCGCCTCTGTATCGAGGCCCCATGCCTGCATTTTCCCCAGGGCAAACGCAATGATGTTCTTGAACCGAAGCGCAATCACGAAGGTGGGATGCCCCAGCGTCTCCATTTGATAGATCTCGAGGGGCAGCCAAAAAGCCAGCGAGGCCAGCTGAACGATGAAGCTTATGACGATGAACACAATGCCAAGGCCCCACACCCAACGTCCGAGATTCATGCGATAACGCAGGAGTAGAGGCAAACTGAGAAGCGCCACCATCTCGACGGCCGTGGAAACGTAGCGATCGCCCCAGGCGAAGTCGCCCGCCCAGTAGGTGTAGCGCGCGTAGAAACAGATGTAGCCAACCAACAGTAAAAGTGAGGCG
Source organism: Candidatus Sulfotelmatobacter sp. (assembly GCA_035949755.1). Taxonomy (GTDB): domain Bacteria; phylum Acidobacteriota; class Terriglobia; order Terriglobales; family Acidobacteriaceae; genus Sulfotelmatobacter. Next base: position 40,917 of record DASYYT010000129.1, read on the forward strand.
ACTATGTAAGCTCGGACTTCTGGCCCCAGGCGCTTCCAGAGCATGACAATCAACAACAGCGTCAGCACGAGAAGTGGGTCGAACAAGAAGATGGATTTCTCGGGTTTGAATAATGCTCCCAGGACGCCTTCGTGAAACGGCGTGCTCCATGGAAAATTGGCGGGCAACGTGGGATCCTGCTCCCGCGACACGCGGGCAAAAATCGGAATGTACGTCTGGGTCCAGGATCCGAAACGATAAAAACTGTAGGCGCGTTCGGCCACCGCGAAGACCGCATAGACCGGTACGGCTAGTGTGCAGTACGCCAGCGCGCGGTTCCATAGTTCTCGTCCGCGCACTCGCTCGAACCACAGCACAGCCAGCAGAAAGATTCCCGCTGCGATCAGATCGAGAGCGGTGGTCACGCGAGTCAGCAGGTTCAATCCCAGAGCGCCCGATCCAATCCAGAGCGCCCGCGAGCTGCGGGTGCGCAGCCATTCGTACTGGTAGGAAAATCCCACCAGCGTCAGCAGCATGATGTAGTTGTTCTCCTGCATGTTCTGGGTGTAATGCAGGTGCGTTGTGCAGAACATCATGACAAGAACGCCGGCGACTGCTTCTTTCACGCCGAACGACAATTGCTGCAGTAAACGGAACGCGATTAGAGCGGTCAGAACGTTTACCAGAATGTTGGTGGTGTAGCTGACGAAGATGCTGCGGATGGCCGGGTCATCCTGATAACCAGCGAAGATGGGCCAATGCGCGATCCAGGTGCCCACGAGGTCTGCAGGCAGCATCAGCAGCGACTGCCCGATACCGTACCAGCTGAAGATTTGCCCGCCGCGGCCGGGCAGGCCGAATTCGGGATACTCATTGGGAAAAACCTGCGGCTGTGAGGTCCAGAGCCAGTGTGTGGTCTGCAGGCGGTGCATCGTGTCAGCGGTGCCCAGTTCGCCGGATTGCACGACGAAGGCGAGCAGTCCTGCGGTCACGCAGAGAAGAAACAAAGGATCCCGCATCCACGATACGAAACGCGAACTCATCGTTCTGGATGTTAATACAAAGGGACCTCAAACCTCTGACTTCAGCCCTCAGACCTCAGACCTCAGGCAGTTATCAATACTGCATGAAGTCCAAGGTCTGAGGTCTGTGGTCGGAATTCTGATGCGCCGCTCAGAGTCTGCTCGCAAAACTTTGCGGTAGACTGTATCGGAGAATTATGTCCACCTGCTCTTCCTGCGGAACGTTACTCTCCGCGAACGTGCGCTTCTGCTCCTCTTGCGGAAGACCGGTGGCCAATACCGACGATGCCGCGACCATGGACTTGGGCGCGTTCGATCTACCTACGGTAACGTCGCCGCTCCCGCCGCGCCCTCCGTCTGCATCGGCTTCGCGAAGCTCATCTTCGCGGTCTTCCGCATTTCCGGAATACGCGGTGATCGAAGGCAGATTTCTTCCCGGCCGCTTGATCGCGGGACGCTACCGAATCATTGCCTTATTGGGCAAAGGTGGAATGGGCGAAGTCTACCGCGCGGATGATCTGACGCTGGGCCAGGCAGTCGCACTGAAGTTCTTGCCCGATGCGGCGGCCAGCGACCCGGCCCTGCTGGAGCGCTTCCGCAACGAAGTCCGCATCGCGCGCCGTATCTCTCATCCCAACGTTTGCCGCGTTTATGACGTGGGTGAGGTCGATGGGCAAACTTTTTTCACCATGGAGTACGTCGACGGCGAGGATTTAGCCTCTCTGCTAAGGCGGATCGGGCGGCTTCCCCAGGATAAAGCGGTCGAAATTGCCCGCCAGCTTTGTGCCGGACTCGCCGCCGCCCACGCCAAGGGCGTTCTTCATCGCGATTTGAAGCCCGCCAACATCATGCTGGATGGCCGCGGTCAAGTCGTCATTACGGATTTCGGGCTGGCTGGGGTCGCCGATGATATCCGCGGCGCCGAGGTGCGTAGCGGAACTCCCGCGTACATGGCCCCGGAACAGCTTGCCGGCAAAGAGGTGAGCACGCGCAGCGACATCTACGCGCTGGGCCTGGTGCTCTACGAAGTCCTCACCGGCAAGCGAGCCTTCGCGGAAAAGACGACAGGAGCCTTGGCTGCGCATGCCGATCGCACCCCCAGCCGGCCCTCGTCGGTGGTCAAGGATCTCGATCCCATCGTCGAGAAAGTGATTCTGCGCTGCCTGGAAACCGATCCCGCTGCGCGCCCGGCTGCTGCTCTCTCCGTTGCGGCAGCGTTGCCGGGAGGCGATCCACTGGCCGCGGCCCTCGCCGCCGGCGAAACTCCATCTCCGCAACTGGTTGCGGCCTCCGGAGAAACGGAAGGGTTGCAGCCCAAGGTGGCCATTGCCATCCTGGCGGGAATTCTCTTGGGGCTGGCCTTTACGGTTTTTTTCTCCGCTCATTACAGCGCGTTCGACAAGATTGGGCTGGAGATGCCCCCGGACGTTCTGACTGAAAAGGCTCACGAAATCATTTCCCGCTTGGGATATGGCGGGCGAGCGGCCGACAGCTCCTACGGTTTAAGTGTGGACGGGGACTTCCAGGACGCGGTGGAAAAAAATGATAAGCCGCATCCCAACTGGGATGCAGTACTGGCGGCTCGGCCATCGCTGCTGCAGTACTGGTACAGGCAGAGTCCCGACGACATGGTGGCCAGCGACTTTCGTGACAATCTGCTGACCCCGGGCATCGTCACCGACAGCGATCCGCCGACAGTGTTGTCAGGCATGATCAACCTGAAACTTGATCCGCAAGGACGTCTAACGTTTTTTCAGGCGATCCCAGCTGAGAAATTGGACACAAGCAAGGAGCCGATCTCAACCGGCGCCAGCGCCGCACCCTTTGACTGGAACATCCTGTTTAATGCCGCCGGTCTGGATCCTGCAAAATTCCAGCCCGCGCCGCCGGTCTGGAACTCGCTGGCCGCTGCCGACACGCGCATGGCCTGGACCGGGGTCTGGCCGGGCACGACGCGTCCGCTCCGCGTCGAGGCGGCATCTTTTCAAGCGAAGCCGGTTTTCTTTTCGCTGATTGGCGCTTGGACGAAGCCGGAACGGATGGTCAGCACCGAGAAAAGATCGCTGGGCGAACAAGCGCAGCGGATCATCCAGGTGATCCTGCTGGTTTTCGCTCTCACCGGAGCGCTTCTTCTGGCCCGCAGGAATTATCGCCGCGGCCGCGGAGACCGCGAGGGCGCTCTGCGTCTGGCCATCGTGATGTTTCTCCTGGAAATGGCTTTATTTCTGTGCCTGGGCCATTTCACCACGATTCGGGATACGATCGGCCTTTCTATCATCGCCATCAGCACCGGGTTATTTCTTTCCGGAGTGATGTGGATGCTGTACATGGCGGTCGAGCCCTGGGTCCGGCGCCAATGGCCGAAAACCTTGATTTCCTGGAGCCGGTTGCTGGCCGGTAACTGGCGCGATCCCGTGGTCGGTCGCGACATTCTGCTTGGGGTCGCGCTGGGCGTGGTTTGGATCCTGGTATTTCAGATTCGCTACATTCCAGAAATGCACATGGGCGCTGCTCCCGGTATGGGCTCGACCGACACACTTATGGGTGGACGCGTGGCCCTGGGGGCATGGTTGCGGCAATGGCCGCAATCGATACAAACCACTCTGGTCTTTTTCCTGGTACTGCTGGGTTTGAAGGTTTTGCTGCGCAAGGAGTGGATCGCGGCCCTGGTCTTTGTCGCCATCTTCGCGGTGCCGCGCGGGCTCAGCAGTTCCTACATGACCATCGAACTGCCCACTGAAATCATTGTTTACGCCATCGCCCTGCTCATCGTGATTCGTTTCGGCCTGGTGCCGCTGGCCTGCGCCATCTTCACGATCGACATGACTGTTGGAATACCTTTCTCGGCCGACTTCTCTGCCTGGTACATGCCTGCTTCCATCATGGCACTGTTGAGCGTACTCGTTCTCACCGGATGGGCCTTTTACCATTCCCTCGGCGGACAGCCGCTGTGGCAGTCAGCAGCTGACTAGAGCCCTGCGCTAGCCCGAATCCACTTTCCTGAACTCCTGCTCCAAATTGCCTTTAATCCATTGCATTCATGAGTTTTCCTCGCTCGCTGCGCCACAGCTCAGAAAAGAAAAGCCCGCAACCTTACGCACTCGCGGCTCATCTAAAACTTGACAGCAGATCACTCAAGTTCTAAGATGAACATCGGCGCAATCATTTCATTGCTGATTACAAAGCACTTATCGGCTTTAGGAGGAACGTTTTATGTCAAAAATTATCGGAATTGACCTCGGCACCACCAACTCCTGCGTGGCCGTAATGGAAGGTGGAGAGCCCAAGGTCATCCCCAATGAAGAAGGGGGGCGCACCACCCCCTCGGTCGTCGGCTTTACCAAAACCGGCGAGCGGCTGGTGGGGCAAGTCGCCAAGCGGCAGGCCATCACCAATCCGGAGAATACGGTCTATTCGATCAAGCGGTTTATGGGACGCCGCTATGACGAAGTCCAGGAAGAGATCAAGATGGTCCCTTATAAGGTCGTCCAGTCGGGCGATCACGTAGCGGTGTTAGCGCAGGGGAAGGAACATACCCCACCGCAGATCTCGGCACTGATTCTGCAGAAACTGAAGAAAGCGGCGGAAGATTACCTCGGCGAAAAAGTGACCGAAGCGGTCATCACTGTTCCCGCGTACTTCAATGATGCGCAACGGCAGGCCACCAAAGACGCCGGGCAGATTGCCGGCCTCGAAGTGAAGCGCATCATCAACGAGCCAACCGCGGCAGCGCTCGCTTACGGTCTGGACAAAGGCAAAGACGAGACCATCGCAGTCTACGACTTTGGCGGCGGAACATTCGATATTTCGATTCTGGAAGTCGGCGAGGGTGTGATCGAGGTTAAAGCCACCAACGGCGACACCCACCTCGGCGGCGACAACATCGACCAGCGGCTGGTGGACTGGCTCATCGACGAATTCAAGAAAGATGAAGGCCTTGACCTGCGGGGCAAGGGCAACGAGATGGCGCTGCAGCGTCTGCGTGACGCGGCAGAGCGCGCCAAAATCGAGCTCTCGACCACCATGGAGACCGAAATCAATCTGCCGTTTATCACGGCGGATGCGAGCGGTCCGAAGCACCTGGTCAAAAAGCTGACCCGGGCCAAGCTGGAAGGGATGGTTGAGGACATCATCCAGAAGTCGGTCGGTCCGTGCAAACAGTGCATGAAGGACGCCGGCGTGGACACCAGCAAGATCAATGAAGTCGTGCTGGTCGGCGGACAGACGCGCATGCCTCGCATCCAGGCGCTTGTAAAAGAGCTGTTCGGACGCGAAGGCCACAAGGGCGTGAACCCGGACGAAGTTGTCGCAGTCGGCGCAGCCATTCAGGGCGGCGTGCTCAAGGGCGAAGTGAAAGACCTGCTCTTGCTCGACGTGACCCCGCTGACGCTCTCGATCGAAACTCTGGGCGGCGTTTCCACTCCGATGATCCCGCGCAATACGACGATCCCGACCAAGAAGACGGAGACGTTCTCGACCGCGGCCGACAGCCAGACCTCGGTTGAAGTTCACGTGCTGCAGGGTGAACGGCCCATGGCGGCGCAGAACCGCACCCTGGGCAAGTTCCACTTGACCGGAATTCCGCCGGCTCCGCGCGGCGTGCCGCAGATTGAAGTGACGTTCGACATCGACGCCAACGGCATCCTGAACGTGACCGCGAAAGACACGGCCACGCAGAAAGACCAGAAGATCACGATCACGTCGTCTTCCGGATTGTCGAAAGAGGAAGTCGAGCGCATGGCGAAAGAAGCCGACGCGCACGCGGCTGAAGACAAGGCAGCGCGGGACTCGATCGAAGCCAAGAACCAGCTCGACTCGATGGTCTACAACATCGAGAAGATGCTGCGCGAGCACGGCGACAAGATCTCCGGCTCGGAACGCGGCGACGTCGAAAATGCGCTGGCCGACGCCAAGAAAGCG
>DASYYT010000130.1:0-6065 GCA_035949755.1 Candidatus Sulfotelmatobacter sp.
CACGCCGCCTTTACGGAATTTCCCAGCATCAGCGAGTCTCCCGAAGCGATCACGTTGCCGCTTCGATCCGAAACCGCCCAGCGGTTTCCCTTGCCTCCACCATGTTGCAGCAGCAGAAAGTAGTCCGCCTTGTCTTTAATCATGTTTTCCGAAAACGGCTGGCATTCTTTCCGGCGCTGCAACTCCTGATAAATCTTTGCTACCTGCGGTTCCTTGCCGTTATGCGCCGAGTCCACCACAACCTGCGAATTGTCGTAATTTCCTGGATTGGTCAACGCATTCGGCATGACATAAACAATCGGTCGGCGAGTGTCTGGCGTGGTATTGTGTTCCGCCGCGGATTGCGCTTGAACGGTTAACGTGCAGATTCCAATGCCCAGAGCAATGACCAGTGGCACTACGCAAACAGCAGACCGGCTCATGATTCCTCCTTCGCCTCGACATCGGCTGATGCGACTTCTGTCCCATCGGACGCCGCGGCCATCGGCCAGGTTGTCCAACAATCTGTATAGATTTGTGAAGTTCTTTACCGCCTTCCGAAGCCCAAGCCCGCCAGTCCTCGCACCTTCTCTGCGTCGACCCTCTTGCTCGCCACCATCACATGAAAACTCTCACCCATTCCCGCGGGAGTGACCAGGTGCTTGAGTTGCAGCGCGACCTTGGCCTGCTCCTGCGGCACGCGACAATCCTCAAATGCATCGCCGAATTGATTGATCTCGCCGATCCCCATTAGAAATTGCGACTGCGTGATGACTCTCTCCGCCCGCATTCCTTGCTTTTCTGCTGCAGCCGCGAGCGCGGTGAAGTTCACGTCTGCGGTGATGTCCTGCTCCCCCGGCGCCTCGTAGGGATTGGCGCTTACCGAATGCTGACGAATCGCCTTCAGCGTCCCGCGATGCCGGCCCGCTAGCTGTTCCTCGCGTGTGTAACCGTAGTCGACAACCGTCAGGAATCCGCGTTCCAAATCGGCAGCCTCCCGCAAGCGCGCCTGGGATTGCAGCGCAACTTCAACCCGCTCGCCGGCTTCGGGATGAACTGAATAGCGATCCAAAAACTCAAGTTCCTCTGCCGAAGACGCGGCCCAGGTCTCTATGAATTGCCCCTTTTCCTCTGCAATCCGCAACGATCCCTTCGCACTGACAATCTCAACCGGAATGGCGTCGAAAAACTCGTTGGCGATCACGATGGTGGGAACTGCCGCTGAGGGCGTGGGTGGCTCATTTCTCGCGTCCTTTGCGAGAAGTGCGGATGTTGCAAACGCCACCTTACCGGAATCGAAGTGACGCTTCAAAGTCTGGCTGATTCGCTCGCGCAGCGCAGGCGACTGTTCAACCAGCACATACCGCAGCGACACAAAGAACTCCGGAAACTTCTTCTCCGACCAATCCAGCACGTCTTGGGCGAACAGCCCACGTCCCGGCCCAAGCTCCTTTAAAGTGATAGTTCCCGGCGAGCCTAGGGCGCGCCACATCTCATCAAACTGCCGTGCCAGCAACCGCCCGAACACGGCATGCACATCGCTGGAACTATAGAAGTCGCCCGCTTTGCCGAACTGCCCCGCGTGACGCGAGTAGTATCCCAGTTCCCGATGATAGAGACACAGCTCCATGTAACGCGAGAAGGGAATTGGCCCGCGCTCGTGAATCTCCTCTTCAATCACCCGGCGAAGTTCTTTCACAGCCCCTTCTTCCGGCGATCGGAGCGATCCTGCGGCGTGCGGATAAACATCTCGACAAAATAATCGTGCAGCGCGTCGTAAAGCTGGCGCTGGAAGCTCCACTCGAACTGCGGATCGTCGAGATCCCGGGGATGGAGCTCGAAATAGTAAGTGTGTACAGGAACAGAGCCATCCTTGAATTGGATGATGACTTCAACCCCATCGCCTTTTGCGCGCGCCGAAAAATCGAGCAGGGGATGCTCGTATAAGCGCAACTGTTCCAATACCCGTTCCAGCCGAACCTGCGACGAATCTGGCATCCGCAGGATTGTAGAACATGCCTGGTTCGGTTTTACGTGTGCCCGGTCCCCAAAAAACATGCCCCCACGCCTCCGGGGAGGAGCATGGGGGCACCCGGGTAACGTTTAGGCGAGGGGTCTCAATCCCGCCCAACCATCTGATCAGAAATACGCAGATGAACTCATGAAAGTTCCGCTGCTCATTTGTACTTACTTAGACCCCGGATGCGGGAAAAAGGTTAGCCGCTGGGAACTTTAAGCACTGCTACCAACGTAATGCCAAGGGCAACGCCAGGTTGCCGATCTTATCTTCACGCAGGTAAGGCGGAGGCATCCCTTGTCAACGGCCGGAAGCGTGCATCAACCTAAGCTGACCCAGCGGCGCACCATTGATCGCAGCGACGGCGCCAGTTTCGTCTTGTATCCCCAGCAAAGGCTGGTGTTAGTCACAATGGGAAGTCGCATCACTCTCAAGGATCTTGCGGAGTATGCCCGGCTCCTGCAACGGGAACCCTCGTTCGAGCCCACTTTCTCAGAAATCGCAGACATCCGAGCGGCGGAAGAAGTTGCTCTGGATGCAGACGATCTGATGAAGATCGCGGATGACATCGATCCATTCTCCCCGGAAGCAAAGCGGGCCTTTGTTGTGCGGACCGCTTCTCAGGCGCACGCCGCCCGCATGCACAAGATTTTGCGCACAGAGCGGAATTTCCAGATTTTCCGCTCCCTCGACGCCGCCCAGCGTTGGATCGAGGCCTGACCGTTCACTGCTGTGAGACCTGTTTCGGCCGCTCGTAAGCCTTTTGCATATACTTGCGGGCCTCTTCGAGAGCGCCAAAAGTGTTGTCGTTGGTCTGCAGGGCCTGGCGGTATTCGTTTACCGCTCGTTCGCGCTGGCCCGTAATATCGAAAATCTTGCCCAGTTGGATGCGGCTCCAGACCTCGGTCCAGCGCGGATCGCCATCCCCATCCAGTGCTGAGCGGTACGCGTTGGCGGAAGACTGGTAATTCCGCTGCAGGAAGAAAACTTCCGCAATTCGATAATGTGCCAGCGAACTGTTCTTGTTGAGATCCAGGGCCTTGTTGAATTCTGTGAGCGCGCCGGAAAGATCCCCTTGCTGCTGCAAAGCCTGGCCGCGCAGGATGGACGACCGTAGCTTGATGTCGCTGGAATTGGTCAGAACATGATGATCGGGATCGAGCGAGATGCGCCGCGGCCGGCCGAACGTCTCAATCGAGAAAGGCGAATCGGTGCCGACTACCTCGATTCGCTTGTTCTCGGTTTTGCCGTCCGTGTCGATTCGCAAGTCCACCGGCATGCGGAACAGATCGAGATCCTGGGAAATTTCGCCCGTGATGCGGAATCCGGGAGCTTTTTCGTCCTTGGGATTCTGCGCGGCTGCGCCGCCCAGGCGGTAAGTCGTGTACTTCACCTTGAATTCAGGAGCCCCAGTCGAATCCAGCCATTGGGAGAAGAACCAGGTGAGCTGTTCGCCATAGTTTTTCTCGGCAATCGTGCGGAAGTCATCCGTCGTGGCCGATTTCCCCGCGTAGTCCCCCGCGAACTCCCGCATCGTCTTGTTGTACTTGTCTTCGCCCATCACCCAGCGCAGCATGTGCAGGATCATGGCGCCCTTATCGGTAGTCAATGACTGAAATTCGGTCGAGAAAATATCCAGCTTGCCCGCGCTCGACAGCGGCACCGTGTCGTAGGCCAGAGCGCCCACCGACATGTCCTTCACCGCCTCTTCCATCCCCGCGGCTCCGGCGGCGTTCTCCACGTACATGGCTTCCGAATAGCGGGCGAAGCCGTCGCTTATCCACCAGTCGTCTTTGGTAGCGGGACTCACCGATACGCCCCACCACTGGTGCGCGATCCCATCCGCCAGCAACCGGTAGTTGGTTTTTTCGGTTATCGAAGGGCTGGCCAGGCCCACAACCTCCGGAGCCCAGGTGTAAGGCAGCGTGTCGCCGGGGATCTCGACCAGGTTCAGCCTCTGCGAGGGAGCTAGGCCGTACAGCGTGATGTAGTACGTAAATTCCTGCACCGCGGTCGTGGTATACGCGGGCGCAATGTTCTGGTGCGTGGGTTTGAAGAAGACATGCAGATCCATGCCCGCTTCGTCGCTCTTGTATTCCTGGAAAACGCCGGCGATGATGGTTCCCGGGAAACTCGCTTTGTCGGAAACGAAAGTGTAAGTCTTCGTCGGCAGGACGCTTTCAGTTGCCTTCTTCGGCGGGGCCACGTCGGAAACCGTGACCTTTCCGCTGCCGATGACCAGCATGTGGGCGGGAACCGTCACGCTGATAGTCGAGGTAAATCGATTCAGCCCGAATCCGTTTACCGGAAACCAGCGCCCCGCATATAACAAATAGCTGGTGTCGTCGCCGATGTAGGCCAAGCTCAGGCCTGGCACCGGGCTATTATCCGCGTTTTCCAGCTGCCCTTCGTATTCGAAGGTTAGCGTGGTGGACGAATCCTTGGAGAGCCCGTTGGGCAGCGGCACGCGGATCGTCGAGTCCTGCGTAACCCGCTCGGCCGATAGCGGCTGATTCTTTTCGTCGAGAACCTTGGTGACGCGCAGGTCGTTGTGCAATTCGAAAACTGCGACGCTCAGGTCCTGCAAGGCAGTGAATTTGACTTTTGCCTTCGCCGAGATCTGGTGCAGATGAGGCTCGAGAGTGGCCTCAATCTGGTAGTCATCGACCCGCAGGTGAGCCTTTTCCGGGACCGCCGCCCAACCCGGCAGAGCCAGGAATACGATTAGGGTTAGGGAACTAGTAAGGACGCCCAGGCGGCGCCGCCGCTCAATCGACATTCAGGAGAGTCTCCAGGAAATGATAACCTATTTTCTATGATGAAGATTCTGATGCAAAAGATGCTGCAAGCACAACCTTGAGGGTACCGCCGGCACTCTATTTTGTCATTCCGACGAACAAACGAGAACAAATCTGCTGGTTACGTCCGCCGGTACGCCGGCGAAAGAATGATCTCAGCAGCCCGTTCGGCCGGATGCTGCGCCGTCCCAGTCCCTGCCGGGCCCCGCAGCCGCGCCTTCACCCGCGCCAGTCCATCGAGCATGCGCTCTCGCGCCGCTCCATCCGCAAGAATCCCCGTCAACCGGGCGACCACGTTCTGCGCGGTGAAATCCTGCTGCACGAGTTCGGGGACGACTTCCTCCTCCGCAATCAGATTCACCATGGCAAACCGGGGCACCTTCACCCGCGGCTTGCCCAGCAGGTAAGTCAACGGCGACACGCGGTACACCATCACGAACGGTGTATTCATCATGGCCGCTTCCACCGTCGCCGTCCCGCTGGCCACGATTCCGGCGCGCGAATGCCACAGCGCCGGCAGCGCCTCCGGCACGAGCGTGATCCTGCGCGAACCGATCAGGCTACGCAGAAAATCCGCTTCCAGGGTCGGCGCAACCGGAAGCAGATATTCATATCCCGAACCCAGCAGGCCCGCTGCTTCGAGCATGGTCGGCAGGTTCATGCGGACTTCTTTTACCCGGCTGCCCGGCATCAGCGTGATCCACGGTTTCGTGGGATCAAGGTCGAATGTCCGGGCATACTCATCGCGCTCGATGGCCGGATGGGGCAACTCCGCCAGAGGATGTCCCACGAAAGTCGCATCCACCCCCCGATCGCGATAGAACTTTTCTTCAAACGGAAAAATGACGAGCGCCTTGTCAATGTATTCGCGAATCAGGCGGACCCGCCCCTGCCGCCACGCCCAGAACTGTGGGGCCACATAATAAACCGTGGGGATGCCGCGCCGTTTCATCTCCCGGGCAACGCGCCAGTTAAACGCCGGCGAATCGATCACAATCGCAAGGTCAGGCTTGCGCCGGTCTGCTTCGCGGATCAGATGTTTATAGAGCCGCAGAATTTCTGGCAGGTGGCTGAGGATCTCCGTGATGCCCACGACCGCGAGATCCTTGGCATCCACGACGGTATCGCACCCCGCGGCCCGCATCCGCTCCCCGCCCACACCGAAGAATTGTAGTGGCTGTGTGGGGACAGCCGCCCTCGGCTGTCCGGCGGAGCGAAGCGCCGCTTGGTTTTTGCCAGCCGCCCGCCGCAGCGCCTCAATGAGCTGCGCC
>DASYYT010000131.1:0-62023 GCA_035949755.1 Candidatus Sulfotelmatobacter sp.
AAGGCGCAAGTACCGGGGCAATTCTGGGATGAATTTTCGTTCACCAAGGATGCGATTGCGAAACAGGAGACGTTCGAACTCAGCTTCCCTATCGGCAAGTACGTGAAGATCGTCAGTCCTGAATTCAAGCCGCAGGTCTCAGAGAAGGCTGAGCGAAAAATCTATCGCTGGACCCACTCCAACCTCATCGTGAAAGTGAAGGAGCCGGGGGAGATGCCGCGCCGCATTCCGCCGAATCCGGATATTCAGATCACCACGTTCCGCAGCTGGGAGGAAGTCGGCCGCTGGTACGGCGACCTGCAGAAGGAGCCGCTGCAGGTCACTCCGGCAATTCAGCTGAAGGCGAACGAGCTGACGAAGGGGTTGAAGACCGACGAAGAGAAGACGCAAGCGATCTATAACTTCGTCGCGCTGAAGTTGCACTATATCGGGCTGGATTTCGGGATTGGGCGATATCAGCCGCACGCCGCGGACGACGTGCTCGATAACGGATACGGCGATTGCAAAGACAAGCACACGCTGATGGCCGCGCTGCTCAAGGCGTCGGGAGTAGATGCGTGGCCGGCGCTGATTCACGCCACGCGGAAGCTCGATCCGGATGTTCCTTCGCCGGCACAGTTCAACCACGTCATCACGGTCGTGCCGCAAGGAGAGAACTACCTGTGGCTCGACACCACTCCGGAAGTGGCACCGTACGGAATGCTGTTGCTGGGGCTGCGCGGCAAGCAGGCGCTGGTGATCCCGTCAAATAGCGCGGCGAGGCTGATGACGACACCTGAGAATGCGCCGTTCGAGCAACAACAATCGTTCTCGATGGAGGGCAAACTCAACGCTGACGGCAGCTTCGCGGGGCATGCGGAACAATCGTATCGCGGCGACAGCGAGGTTATTTTTCGATCGCTTTTCCGGCAAGTTTCCGAATCGCAATGGAAGGAAGCCGTCCAGCGGCTCTCGTATCGGCTGAATTTCGGCGGCGACGTGAGCAACGTAACCATGACGCAGCCTGACGATCTCAGCAAGCCGTTTCATCTCTCGTATGACTACGAGCGAAAGCACTACAGCGACTGGGATAACCGGCAGATCACGCCGCCGATTCCGCCACTCGGCGTGGAAATGAGTCTGGATTCGAAGAAACCCGGGGAGCCGGTGCTGCTCGGCGGGTTGGGCAAGGTGATTTATCGGGCGAAGGTGACTCTGCCTTCGGGGTACGCGGGAACTGCGCCCGCGAACGTCGATTTGGTGCGCCCGTATGCGGAGTATCACGCGACGTACAGCATCGATCATGGAGTGTTTTCGGCGACACGCCGGTTCGTGATCAAGAAACAGCAAATTGAGCTGGGCAGTTGGGAAGACTATCGCGATTTCGGCAAGGCGATTTCGGATGACGAGAATAAGTACGTGCGTCTGGATGGTGCGGGTGCGAGCACCGGCGGAGAGTCCGACGGTTCCGGTAACGGCAAGGATCCGGGTGAGATCCTGGGGGTATTTACTCAGGGCACGATTGCGCTGCAGCAACGCGATTTCCAGAAGGCGCAGGAATTGTTCGAGAAGATCATCGCGAAAGATCCGAATTACAAGGGAGTGCATTTCAATCTTGGCCTCGCTCTGGTGGCGAGGGGCCGAACGGAGGACGCGATTGGGGAATTCCGCAAGGAAGAAAAGATATCGCCCGAGAACCAGCGTTCATATCAGGTTGTGGCGGCCTTTCTGATGCGGACTGGCCGCCGCGACGAGGCTATGGAGGAATGGAGGAAGTTGCTCAAGGTCGATCCGGGGAATCGCACGGCGGCTTCGTCCCTCGCCGGATTGCTGTACCAGGCGGAACGGTATCCCGAGGCGGTGTCGGTTTTGGAGGCGGCGGTCAAGGCCGCGCCCGACAGCAGCGGATTGCAGTATCAACTGGGAGAGGCGTACATCAAGACGAAACAGAACGACAAGGCGGTTGCCACCTTTCAGAAGGTCATGGAGCAAAAGAGCGACGATCCCGAGACTTTGAATAACGTGGCATACACGCTGGCGGAGAATAATTTGAAGCTGGATCTCGCGCAGCAATATGCGGAGAAGGCGGTCCGCCAACTGGAGGAACAAGCCGGAGGCAAGCCGTCGGACGATACCGCTCTACATGTGACCTTCGACTTTTCACTGGTATGGGACACGCTGGGCTGGGTCTACTTTCAACAGGGGGACGTAAGGCGTGCAGAACCCCTGGTGCGTTCGGCATGGCTGCTGGGAGAAGACAGCTTGGTGGCGGAGCACCTGGGAGAGATCTATGAAAAAGAGGGAAAAACAGAGCAGGCGGCGCATGCCTATGAATCGGCGTTGGCGGTATCGTCTGTGCCTGCCTCCTCATTTGGCATCAGCCCGGACGCGGCAAGAGCGTATCAAGCGCGCGCAGATGAAATCAGGAACCAGTACCGAAAATTGACCGGCAAGGGCGTGCCCTTAGCTGAGATCAAGCGTCTGCCCAATGGAGAGTGGACGAAGACTCCGGCGGAACAGCTCCGCGCGAGCCGCGAAGTGAGATTGAGCAATGAAGAGAAGCTCTCCGGCTCTGCAGATTTCGTTATCGAATTCGAACCGGAAAAAGTCGATTCGGTCCAATATTTGAGCGGCGGCGACGAACTGGAAAATCTAACGAAGAAGCTGAAGGCGGCGCATTATCCGCTGGAGTTCCCGCCGAATAGTCAAGCGATCCTCGCGGTACGCGTGAGCGTCCGCTGCCAGCCGGGCTCCTGCGTCGGCACGCTGGTGGTGCCGACACCACAGTCACAGTTTGCCGTTCCGCAATGAAAGCGGTGCGGGGTTTGGGACAGAAGCGAAAAGCCGCGCCTCTTGAGAGGCGCGGCTTTCGATTTTGCGGCGCGACAAGCGGCTGGCGTTCATGCGACAGCCGTTCCGCCTTGTGAGCGAGACATTGCGAGCACGTCTCTACTTATAACGCTAGTGACGTTTCTTGCCTTTTTTCTTGGCCGGCTTCTTGGCCGCCTTCTTTGCCTTTTTCTTGGCGGGCTTTTTGGCAGCTTTCTTTTTGGCCGGTTTCTTCTTAGCCGAGGGTTTCTTCTTGGCGGCTTTCTTTTTGGCCGGAGCTTTTTTGGCTCCTCCGCCGCCGGTTGGGGCCGGGGGAGCGGATTTGGGAGCCGGGGGCGGTGCAGGCGACGAGACGGGCTCGGGTTCCATTGCTTCCGGAGCGCCCATGCCGGGCTCTTCTTCCTCTTCTTCTTCCTCTTCGAAATCTTCTTCGAGCGAGTCGCTGTAGGCGCCGCTGTCGCCGAATTCTTCGTCTTCGTCACGTCCGTAGAGCGTGGGGTCGTAGAACGTCATTGCTCCTCCTGATTTCAGTGGCGGCCGGGGGCTGGACAGCGCGCCCTGGCTGCGGGCACGAGAGAAATTTAAAAGACCACCGAGACTTCTTGCTGGAACGGCGGGCGATTATAGCACGACGTTCGGTGCAACCTGCAAGGACTCGGAACACATACTGCTGCGTATTGGGTTATCACAGCAGACGGCGAAAAGGAAAGAAGAATCGCAACTGAGTGTGGCAGGAGGAACGAAGGGATAGCAGGGCGGAAAGTGAACGGCCCACCCTGGCATCGAGACTGCGCGACATTAGGGTGGGCCAGTGCAGCGGGCTTTTGGAATGATCAGTGCAGGAGTCGCACTGCGGGAAGGACGCTGATTCCTTCTTCACGAACGGCATCGAGCTGCCCGGGATCCATACCCAAGGCTTTAAGAATGGTTGGGGCCACCTGGGCGGTACCCACTTCGGCCTTGACCGTCTTGGGGGCCAGGCTCGGATTGGACAGCAGCAGAACGACATTGGTGTCGTCATGCGCGAAGCCGCCATGTTCGGCCTGTTTTGCGGTGCTGCCGGAGTAGGTGACACCAACGTTCGGGGTCACGATGATATCCGGTGTGCGGGGATCGAGGTTGGAATCGTTGTAATTCAGAGTGAGCGATGGGCCGTAGTAGATCTGTCCGAGGCCAATCCCCGCGGTAGCAGACGAGTTGGCTTCGAGGATGGCGACGCTGGCGTCCGTGTCCGCGGGGCTGATAAGCCACAACAGGGAGACGTCATCTTCGGTGGGGCCAATGCCGGTCGGATTGTTGGTCGATTCGGAGTACGGTATGTAGCCCGCGTTGGAGAGCAGAGTGGCGGGCGATGTGCCGTTGATGGTCTGACCAACGTAGCGGGCGGGATCGATGGGCGACTGGCCATGCTTGGCGGTGATTACGATCAGGGTCGAGTCGTAGAGCCCTTGCTTTTTCAGCTCGCGGACCCACGCGCCGATGGAAGCGTCGACGAACTGGAATTCGTTCAGCAGCACCGCGCTAGGCGTGCCCTGGGCATCGAGATATCCGCCCGTGGTGTTGTTACCGGCTTCAATGAGCTTCTGGCCTACGCTAAGGGCCTGGAAGTTCATACCGAAGATGGTCGGAACCTGAGTCTTCATGGTGCGGAGGTGGTTCCAGCCGTCGATTTCGTTAAGGACGGCATCAACCTTCAGCGTGTCGTAGCACTGAATGTTCTGGAAGCTGTTGGTCCAAGCGGATAGATTGGCGGTTTTGTCGACTATCTTGCTGCAGTCGACGCCGGTGGGAGTAACAACTCCGGGCAGACCAATCACGGTGGAATTGATTTCGGGTTCGTAGAAATCGTCGAGCGCACTCGGACCCAGGCCGGAGGCGACGGAGGCGTAGGCAGGGTGCTTGTCGGACCAGGCGGCGTATCCGCCATTGCTATGAATTACGCTGAAGATGCTGTTGGCGCGGACGAATTGCCAGGGTCAAACGGGCTTGCACCCGGTGGCCGGGTCGCGAACCAGCCTGCGGTAATCGATGGACGCGATGCCGCCATCAGTGAGCGATGCGCCGGGAGCGCCTCCATTCACCTTAGTCTGATCGATGTCGATGCCCTCTTCATACTCCGTCGTTGTACCGGTTGGGGGGCCGTAAGGCGTGCAGGAGCCGGCCGCAAGGCCGTTGCCGGTGGTTCGCGCCGGCGCGGAGTAATTCCTGGAATACGCAACGTCGTAATAGACCCCGGTCAAAGCCGGGCTTCCGCCGGTCACGATTGCGGTCAGTCCAGGGAACGAGTCCGAGGGTTTGGAGGTGCTGGCGGCGACATAGCTGATGCCCTTGTTGGCGAGGGCAGCAATCGATGGGCAAAAGGGTTGGCCACCGTTAACGGTGCTGATCCCGTTAGCGCAGTTCAGGAGATCCACAGCGTGCATTCCGTCAACGCTGACGAGAAGCACGCGCTGGATGCTGCTACTTGGCTTGTTGTTTTTCGAATTTTGAGCCAGCGCGGAGGAAGCCACTAGCAGAAGAACGAGGGCCGACACGCCGGCACTGAAAGTACGGAGTTTCATGGGAAGTTTCTCCTCAGTTTGGAAAATGCTTTCGGTAGGAGTAACAAAGCAAAGTGAACGGCCGGTTAATAGCGGGTGAATAAACGGAGAATGCAACTGGGCGGGCTACGATGCAAAAGCCCTCAGGTTGAAAGACTGAGGGCTTTGGTAAATCGATGGTGTGGCGATTTACTTCAACGATTTGATGTAATCCGCAACAGCCTTCGCGTCGTCGCCGGCAACGCCGGAGATGGCTTTCTTGTGCGGTGCCTTCTTGGCTTCATCGCCCTTGGTGAGCAGATCGGTGATTTGGTCAGCGGTCAGGCTGGAGCCTTTCAGTGCGGGACCGATCTTGCCTTGGCCCTCGGGGCCATGGCAGGCGGCGCACTTGGCTTTGTAAATGGCGGCTCCGTCTGCAGCAAAGGCAGGCAGGGCAACCGTCATGGTAACAGCAACGATCAGGATCAAGACGAGCACTTGGGTGATTCGCATGCGATTCTCCTTGAAAATGAATAGAACAGATATTTAGGTCAGGGACCCGAAGAACTGAAAATTGTACATTCGGGAATAGGGCGGGAATGTGATTCTACGCACGTAAGGTAGTGGGTTTGTACCGGGTTGGGTGGGATCTACGCAGGGCTCTCAATACTGTGGAGAACCTTGCCACTCGCCTGAGCGAGAAAAAGCTTACCGGGATGGAATGATGAGGATCATGCCGGGGCGGAGGACGGCTGTGTTGCGGTTGTCGCGTTTGAGGGCGGCCACCGTGGTGCGGTAGGCGTTGGCGATCGAGTAGAGGGTTTCGCCGGAGCGCACTTTGTGGTGAACCACCGGCTCGTGGTGGACCGCGGCTTGCGAGCTCAGGTGCTCAATTTCGGCGGACTTGCTGGCTGGAGGCTTTGCGCTGGCGGTTTCGGTCTTATGTTTCTTGCTGCGCGACGAGGCGACATCTAAATCGCGAGCGGCGCCGGGCGAAATCGGCAGATGCAACAGCAGAACCCGGCGTCCCCCCAGGCTTTCGCCGCGCAGGCCATTCCAGCGGCGAAGTTGCTGGGCTGAGATACCGAAGTTATCGGCGACGGTCTCGACCGTGTCTCCGCGGTGCACATGATATCGCGTGATGCGGCGGGCATAGGTCGCGGCGTCGCTCTGGGGATGTTTGCCGGGCGCAACCGGGATCACCAGCCGGGCTTCGGATTCCAGATCGCTGGTGCCATCGAGATGGTTCGTCGTCTCAATCGCCTTGATGGTGGTGTGATAGCTGCGAGCCAGTCGGGCTAGTGTGTCGCCGGAGTGAACCGTGTGATAACGCCACCAGAGCCGCATGTCAGTGGGGATGGCGGCGATGGCGGTCTGGTAGTCTTCTTTGGTGCCGACCGGCAGGTGCAGGGCAAACTTGCCGCTGCGCGGCGTGGTCATACGCAAAAGGCTGGGATTCAGGTCCTGCAACTCGCCGGGCGTCGAATTCACGCACTCGGCCACCAGTCGCAGATCCACCGGGTATTCGATAGTGATCGTGTCGTAGTCTTCCGGCTTTTCCATCTGGATATTTTCCAGTCCGTATTGCGCCGGATTTTTGGCCATGATGGTGACGGCCAGAATGATCGGGACGTAATTCTTGGTTTCTTTCGGCAGCACGTTGCGGTTGTAGAGCTCCCAGAAATCCGCATAGCCGGTGCGCTTTACCGCAGCCTGCACGGTGCCCGGGCCGGAGTTGTAAGCGGCCATGGCGAGATACCAGTCGCCGAACTGGTTATAGAGATCTTTCAGGTGGCGGGCGGCCGCGCGCGTGGACTTTTCGGGATCCTGGCGGTCATCCACGTACTGGTTGTGAGACAAACCGTAGCCGCGGGCACGGCTGGCCATGAACTGCCAGATGCCGCGGGCGCCGACGCGCGAGACCGCGAGGGGATGGAATCCGGATTCGGCCTGCGCGAGATAGATCAGATCCTGTGGGACGCCTTCCTGTTTCAGGGTGGAGACGATCATGTCGTGGTAGCGGCCGGAACGGGCATACGCGCGCTCGAAGACGCCGCGTCCACGATTCGAGAAATACTGGATGAAGCCAGCGACCTGGTCGGTCATCATGAGCGGCAGGTCGGAACGAGTGTTTTTGATATCGGCTTCGGCCATTGCCTTGGTGCGAGCGTCCGCGGACGGTGTGAGGCCGTTGGTTTCGTCAATCGGTGCGGGCTCGGATTTCTGCTGCTCCTGCGATTGATCGTTTTCGGCATCGGCAGAAGTTCCGCCCGGATAAAGATCGTTCACACCTTGCACGATGTGATCGAATTCCTTTTGCAACCGCTCATCGGAACGAACGTCGATCTTGCTGTCGAGCAGCGCGTTGAGCGCCTGATCAAAATTCTGCCGAGCCTCGTCTGTCTTACCGGCGCGATAATTGGCGAGTCCGGCCTGATACTGGGCTTCAGCGCGTTTTACCAGGTCGGCAACAGGATCAGAAAGTGGAGCGACGGAAGAAGCGGCTTCCACGGGAGCAGATTGCTGGGCGAGAGCGTCGTCGTCCTGTTCCTGTTGGGCGGCTGCCGGACCTTGCGCGGGATGCGACGTCGGAGCCGGCTGCACAACTGGTGCTGCCGCATGCGGGGGCAGAAGGGAAGCCGGTTTCTGTGCCGACTGACACGAGCAGGCCACGGCAAACAAAGCGGCCAGAACGGCAGTTCGGACATAAAGAATAACTAATCGCATGTCCTTCTATGAGATGCGGATCTTCTTCCTAGCGTTAAGTCGTGAATTCTATCAAAAATCGTAATCGCCGGGCGCGCAATGGTCAATCGCCGAAAAGGCACCAGCGAGGTTACTTTCGGCACAGACTCAGGCGTTACCTGAAAACTGGCTTCTGGGTACCCTGACGACCGAACTCGAATTTTGATGCTGATCCCGACAACACGGTTGGGAGGAGTAGGCACGTTTGGGCAGGGTAATTTCACCCGATGCCGGCTGCGTGGCGGCGTATCTCCCGGGAAATTTCCCGGGGGAGAGCCCGATTTGGACACTCCCCGAGGGCCGAGAGCTTTTTGAGTTTCGAGAGGATGATGTTGAGCGCTGTAACTATCGCAGCGCTGAGCCCGACAGCGAGATCCGCGCATGCCGCTCTACACTCGCCAGTAATCCGCCCGCCAGTTCTGTACCGCCTTCTTGATGTCTTTGCGCGAGAGCTTTTCTTTCAGCGCGCGCTCCGCCAGCTTGGGGAGCTCGGCATCGGAAGCAAAGCGTAGCCCGATGAGCTGGTCCTCAGTCAATTCGGGGATCTGCGAGCGCAGCGGCTCGGGCAGGAGCTGCATCAGGCGCAGGCGCTCTTCCAGGCGAATGACGCGGTCCTGCACTTTGAGCGCGTACAGGCGTGTCTTGAAGACCCAGGTCAGCAGCGCGAGCGAGAGCAGGATCAGCAGGATGGCGTGTAAGTTATCGCGAAAGTCGGCGTGCGAGAGGTGGGCAAAGAAGTGAATGAAGGCGAAGATCACGCCCAGCATGAAAATGGGGCCAATGAAAAAGTGAAAAGCTGGATCGAAGCGAGTGTGATTGGCGAAAGTCTGGGGCGTCTTTTCAGCCAAGGGAATCTCCTTTGCGCGGGAACCTGCAAGTGTAGCAGAGCGATGTGGAAAAAGTTGCGGCCCGGCGCCACTCCTGGTTCAGAATGGAGCCGAGCCGCAGACATAATGGAGGCAATCAGGCGACCGCGGCAGCGGCCTTTGCTCTCGCTACCGGCTTGCGGGCGGGACGCACTTTCGGCGCCGGTTTGTGCCCGTTCGCGGGTTTCACCACGACGTTCATCACCGCTTTTTGCGCGTCGACATAGCTCTTCACCGCTTCGCGCGTCAGTTCGTTCAGCGGCAGGAATGGAAACGGCTTGAGCAGATCGATAGTCTTGCCCGCAGTCTTCACATTCGCGCTCATCTGCCGTCCCGCAGTGTCCACCAACTGCTTCTGTGCCTCAATGAACGATTCCGTCGCTTGTTTCACCAGAGCCGGAATCTCCGTCTTCTTGCCTTTCTTCTCCGCGGTGTGCTTGCCATTCACCGCCTGGCTGGTCTCATCGGCGAGAACATCGAGGAAACGCTTTTGCGCCTTCACGAACGTTTCCATGCCTTCGCGGACGAAATTCACCATGTGCTCGGGCTCATAAGGTTTTCCGGCCTTTACCGCCTGCAACCAATTGCGGGTCTGCTTGCCCGTCATTTTCAGATACTCCTCGTCCATGTGAATAAAGTTCTCGACGCTGCGCTGCAGCAGACGGATCAGCGCGGCGCGCTTCGGGCAGTCTCCCAGGCGCTCTTTCGCGGCAGTCATCAGGATTTCATTCTGTTGTTTGCCCAGCTCCAGCAGGATGTGCTGGCCATCCAGGAAATTCGCGATGCCGTCCTCGGCTACTTCGCTGAGAATGGCGGCAGGGGAGTGATGCGGATCTGCCAGCTGCTGCCGCACTGCGTGCATGATGCTGGCATTCTGGCGCATCGCCAGATCGAGAAGGATATGTTGTGTGGCGAATAGCGTCTGGACCGCCTGTTGTCCCCAGCCGGAGAGAATTGCCAGCAGCGGCGATTCTTTGGCATGGGGTGCTTCCGGTTTCATTGCGGCTGCCATAAAAAGCCTCCATTGCTGCACTGCAGCATAAGATCACTATAGGAGCCCGCAATTTCTTTGTCAAGGTATTCTTGTATCCTTGTGCACAGCAGCATGGGCTGCGGACAATGAAAGCTTCCGTGATTCTGATCAAGAAGTACGGAAACCGCCGGCTCTATGACACGGCGGCAAGCCGGTACGTCAATCTCGACGATCTGGCCGCGCACATCCGCGCCGGCCGCGACGTGCGCGTCGTCGATGCCAAGACCGGGCAGGATCTGACGCGGGTCGTCCTCACCCAGATCATTACGGAAGATGCCAGGGATAAACCCACTGGATTGCCCCTTGAACTGCTTCGCCAATTGATCGTGGCCTCCGACGAGGTGCGGCAGGAGTTCCTGATGTGGTACCTGAAATCGGCCTTTGACACCTATCAGAAGGTGCAAGACACCGTGCAGAGCCGGCTCAGTGAGGTGCAATCCGCCATCCTTTCACCGGTAGACATGATGAAGCGCTTTCTGGGCTCGGCCGAAGCGGCACCGAAAGCGGAAGGTGAATCAGAAGTCGAGTTACTGCGCAGGCGTGTGGCGGAACTGGAGGCGCGGCTGAACCAGTCCGCGCCAGCCAAGCGCGCGTCGAAAAAGAAAAAACGATGATCCTCTCTCCTGAAGGATCCTGCACCAGATCCAGGGCACGGAGAAGCGCCGTTGACTCGCCAGCCGGGATGGATATAATTGTGCAGTGCAGCATGGCCCCTCCGTGGCTTTCAGATGCGGAGATGGGCGGAGCTTGGGAACGAACTTGCGGCCTAAAAAAAAGCAGGTAAAAGCACGTGCTGAAACGGCCAAGAGACGCAGGTCTCCTCGGCAGGCCTATCCCAAGTCGCATTCCTCAAATCTCTGGACCGAGGCCCTGTTCGGGGCTGAGATGCTGATCCTGCACGCCAACCCCGTGTACTACGGCTTTGGTGTACCCAGAGGCGATGGTACTGCAGTGGTGGTGATTCCCGGCTTTCTGGGGACCGATCTTTATCTGACCGAGCTTTACTCCTGGCTGGGACGCATTGGCTATTGCCCATATTTTTCCGGGATTGGCATCAATGCCGAATGTCCCAATCTGCTGATCCAGCGCCGTCTCAATCAAACTATCGACAAAGCCCGCGCCGAGACGGGGCGGAAGATCCATCTCATCGGACACAGCCTGGGTGGGGTTATTGCGCGCTCGGCGGCAGCCCAGCGGCCAAAAGACGTTGCGTCGGTCATCACGCTGGCCGCGCCGATCCGCGGCACCGTCGTGAACCGAGCGGTTTTGGACGTTGCCGAAGCGGTTCGATTGCGGATCCTCGAAGAGCATGGCCGAGGGGTGCTGCCGGATTGCTATACCGGGCGCTGCACCTGCAACTTTCTGGATTTCCTGCGCCGGAAAGTCCCCAGCGCAATGGTTGAAACGGCCATCTACACTCGGCAAGACGGCATCGTGGATTGGCGCTACTGCATGACTATGAACCCGGAAAACGATGTGGAGGTTCCCGGCACCCACATCGGAATGGCCTTCAATCCCGCCGCCTACGCCGTGATTGGGGAGCGCCTGGCGAGAGCGCGAGTGCGCTAGCCCACAATCTCCAGGACAGCGCCAGTGCTGGTCTCCAAGCGCTCAGCCGTCTTCCCGGGGCGCTGAATGACGAGCAGCGCCGAAGCCAGGCTGTTATTGCGTACTTCGAAACTGCCGCTGCAGTCGGTCTTTAGATAAGCAAGGCGGTGCTGCGACGGCCCGCGGCCATCGATGGCAATTTCCAACTGACATCCCTTATGGTTGGAGCAAAGAAAATTCCACTGCATGCTTTGTGGAAATTTGGTTGTTTCCCGCAGCTTTCGGAATACGTGCTGAGAGCCCTCGTGCCATAGCACCGCTTTGCGGAAGACCAGACCCAGAGGCATGTCGTACACCAGGGCCTCGAGCGTGCTTGCCCGGCTGTCGTTCCGAGAAAAATAGGCGTGGGTCCAGCGCCAGTAGGTGCGATGGCGGTATCCGCAGTTGTGACCCTGCACGCCGAATCCCAGCGGGTTGCCGGAAAATCGACGGTTGTCGAATGTAATCTCTCCTGAAAAGACGGCGTCGGAATGCGGGCTGCGGGAAAAGCCAATCCAGCCTTTATCGCTCAAGGTCACGCGCAATGTGGAACGATAGTGCAGGTTCCATGCGATTCTGTGCCCATCGACATCCAGCGCGCCGCGGCAGCAATCTTCTTCGATCCCGTTGCTATTAATTCCGAAATAAAAGGGTGCGCGGCCTTTACGGCTGAGCTCTAATGCTTCGAGCGGGAATCCCTGAATGAAGCTCTGGGGGCTGCCGCGCAGCGGAAACCACGTCGCCCAGACCTGGACCGGCTGCCCTGACAAATTTCCAGGACAGCCGTCGCGCCCCGGATTCATCAGCAGATATCGGAACCACCAAGCCCCGCTGCCATCGGCCAGCCCAAGGCGCAGGAACCACACCTCATATCGGCGCCGGACGGCGAGCGTCGAAAATACTTCGTTGAGAGTGGCCACGGCACTGCTCCTTGCAATGCACTACTCTCGCACAGTGCGTAGGATTTAGCGGTGATGACGGTCACTGCGACAACCTTCGCGGCGGAGGATAGTGTGATCGGGTTATGGTGGATACTCCCGTCATCGCCACCGGCTTAAGCCAGATTGCTCCCGGGCAGCTGCGCGCTGCACTCGAGAATTTTTTGCCCCAGCGCGCAACCTCCGCGGAAAGAATAAGCGCGATCGAAGTGGGATTGCGCAGTCCGCTGGGCCAGTCGATGCGTGAGACCATGGCGCGCTGGATTGTGGATGAGGTCGTTCCCGTAGAGCGGCTGGTTCCGGCAGCGTACATCAAATGGCGCGCGCCGGTACGCGACTGCATGATCTTCGTGGTAACGCGACTGAGCCCCGCGCGCCTGGCGCCGAAGCTGCTGGAACAAATCGAATTGCCGGCCGGCACGCCGGCTGAGCTTCGCCTGCTGCGCCTGATCGCAAAAGTGCCCGGCCTGCAAAAGCTGGGACAGGTGATCGCGCGCAATCAACATCTGCATCCGGCCCTGCGCAACGCGCTCGCCAAGCTTGAGAACGGCATTCGCGACGTCAGACCGGTGACGATTCGAAACATCGTCCAAAAAGAGCTCGGCTCTCGCGTGGCTAAGTACGATGTTCAAATCGCTTCTGAGATTCTGAAAGAGGCCAGCGTCAGCGCGGTCATACGGTTTTCCTGGCGCAATCCGGAGACCGGCAGGTGCGAGCGCGGCGTCTTTAAAGTTCTGAAGCCTCATATCCCCGAATACTTCGCTGAAGACATGGATTACCTGCAGGGCCTGGCGCATCACTTCGGCGAGCGCCATCATACCTACGGCTTCCCCGCGCAGCTCATTCCCGACACTTTTCAAAAAGTTCGGCGGCTGTTGCGCCACGAGATAGATTTCAAGCGCGAGCAGAAGACGTTAGCGGAAGCCGCCAGGCTGTATCGCTCATACTCGCGGATTTCGGTGCCCCAGCTAATCGACCCGTTGTGCACCCGGACGATTACGGCGATGACTGAAGAGCGCGGAATCAAAATAACCAGTGCCGCGGCCCGCGTTTCGCCTCCAGAGCGGCGCGGGATGGCGGAGCAATTGATCGAAGGCCTGGTTGCCGTACCGCTCTTTTCCATTGCGAATGAAGCGGTTTTCCACGGAGATCCGCATGCCGGCAATCTGCTTTACGATCAGCGCACACGTAAACTCGGCATCCTCGATTGGGCGCTGCGGGAAAGACTGGGACGCGATGTGCGCCGCCATCTCGCTCTTTTATTCCTGATGGTCAGCTTGCGCGATCCAGTGGGTGTGTTTCAGGAGATCGCCGCCCTGGGGCAGACTCGAATCCGACAGAGCTCACAGCAAAGCCGGATGGTCCGCCAGGTCATCACCGAGTTTCTCGATGAACTCCCGGCGGCGCACCTGCCCAGCGCGGCTGGCGCCATGCGCCTGCTGGAGCGAGTCGCGATCAAGGGGGTCAGATTTCCCGGCTCGCTCATTATGTTGTCGAAGGTGATGTTCACCCTGGAAGGCCTTCTGTGCGACATTGCTGGAGCTGACACGGACATGGGATTCACCATAGCCCGTCACTTCGCCCAGCACTGGATTGCCAACCGCTCTGAATTCGAGTCGCCGCTGAAAACCCGGGATTGGCTGACTCTACAATGCAGTGCTCTGCTGCTGCCCGGTCGTTTGGGAGTGAGATGGCAGCAGGCGGCCGCCAATCGATGGCTGAAGCCCAATTCGAAAGCACCGCCTGCGGCCAGTTGAGAGCCGGTTGCCACTGATCAGTAGGTCGCTTAAACCACCGCGGCCTTCGCCCGTTTACCCTGGCGCGCGGGGCCTGCCGGAGCCACTTTTTTGCCCGGAGTCATGAACGATCCCAGCAGTGCTTTTTCGGTATCGAGAAAGTTCTTCAGACCTTCGCCGCTCAGGTTCGCCATAGGCAACAGCCGCGACACTTTCATCAACTCCATGGAGCGAGTGGTGATGTCGAGGTTCACATTCATCTGCTGGCCCATGACGTCGAGCAGCTTTTTCTGCGCCTCGATAAAAGCATTCGCGGCCTTGCTTGCCAGTTGCGCGATCTCCGCCTTCTTGGCAGGCTTGGTTTCGGGCGCTTTGCCTTCCACTGCTTTCACGGCCTCCTGCGACAGCACATCCAGGAACTTCTTTTGCGCGCGAGTGAACGTCTCCACCGCTGCATGAGCCGACTCGATCAAATGGGCGGTGCGATCTGGCTTGCCGGTCCGTTCCGACTGCAGCCATTGCAGCGTCTGCTTGCTGGTCGTGGTCAGCAGCTCCTGCTGCATGGCAATTACCGTGTCCACGCTACGCCTGACCAGTTCTGTCATTGCGATCCCGGGCACGAAGCTGCCGATGCGCTCCTTCACGCCGTTCAGTAGAATTTCGTTTTCTTCCTGCGCCAGATTCAGAAGAGTGCGTTGCGCTTCCACCAGGCTCGAAGTAGCTTCGACCGCCAGCTCCGTCAGCAGGGCCAAGGGCGAGTGTCCGTCGCGAGGCTTGGAATGAGTTTGCATAGAATGCCTCCATTGCTGCATTGCAGCATAGCTTCACTATAGGATTCGCCAGGCGGTGAGTCAATGCTTTTCCGCCCCATTGTGCGCTGCGCCAACAAGGAACGTGATCGTGCTCACGGTTGGAAACGAGACCTTCAGGTCACGATTGCACAAGTAGCGGATCGTGAAATCACGACTTGTGTTCTCAAGTTGAAATAGCGACAGCCGCATCCCATCCGCCGGTTGTCGACGCTTCGGACTGATTGCAGGAGAAATCGTACGAGAAAGCTGCCAGAAGTCGAAACCGCTAAATTACTGATGACCGAAGCCGCGAGCTGGTCAGTCATGAAGTGGCTCCGCGAAAAGAAAAGAGTGCGGAACACTGCCGATCAGGCTAACGCCGCACTTGACCGGTTGGATCGTGAATTGAAACAGCGCTGGCCGGAAGATCTGAAAGCCGCCTACAACGCTTTCGCAACTCACCCCTCGGAACCCAACCGCCACCAAAAGCAACTCGAAAAAACGCTAGATTCCAAGGTCTGCCGGACCGCGAGGCAAATCAAACAGGCCGACGATGAAGCTGATCGCGCCAGAATGAACGCAGAGCAGACCTTCGACGACGCCGAGAAACAGCTTAGTACGCGCCTGGCGCGAGAAGGCTGCCGGCAAGCGATCGAGAGCTGGAACCTGCGTGAAAAGGCGGTTGACAAGTCCGAATCCCAGATTCGAACCTCCTGATCCCAGCCTGCTGAATCCCAGCGCAACCTTCTCATCTGGTCGCGTACAATGCAGCGGTAAAATTTTCTCAAAGCTGGCAGACGACTCTGCATGTGGCGCGCGGACGCGTTGATTGGCTGACTCCCCGATGACTTCGGCGACTCCAATAATCCTACCGGATGAATTCAACGCCGCGACGTACTTCATCGACCGGCACATGCGGGAAGGCCGCGCCGGCAAAACTGCTATAGCTAGCGGCGACGATTGCCTGACCTATGGCGAGCTGTTCGCGCGAGTGAATCAATTCGGCAATGCCCTGAAGAAACTGGGTGTCCGCATGGAAGAGCGCGTCCTGATGCTGTTACTCGACACGCCGGACTTCGCCATCAGCTTCTTTGGGGCGATCAAAACGGGGGCCGTGCCGGTTCCGGTCAACACTCTGCTCAAGCCTGCCGACTACAAATACCTGCTGAACAACTCGCGAGCGCGCGTGGCTGTGGTCAGCGACTCTTTGCTTCCGCTCATCCAAGCCATTCCGCAGAATGAACTGCGCTATCTCGAGGCCATTGTCGTTTCCGGCCAGGCTCCGGCAAGCGTGCGTTCGTTCAACGATCTGCTGCAAAGCAGTTCTGCCGAGTTGGAAGCTGCGCCCACGCGCAAAGACGATGCCGCGTTCTGGCTCTACTCGTCGGGCAGCACGGGGCCACCCAAAGGCTGTGTTCACCTGCAGCACGACATGGTGGTCAGCGTGGAACGCTACGCTAAGGCCATCTTGAAGATTTCAGAAGAAGACCGCTTCTTCAGCGTCGCCAAACTTTTCTTTGCCTATGGCCTGGGCAACGGGCTTTATTTTCCTCTATCCGTCGGCGCGATGAGTATTCTGCTGCCCGGTCCTCCGCGCCCGCAGAGCGTGTTCGAGATTATCGAAAGGCATCGCCCAACCTTGTTTTTCTCCGTTCCTTCAAACTATGTGAAGCTGCTGGCGCACCCAGCGACGGATCGCGAGTTTAACCTCTCGTCGGTTCGCCACGCCATTTCCGCCGGCGAAGCTCTGCCCGCCTCCGTCTTCCATCGGTTCAAAGAACGGTTCGGGGTTGAGATCCTGGATGCAATCGGCTCGACCGAAGCCCTGCATATGATGATCTCGAACGTTCCCGGGCAGGTGCGCCCCGGTTCCAGCGGCAAGGTTCTTCCCGGCTTTGAGGCCAAGATCGTCGACGACAACGACCAGCCCGTTTCTCAAGGGGAAGTGGGGAACCTGCTGGTCAGCGCCGACTCGACCTGCGTCAGCTACTGGGGCGAGCACGAAAAGACCAAGAGTACCATCGCCGGTTGCTGGCTGCGCACCGGCGACAAATATCATCAGGATGAGGACGGATACTTCTGGTACGACGGCCGCTCCGACGACATGCTGAAAGTGAGCGGCGTCTGGGTGAGCCCGATCGAAATCGAGCGCGTCGTGAGCGAGCATCCTGCGGTCCTGGAAGTGGCGGTTGTGTTCCGCAAGGATGCGGACGAGTTGCCGAAGCCCCTGGCTTGCGTCGTGTTGCGCCAGGGAGCCAGCGGTAGCCCTCAGCTGGCGCGCGAGCTGCAGGAATTCGTGTTGCGAAGTTTACCGGGTTATAAGCGTCCCCGTTGGGTGGAGTTTCTGCCGGAATTGCCAAAGACCGCGACGGGAAAGGTGCAACGTTTCAAATTGCGTCATGCTTTTGCTGATGAAAGTCAGAGAGACTACACAGGTTAACGCGGCGCTACAGCGCCTGTTCACAATCAAGACTCCAATGCCTCATCGGGGAGTTGGTCGCGCCCGGATCGTAGCCGGTGGAGCGCCTGGGCTACGCTTGGCCTTGAACGCTTCGCCACTGAAGCAAAGATAGCCAATCAGGGTTCCTACTGCGAATACTGCCCACAAAACATATTGCGCCCACAAGTTGAATTGTTCCGGGTGAATGCCGCCTAGATCCCAAAGGGTGAGCGGCCAGATAACAATGACATAAATTCCAACCAGACCCATCATGGCAATGAAACCGAAAAAGATGGCCATGACGCCCGCCGACAGGCTTTCAAAAATGAGCATGCCCCAGTGCTGGGGAGCGGGATCGGGTCGCACCGGAATTGCTGGTCGCTTTTTCTCTACTAGTGCCGACAATCATCCTCCGGGAACCGATAAGGGACGGCTAATCGCCCACAATTAGCATAGGGGCAGGAATTTAAGCTTCAAGTTACGAATGGGCGATTGGCCAAGTCCCTACTGCGCTCGGCGGCTCGCTCGGAGATGTCTGCACCTGTGCCGCACCTCACTCCGGCAATGAGTGGCGCAAAACAAATGCCCGGCCTGCCGAGGCGGAACCGGGCGGCTGGTTCGCTCCTGGATTCCTACTGCGGAGTGAAGTTCTGGTGGTAGCTCAGATTGACCACGTCCTGAAACTCAGGGGTCGCCGGCGGCAGATTGGCTGGGTTCAGGAACAGCACGTCAAAATAATAGTTGCGCGTGGGCGGACTGTACACCGTGGTGCAGCATTTGAAGGTTCCGGTGTTGTATTCCGAGTAGTACATATTGACGAGCGAACCGTTGTAGTGGAGGGTGTTGTTCCAGCTTTCCAGATAGCGCAAGAAGTTGTGCATTCCTCCATCGGTGCCGAAGTCCTTTATACCGGCTGCCGCGGCCCAACCCGGCTGCGGGAAAGGAACGTTTTTGCCTCCTGCGACTGCCAACCGGTAGTAGCCGTCCGCCGTCGTTCCCCGATTGCCACGAACGGTCGGATACAACAGGCTGCTTGCGTCACTCCATTGATTGGACAAGACAGTGACCGAGTCGGCGATCACGGCCGCCGCCGAGTGTGGCGTTTGCGTTGGTATTGCGGCATTCGCAGTGCCCCAGAAGGCATCGGCGGCGTTGCTGTTGTAGTTGCCCTGGATGTAGACCGGATTCTCAGAGGCGATGGTGAATCCGCCGCAACCGGTGGGGTTGGCCGCACTTTGCGAACAGCCGCTGGTCGGGGGAATTACGGGAACGTAGCTCTGGCCGGCGCCGCTCATTCCGCCGTCTACAAGTTTGAGCACATGGCGAGCTCCGCTGACGGGATTGGCCATGCCTTCCTGATCCTGGGTACCGGTCAGCCAAGTGCCCGCCGTCGTGTTATAGCCGGCACAGTCCACATATCCCGTGTAGGACGCACCGGGAGTGACTCCCACCCGAAGATAGGGATTCAGGGGGGTGGTGTTGGTGTTCGTGGCAAAGCCATACCCGATATTTTTCTCGCCCCAGTTGTCGAGGAATCCATTCTGATCGACATCTTCTGGCGAATAGTTGTAGTAGGTCGTGCCCTCCAGGGCTCCGTCCGTCGTGGTGGAGGTGAGATTTTGGGCCGAGTTCACCACGTCCTCGATCCCTGACTCGCCGCTGTAGACAGTCGATCCGCCTGGCGTCTGGCCGCCATTGGAGGGATTCGGGTCCTTCTTCATGCCCCGGTGATCGGAGAAATACAGGACATACCCATTCTGCGATGCATAGGGGACGTTTGCGCCGGTAGCCCCGATCTTTCCCTGCAGCCATTGATTCAGGTTACCCACGTCGAGTTCGACGGCGTTCATGATGCCGTTGACCGAACAGGACGAGTACGTAAAGGAACTGGGGTAGCCAGGCTGAATATTCGATGGGGTCAAAGTGGTATTCGCCACATTGTTGTCCCGCATCTCCCCTTCGCGCGTGTCATAGAAATTGATGGGATACCAGTTGTTCTGCGTGCCGGGACCGTGGCCGGAAGACTGCGCCTGCGCTACCGAAGGCCTGAGCTCCTGCAGAATGAGAATGGCGTTGGGATCCACGGTGTTTGAGCCGGGGCTGGTCGGGACCGTATTGAAGAGCCGTCCGAAGCCCAGGCCCAGCCACTCCTTGGTGACGCCTGTGCAAGTGGTCGGCCCCGAGCACCATTCCACGCGAATCCAAGGGCCAGTCATGGCAGCAGCGCTGGTTGGGTTCGTGGTCAACTCGCCGAAAAGCGGAAATTGTGTTCCCGCCCCCCAGCCCACCGGCCCGCTGTCGATATTCGGGCTTACCCATCCGTTGCTGCCCACCACTCCCCATCCGAGATACTCAAAACTGCCGGCCGTAAGATTGGCAAAGCCATTATTAAAGGGGGAGCTGCCGGGACTGCTAAAGTTGGTCTGGTTGGGCAGCTGAACGTCCTGGCTATCGATGGGAGCCACGCCGCGTTCCGGATGCAGATCGGCGGGATCGTCCGCAATCAAAATTCGAATCTGGGCCTTGTTGTATAAACGCTCTGAACCCAGAGTGCCGGTTGCCGCTTCTCCGGCCAGCGGCTTGCGGACGATGGCGATCGGATCTGTGCAAGGCGGAGGATTACTGGTGCAACTGTTTTGCACGAACGGCAACTGCAGGTTGGTAACGCCGGTCAACGAGTTGGCGACGTAATAATTGAAAGTGCCGGAGGAAAGGCTGGGGAAGCTGTTATTGGCCGCACCTGCAACCGTAGGGTAGCCACCGCTCCAGCTGGCATCACCGGGAACGGTGGCAGCGCCGGGAAGACTCTTGCAATTGGCTCCCGTCGGCGGGAAGGTATTCAGGGGACATCCACCCGTGGCCGTCGATACGTATACAGTCCCGCCATAGCCATTGGTGGTGAGGTTGCCGTTCTCCAGTTGGTCCATGATGATCTGGCTGAAAGCCTGCACCTTGTCGTTAAAGACCAGATCCCCGCCAGCCGCGAGAAACAGGTTCTGATTGGTGTGCACGCGTCCACCGAAACTGAAGTCTGGACCGGCGAAGTAGCTGCAGTCGAAGCCGCAGAACACCCCAAACTGAAACACCGGAATCAGCGCCACTTCGACATTGCGCGTCATGTTTACCGACGCCCCGGAGGGACGCGACGCGATCACCTGCAGCGTCATGGGCACGATTTCTGCGTACAATCCTTGATTCGATCCGGAGTGGATGGTGTTGAAGCTGCTTTGCGGTTGTCCGTTCACCAGAGGATAGCTGATGGTTTCGTTATATTTCATGCTGCCGACCATGGTCGAAGTCGGGGGGAAGTTGATCAGGTTCTGAATCTGGGCATTGGTCGGCACCAGGTTGGCCTGGTACAGAGAGGCCAGATCCGAGGTCAACTTTTCCATGCCCGATTCGGCGCCGTAGTAAGCCAGGTTCTCCTCCAGGTCGTTGCCGCCCATGTGCGATTCGTTGCTGACCATGTAGAGCATGCCGATGGCTATACCGGAAAGCAGCACCATAATGATGAGTGCTGCGATCAGCGTAAAACCGCGCGAACTGTTCTTCCCGTATCTCATGGTTGAACTCCGCTCTTACTGGATTACTGGTAGCGATTGCGAAAAGCCATGTTGCGGGCGCTGACCGAGGTCGCCAGATACATGTTCTGCGACCTATTGCCGTGGTTGAGGATGCTTTGTCCCATCGCCACTACGTTTACTTTTTGAACATTATTGGGGGAGTCGCCGGCGCCGAAGACGTCGGGTTGATTCGCGTCCAGCACATTGTTCGCCGAGTTGTAGACATCGTAGGCGAACTGCAGATTGATGATGTCGTCGGCCACCGGAACCGGCGAAAGTCCGTTGACTTGGCGCATCAAGCGCGGAGTCTGCCCTGCCGCGGGCACGGTGAGATAGTAGGTGACGGCAAAGAGCCGGATCACGCTGACACTGGCGCCCGCCGCCGCGGTCTGAATCGCCGCCAGATTGCCGGACGCCGCCGCACTCTGATTGATGTTCAGCGGATCCAGATCGGCAAAGGTCAGGCTGGTCCCCGTAAGATTGGTTACCTCGCCCACGCCCGTGAGGCCTGCTCCTGACACCATGACCAGATCCCCGACCTGAATCCCGCCGGCTGAGTTAATCGGTGGCGGGGTATCTCCGGGAATCGGGGTCAGCGTCAATTCACTACCGTTCGAGCCAGCCACAAAGGTGCCTGTGTACTCGAACAGCGGGAAGTTGTAGTCGGCGTAGATGACCGTAATGCTGTCGTCGATATCGGTAGGCGCCGCCGGAATGACCGCGCTTGCTTCCACGCCGTTCCTATAGCCCGGAATAATCCCGTACATGTAGTTGCTGGTCGGAGTGTTGGGATAGGTGAAGGCAGGCACATGGCAGGTTCCGGTCTGGTCACACCCGAACTTGGACAAGCCGGTGCTTCCCGCGCCGGTGGGCAACTGAATCCCGCCCGAGGGCAGTCCCGCGCCGGCCATGCTGACGTCTTTCACCATGAGTTCCAGGGCCGCCCGCATGTTCTCCTGATCTTCGGCACGCTGCATGATCAGCATGGTCGAGTCCAAGCCAGTCTTGAACAGGCTCGCCATCGCTGCCATGACGATCAGCCCCAGAGCCAGGGCGACCATCAATTCGACCAGGGTGAAGCCCGCTCCGGCATGTCGTTGTGGTGTCTTCATAAGCCCCCGCGCCGCCCTATCGAAAAGCCGATATCAGGCCGTCGACCGTGTAGGTGTGCGTGCCTCCGTTTGATTGGTAAGTCACGGTGACGACAATCTGCTTCAAGGTTTGATCGATGCTGCCGTCTGAATTCAGCACGTTGCTGATGGCAATCTGCCGGTTGAAATTCGCCAAGCTCATGGCTACGTCATCGGCGGTTCCGAGCACGCCGTCGGGGCCGGGCAGAGTGACGCACTCGGGTCCGGCAGGGCAGGGCCCGCTGGCCAGACAATTTACGTCATCGGTGGTATTGACCAGCCCGTCGGGTCCAGCGCACAGCATTTTTGTGGCGCCGTTACTGAAAATTCCGCCTCCGGCAACATTGGCGATCTGGGCGAAGGTGACCTGCTGCGTGTTGCGCGCGGTGTAGATACTCTCCATTGCTTCCAGCGCCTTTTGCCGCGCAATGAGATTTTCCTGGGCGTTCTGAGTCGCAGATATCGCCGCGGCAATGGAGGCCACCACGGCCAAAATCCCGATGTTCAGGATCGCAATCGCGATCATCACTTCAATGAGCGTGAAGCCGCGCTGTTGCCTCGACCTCGACTGTCCTCGCATCATTGCTGCACCCATGTGTTGGCTCCGCCTTGGTTGTAAAGCCGCCAGCCGCGCGCCCTTCCCGTGGTTCCGTAAATGTCGATCGCCCGCGAGCTGTAGGCATCGCTGCTGGGGCGAGTAAGGTACAGAACGCCGCTGTTGTAGTTGCCCAAATCGTCTTGCGCCGAGCCATCGGGATAGAAAATCACACAGGGCTGACCGCCCCCGATCACGGAACAGGCGTTGACTGCAAGAGCGCTTGTCCCATTGCCAAAATTGTCCGGTCCGGGATTAGGAAAGCCGGTCTGCACCGCGAATTCGATATCGCTGGGCAGCGTATAGGTCGCGACTGTTACCGGGGGGGGAGAAACTGGCACCCCTACTCCCCAATACTGCACGGTAATCGTTCCCGGAGCAGTAAACAGGAGAACGTAGCGCTTGCTTTGTGTTATGGCCTGGCTTCGGTACGTGCGTATCAGGGAAAGCGTAGTGTCGTAAGCGATGTCGAGATGATCCTGTTTGAGCACCGGCATCAGGGCCAGCACACTGATGGTTGCCATCGTGAGGCCGATGGAGATCACGATCAGCAATTCCAGCATTGAGAATCCCCGACTTTTTTTCCCCATCATTAAGGTCACTCTGGAGGGAGTACTCGCTGCAAACGCGCTGCCTGCGCATTCTTCTGCCTGGCGCGGCTACGCATCCGTTCGCCCGCAGTTTCTGTGGTTGCTTTTTAATCTTAGGAAAGGGATAGGAAAGGGTCAAAGAACCAAGGTGCTATTTCGGCGTGGTCCTTTTTCGCTCCTTTGGGGTAAGTTTGAAGGGTACGGAAGTAACTATTCAGCGCTCTTTTTCGCAGCCTGGGCAGGAGGGGTGGTATGCGTTGCCCTTATATTCGAGTTCTTTCAAACCTGCCGCCGAGGAGTAGTAGCCGCGAATGGCCTCGGCTCGGACCGCTTCGAAAAGCTTTCGGGCTGGACCGGCGGGAATCTCGGCGGCAACCATACGCACGAATTCTTCCTGCTGCGCAGCAGCGAGATTCAAAAAAGTCTTGTCGTACTTTTCCATCGACAGTTTGTTCCATGAAGGAATGCCTTGGCGTGCGAGCAGCGCCGGGTCTGCTGTTTCCAACTCCCGCACCGGCACTTCCCCAAAAAACGCAACCGCCAGTGCGCGATGCAGCGGGTCCAATTGCTGTGCGGCTTTCCTCACGCCGTCCCCAGAGTAGAACGAACAGTCGATCCAACGGGCCGCCTGGGCGAGCGCGTCGGCTTCCACGTTGCCCAGGATAATTTCCGTCAACCGCGTCACCAGTTGAAATTCCTCCGGCGAAAAGAATCGCGGTTGAAAGGGCGATGCCGGCGGCTCCGCATAATCGGTCTCGCTACCCACGGGCGGCGTGACCAAATGATGTCCGCTGCTCAGCGCATGCACCAGATCACTGGGCGACGGTACATACAGTCCTGGCGGCAACTCGGCCTGCTCCTGTGCGCGGAACAGAGCGCCTGGCGGAATCAAGCCACTGACTCCGGCCAGCGCCACAATCTCTCCCAGTCGCAGCAGCCACTGCCGCCGTGTCACCTCGTTGCTCAGATCGAACGAATCAGGCGCCATCACACTTCCCCTCGTCGAAATGCTTCCGCAATGTGTTCCCCCGCACGCGCGGAAATCGACATGATGGTCAGCGTCGGCTCGTAGCATCCCTGGGTAACAAATACGGCGCCGTCGGTCACAAACACGTTGCGGGTTTCATGCACCTTGCAGTTGCGGTCCACGACGCTCTTGTCGGGCTTGTCGCCCATGCGCGCAGTGCCGCACTCGTGAATGTTCTTGCCGAAGACGCTCAGTTCCGCCTTGGGCGGAGTCACGTACGACAATTTCATCTCATCCAAAATGGCATTGAGGTGCGCGGTCATGGCCGCCGCCATGGCCTTGTCGTTCTCGCCGTAGCTGGCACGGATGTGCAGCGCTGGAATTCCCCACGCATCTTTCTTCTCCGGATCGAGCGTAACGTAGTTATCCGCGCGGGGCAGGCATTCTCCCTGCGCCTCAATACCGAAATAATAAGGAATCTCCTGGCGCACACGCTGGCGCCACTTGTCTCCGAATTCCGGCAGCAGGAAGGCGTGGCCGTACAACTCCTGGCTGCCGTCGCCATCAAAGCGGTATCCACGCATAAATTTCGAATTTCGATCGCGCTGGCTTGAGGTATTCACATATTTGGGGATCAGAAAACCGCAGGGACGCCCCACCGCCTCCCGTTGCGACGAGCGCAAGCCGGGCATCGACCCGCCCGCTCCTTCGATGGTGAAGTGGTCCATCAGGTAGTGCCCTAGCACCCCGTTGGAATTTCCCACCCCCTGCGGATAAGACGCTGTTTTCGAGTTCAGAAGAATGCGGGTTGACTCCAAGGCTCCAGCGGCAACGACGACGCAGCGCGCATAGGCCTCCTGCCCTTTATGCGTAGTGCGATCGATGTAATGAACGCCCTCGGTACGCCCGCTTGCACCCATGATGACGTGACTGACCACGGCATCGCTGACCAGCGTGAACTTCCCGGTGCGCGCCGCGGCCGGGAGCGTGACCGATGGGCTATTGAAGTAAGAGGCGGTAAAACAGCCGCGCTGGCATTGATCGCAATAATGACAGGCGGGACGTCCCCGGTGTGGAACGGTTAAGTTGGCGACGCGATCTGGAATTACTTTCCACCCGAACTTGGCCTCGATCACTTTTTTGGCTTCGAGGGCGCCGCAGGAAAGGTTCATCGGCGGAAGGAACTGCCCGTCCGGCAGTTGCTCCAGCCCCTCGCGCGATCCGCTCACGCCGATGTAGCTTTCCACCCGGTCGTAATAAGGCTCGAGTTCCTTGTAGCTGATGGGCCAGTCTTCGCCGTAGCCGTCGCGGCTGGCCGCTTTGAATTCATTATCGGTATAACGATAGCTCTCGCGCGCCCAACAGAAAGTCTTGCCTCCCACCTGGCGCCCTCGGATCCACATAAACGGCTGGTCAGCTGGAAAGGTGTAAGGATTTTCGTGATCGTTGACGAAGAACTGATGGCTGTACTCGTCGCACGCATAGCACAGCCGCTGCACTGGCTGGTTTTCGAGCAACCGTTTCTGATCGCCAAAGCCGCGAAACTTGAGCTGGTAAGGCCAGATATGTTCGGTGAAGTCGCGGGTAGGAACGCGGGGCGGCCCCGCTTCGAGCATGAGAACGGTGAGCCCGCGCTCGGCAACTTCCTTGGCCACCCAGCCTCCGCTGGCGCCGGAGCCGATCACAAGAACATCGAATATTCTTCGTCGCGGAAGAGGCATGAAGCAGCCAGTCTAGCAAAGATGGAAAAAATGCGGAGGCAGGAAAATGAAAATGCGGACGTCGGAAGTCAGAATGCAGAACCGGAGTGCGGTAATTCTGGTCCTAACTCCAAATTTCTGCATTCTGAGGGAAAATCCACTTGTGTCTCTCACCGACACGTGGAATCATACTCACGAGGCGAGCTTCACCCTCGTCGCTCCGGCGAAAGGCGCAAGTTAGTTGCCGGTTCCGAGCGTCTCACCGCGCTTTAGTGTGCGGTCAAAGAAATCGGCGGTTGCCCCGTAAGTCCGCACCCAACTCTTCCACATCAGGAATCCGTGGATCTCATCGGGAAGAACGATCTGTTCAAACGGTACCTGATGCGCTCGCAAGCGCTGCGCCAAGTCCACCGTTTGCGTGAAGGGAACGTTGCGGTCATCATCACCCTGAATCAGCAACACGGGAGATTTCCACGTGTCCACGTAAGCATCGGGAGACGAATCCCAGGCCAGCTTGATGGCGGCGTCTGCATCCGGCGGCCTGAGCGCCAGGTTGCCGAAGTAGGGCCGCTCGGTCAGGAATATGCTCCAGTCGTGGACGCCATGAAAATCCACGCCCGACTTGAACAAGTCTGAATTTTTCGCCAGTCCCATGGCGGTGAGAAAGCCGCCGTAGGACCCACCCCACAGCCCAATCTTGTCGCCATCAACCTCCGGCAGCGACTGCAGATATCGTCCCGCCGCCACGACATCGTTGTATTCTGCAGCCCCGCGCCAGACCGTGTTCGGCGCCTCGCGGAAGGCCCGCCCATACATCACCCCAAGCCGGTAATTCACCGACAGCACCGCATACCCGCGACTCGCCAGATACTGATTCTCGGCGTACGCATTGTGATAGTAGTCCATGTAGTGAAAGCCGAGCATCATCTGCCGCACGGGTCCGCCATGCATGAAGACGAGTCCGGGAACTTTTCCGCTCGCGTTGCGCGGCATGAAAAGCTGGCCGTGCAGCGTGACGCCGTCTTCACTGCGGAAAATTACCTGCTTCGGCGTCACCAGCGATGCCGAAGGGAAGTCGCCAGGCAGTGCCTGTTTGGCAATCATCTGGCGCTCATTGGCTATGAGTTGGTAAGGCATGGCGGGCGAAGTCGCCGTCGAGCCGAGACACGCGATGCTCTTGCCGTCTCCGGTCTCGACCGGAGACCACTCGATGGTCACGCCGCTCGTCAGCGCCCGCTGTGGAGTTCCGCCTGCGACCGGAACCCGCCACAAATGCCGCCGGTCCACATCGTCCTGGTTCGAAGAATAAATAATGGAAGTGTTATCCGCGCTCAGGCGGACGTCTTCCACGTCAAAGTCGCCGGGCGTGAGCAGAGTTGGCTGGCCACCGCTTGCCGAGATCGAGTACAAGTGATTCCGTCCATCCTGCTCGGACGAAAAAACAATACGGCCATCAGCCGCGAACTTCAGCGATCCATCTTCCGATAACTCGGGCAAGGAATCATCCATCTTGTCGCCGCTGCGCCATAGCAAGTGGCCCTTGCCCGTCGCAGGGTCGGCTATCCACAACGACCACGGATGTGGACGCACCGGAATGAGCGGCAGCTTGTGTTCTTCTCCGGGAGTACGCACATACACAATCGATTTTCCGTCCGGGGACCAGCGCGGCATCGAATCCTTGTCTACGCTGGGCGCCACATAGCGGATCGACGAGGCTCCGAAGTCGTAAATGGTGATCAAGCTATGGCCCTCGCGCTGGCTCACGAACACAATGTGTTTGCTGTCGGGCGACCACTTCGGCTCAACCGATTCTCCACGCACCACGGCGAGATCTTTCGCCTGCTGCTTGCCATCCACACTGGCCAGCCAAAGTTTTTTCTTTGCCGGCCACACAGCCCACTTGCCATCGGGAGAAATTTCAATGTCTTCGCAGCCTTCTTCGGAGCAGCCCATGTCGCCCAGCAGCCGGGGTTCAGTATTCTTCGTGTCTACGTCCATCGCGAATACCTGTTGCTTCGCTCCCTTCACCCAGCTCAATGGATTAGCGCTCTCCTGCGCGTCATTCAACTCGCTGCCGAGAGCGTAGAGCACGGTCTTGCCGTCCGGCGTGAGCCGCAGGCTGGCGATGGGCTGTCCATCGTCTTCGCGATAATGCGTCACCTGCCGCGCCGTACGCGTGAAGTCCGGACCATCCGCCACCCAGACATTGCGCACCCCTTGGGCATCGAATACCCAGGCAATGCGGCTGCTGCGCGTGGCCGCCGTGAGTCCATCAGGAAATGGCGAACTGAGAACCTGCTCCAAGGTAAATGCCGTTTGCGCCCATGCGCCCGCAGCAGTGAGCAGTACAGCCAGCACCAGATGGAAACGAAGTTTCGCGATTTTCATAGGGCGCTAGGGTAAGCCATACTTCGCCCGAAGTGCAAAACATAATGACGGTGACAGAAAAAGCGTTCCGCGTACTACAATTTGGCGAAGGAGTCCAGCCATGTCTCCTCAAAATATCCGCGCTCGCCCTTGCCGCGAGCGCCTTCGCTTGGGCTGCAAGCGCAACTCTGAACGTCCAAATCAAGGAGTACGAAGTCCCAACACCCAAGTCGCGACCTCACGATCCCGCGCTTGCCCCCGATGGCTCGCTCTGGTACACGGGACAAGCCACCAACAAGCTGGGCAGGCTCGATCCCAAAACGGGTGAGTTCAAAGAATATTTTCTGACGACGCCCAACTCCGGCCCCTACGGCCTAGTGTGGTACAGCGAATCGGGTATGAAGCCGAATACTCTGGTGCGATTCGATCCCAAGTCGAAAAGTCTTAGTGCAGAGCAGATTCCATCCGGCGGCGGAGTGGTCCGCAACATGGTCGCCACGCCGGATCGCCGCCTCTATCTCGCTTGCAGTGGAGTGAACAAGGTCGCCGTGGTCGAAACCTCGCGCTAGAGGACAGAGGCTTGTTTTGCTAGCCAGAGTTGGACTTCGAAGTGAATGAAAAAGGTTGCATGCCGCCGCCAGCACGGTGCCGCTCCATGTTTGTCCACTCGCCCCGAGGTTCATGAAACCCCACCTCGCAGCGGCAACCTTTCTGCCCATTTTGGCGATCGAAATATGTCCTCGAACGAAGGCGTCAATCGCCAATTTCAATGCAGAGTACGGGCCGCATCCCCACTTTCTTCAGTGCGCTTCCCGGCGAAGCGGCACCGCTAAAGATTTGCCTCATCACCTGTTTCCCTCCCAGCCAGGGAGACCTCAACGAGTACGGATTCCACGTAGCCTCCGCTCTCCGGAATGAACCCGCGGTAGACCTTGTCCTGCTCGCCGATCAAATAGCAGCGGGACAGGAACTCGACGGCTTCAAGATCGAGCGCTGCTGGCGTTTTGATTCTCTGCTGACCCCGCTTCGCCTGCTGTCGGCCATCCGCAAAGAGAAGCCCGATGTCGTCTGGTTCAACATGGGCTTCTCAACGTTCGCGCGCAAACCGGCAGCCGCGTTTCTTTCGATCACCTGCCCAGCTCTTGCCCGTATGTTGGGTTTTTATACACACGTCACGCTACATACATTGTTTGAGCGCATCAATCTGAAAGACGCGGGCGTTCGCATGCCCGGCGTGTACCGGCTGGCAGGACGTCTGGCCACGCGGGTACTGCTCTGCGCCAACGACGTGAGCGTGCTGCTGCCGTCGTTCCGCTCTGAACTTCTCGGCAACTATCGCGTACCGGCCGAACGCGTGCATAGCCGCCCGCACGGAACCTTCTCGCGGCCTGTTGCTGCGCCCGCGCCGGCAAAGCAGCCCGAGGAACGCATCATTCTCGCCTTCGGTTATTGGGGAACGTACAAACGTCTGGATCTCGTCCTGGAATATCTGGATCGGGTGGTGGAAGCAGTGCCCAATGCCGTGCTGATGATCGCCGGCACAAATCATCCCAGCACGCCGGGATATCTGGAGAGTCTGCAAGCACAATACGCCCATCGAAGATACGTCCGCTTCCTGGGTTATGTCCCCGAGACGCAGTTGCCCGATTTATTTCGTAAGGCCACCGTGCTGGTGCTTCCCTACACCTCCGCGGCCGGAACCAGTGGAGTGGTTCATCAGGCCTGTGAATACGGCTTGCCGGCAGTGGCAGCCGCGATTCCCGAACTGACCGAGATCGCGGAGGAACACAGCGTTGCCATGGATTTTTATCCTCCGGGGGACGGCGCTGTGCTGGCCGAACGCCTCATCCGGCTTTTGAAATCGGAAGAACTGCGCCGAGAAATCGCGCAGAAAAATCTATCAGCAGGAAACAATATGCAGATCTCACAAGTGGTAGGCGGCTATCTCAATCTGTTCAAATCCAGGGCTCGGCGTTCTCCTGTCAACGGCGATCTTCACAAGCGGCGCAACGGCCACGAGGCCCGGTTAGCGAGGGAGGTCGGAAACTGGCTGCTGCACTCCGGCATTGAAGAGGCCAACGGCGGAGTCGCCCGCTACCATCTCAGCGACGTAAGGCGCAACAAGCCCATCTCTACCGAGATCACCGGTTACTGCGCCAGCGGCCTGGTCGTTCTCAACGAGCAAACCGGAGATACCCGTTACTGGAACGCCGCTCTGAACAAAACAGAATTCTTGAAAAACGCGTGGGATCCCCATTCCCACGCTATGCCCTTCGAAGTCGACGGCGAGCACAAATACTCCTATTTCTTCGACAACGGCATCATCGTTCGCGGATTCCTCGCCGTCTGGCGGAGGAGTGGCCATCCTGCCCTGCTATCCGCCGCGGTCAAATTGGGAGAATCGATGGCGCAGCATTTCTTCGATGGCTGCTCTTTCAGCCCCATCATCACGCTTCCCGATAAAATTCCGCTGCCTTACGAACCGGCCCGCTGGTCGCGGAGTCCGGGATGCTACCAGCTCAAATCCGCCATGGCCTGGCGCGAGCTCTGGGAATCCACCAAGCAGGAGCGTTTCAACCAGCTATACCTGCAAGTTTTACAAGCGGGGTTGGAGTCGCATCGCTCGTTCTTGCCCGTCGAGGTTGAAACCAGCGTGATGGATCGCCTGCACGCCTACTCCTATTTTCTCGAAGGTCTGCTACCGGAGATCAAGAACCAAGCTTGCCGCGAAGCCATGCAACTCGGCATTCCGTTGCTGTCGCAATTTGCCGACACCATCGCCCCCAAGTTCCTGCGCTCTGACGTCATGGCGCAGCTGTTGCGGGTTCGAATTTATGCCGATTGTGCTGGAGCCGTTCCCCTCGATCGCGAAGTCTGCCGGCGGGAAGCCGCGCTCATCCGCGAGTTCCAGTCCTCTGATCCCGATCCGCGCCTGAAAGGGGGATTCTGGTTTGGACGCAAAGACGGAACAAACATTTTGCCTTTTATGAATCCAGTCTCCACCGTCTTCTGCTATCAGGCTCTGGAAATGTGGGATCGCTATGAGAAGGGCGAGCGGCACTTCCGCTGGCAGGATCTGATCTGAAGAGGGGTCACGGGCTAGGGATCACCGATCAGTCGACTCTGCCAGTGACTCCTAAGCCGCTGCTTGGGTCGGCCCTGCGGGGATGCCGATCGGAATCGGTCGCCGTACCACGGTCTTGGCGTGTCGCGCCTGCAACACATTTGCAATTCTGCGCGCCGCCATTCCATCGCCGAACAATTTCCGGGGCTGCGCCATCCGGCCATACAGCGCCTCATTTTCCATCACTTCGGTAGCGGCAGCGACGATCACCTGTGGGTCGACTCCTACCAGTATGGCCGCACCCGCATCTACCGCTTCCCGCCGATCGGTCACCTTGCGCAGCATCAGCGCCGGCTTGCCCAGCCAGGTCAATTCCTCGGACAGCCCGCCGGAATCGGTCATCGCGAAATGGGAGACTTTCATCAGCGCGATCATCTCCTGGTAGCCTAAGGGGGCGGTCAGCGTCACATTCGGCAAGCCGCCCAGGCAGCGCTGAACGGTCTCTCGCACATTCGGATTGGGATGGACGGGGATCACCAGGTGTGCGTTGTCTTTATACCTGCGCGCAATCACCCGGAAGGCCTGGCAAATATCCTTGAGCGGCCCGCCATGGCTTTCTCTGCGATGAATCGTCGCGACGATGATTTTCTTCTCTCCCAGCGGCAGTTTCTCGAGGACCGTACCCGCCGTCGAAAAAGGCAGCGCCGACACGTGGCACAACGCATCAATGCAAGTATTCCCGGTCACAAAGATATGATCTGGAGAAATGCCTTCCCGCAACAGATGGTGCTGCTCTCGCACCGTAGGCGCAAAGAAAATATCGGCAATGACGTCGATGACCTTGCGATTCATCTCCTCGGGAAACGGCTCCAGAGGATTGTTGGATCGCACTCCCGCCTCGACGTGTGCGACCGGGATCTTCAAATAACAGGCCGCCATGGCCGCGACCATCGCCGTCGTCGTGTCTCCCTGCACCAGGACGCGATCGGGCTGCTCCTCGCGCATGACGTGATCCAGGCTGGACAGCAGAAGCGAAGTCAACCCCGACAGCTGCTGGTTGGGCAACATTACGCGCAATTGATGCCGCGGCTTAATGCGAAAAAGCGAGAGTACCGGATTCAAAAGCTCCTGATGCTGCCCAGTCGAACACGCCACGCAGACGTTCTGCGGTT
The DNA here is from genome assembly GCA_035949755.1 of Candidatus Sulfotelmatobacter sp. Taxonomy (GTDB): domain Bacteria; phylum Acidobacteriota; class Terriglobia; order Terriglobales; family Acidobacteriaceae; genus Sulfotelmatobacter. The sequence goes on from DASYYT010000131.1 coordinate 32,612, forward strand.
CCGCGCGCAAGGCCTGCAGCACAGGCGCCATCTTGATTGCTTCCGGTCGCGTCCCGAACACAACCAGGTATTTGACCATGCAAATTTACTCGGACGATTGAGTCTCACCAATAGCTTCGTTGCCAAATGGTCCCGGAAACGAGGGCGGTCTGCGGGTTATCTTGGAATATGCTCCGGTGAGGAAGTACCACTTCACCAGCAGCAATTCCGCCAGCATGCGCGCGCCGTCCCGGTAAGGACGGATCTTGGAACCCTCCGCATAGTAGATGTATTCCACGGGGACTTCGCGGACCGAGAACCCGAGCTTCCTCGCGAAAAATAAAGACTCCGCATCGAAGCCCCATCCGGGAATTTTCTGCAGTGCAAATACCGTCTTCCCGGCGGTGCGAGTGAAAGCTTTAAAGCCATTTTGCGTATCGGTGAGATCGAGTCCGAGTATCGTCCTCAACAGCAGGTTGTAGAGCCGCCCGTTCAAGCGGCGATACCACGGTTGAGGATTGGACTGGAGATTGCGGTCCACCCAGCGGGAGCCGATCACGATGTCGGCCCCATCGTGGATTGCCGCAATCAGCTTGTCAGCATCTTCGATCGGGGTGGAGTCGTCAGCGTCGGTGAACAGGATGATGTCGCCGGTCGCGCGCAGCACGCCGTCGCGAATGGCTCCTCCTTTGCCGGCATTCACGGGATTGTCGATCAGGCAGACGGAGGAATGGCGAACGCAGTAACTTCTAACGATGTCGGCGGTCTCATCGATCGAACCGTCGTTCACTACGATCACTTCCGCTTTCCAGCCCTTGGCGGCGAGAAAAGTAAGGATGTGATCTAAGGTGCGAGGAATCCGCTTGGCTTCGTTGTAAGCCGGGATCACGATGCTCAAAGTCAAATCCACGGCTGCATAAGATGCCGAATCTCCATCCTTTGTTGCAGCGCATTCCACGCTAGGTGGTGGAAGGGATTACCGGCGCAGCTGCCGGCCCGGCTGCATTCAGCGGGGGCTGCTCCGGCGCGGCTGCGGTCTCGCCGGTTGTTATGTCTGCCTCTTCTTCTTCTGCCGCCTCCCGCACCCGCAGATAAGCCATCACGATGGTGAGCAAACTTACTCCAAACGGAATGGTGCCCCACATGATTCCCTGCCAGCGCGGCGGCTTAAGCGAGGAAGGGATGGGCTGCGCCTCGGGAACTCCAGGCCGGTCCCAGATTGTCGTCCGACCAGAATCCACGGTGTCGATTTTTCGCCAGCCACCAAACGTCAGCATCGGCTCGTAGTAGGGATCGTGCACAAAGATGTACTTCAGTCCGTACCGGTTGGCGTGTTTCAACATGTCCGACAGCGAAGCCATGCCTTCGGATCCGTAGAATTTCGAGCTGCTCAGCTGCGCCGACGCATGGGATGTGACTTCGGGCAGGGATCGCCCGGAATTGTATTCGCCGTCGACGCTGGTCGCGTTTGTGTAACAAGCGATTTGAGAGAGAGCATTGCCGAATCCCAGCGTAATATAACGATACTTGTCGTGCCCGTTTTCGTTGAGGAACTTAATAACCGGTTCAGCATTGACGGCGGGGCCGAGCACATTGAAATAGACATTCCACGACACCGCCATGGCCGCCTGCGCCACGCAGCCGGCCACCAGCAGAACGGCTGCCGTCGTCTTAAAGCGGTCGATCAGATAGATCCCCATCAATCCTACGATCGGCATGGCCAGTATCAGCGCCCAATAAGTGAACCGTTCGAAGGTGAGAATTTCAAAGGCCCGGCCCAGTACCCAGCGGGGCAGCGGAGTTGTGCCTCCCAGTCCAAAAATGAGCGCGAAATAAAAGCCGAAGAACAGCGGCCGTAAACGCGGCTCGGTACACCCCTTGTAGAAAATGTAGGGCAGCGCCAGAATCACCAGCCCCATCGGGATCACCCAGAAATGCATGCCCCACATCGGCTGCAGCAGGAAATTCGACCGGCTCAGATGCGGAATCGGCGTCTCCGTAATGGGAGCCTTGATCATGATCAGCACATATGGCAGCAGTACCAGGACGATTCCTACCGTCCCCAGTCCGACGAACAAAATCATCCGCTTGAGCGGTTGAAAAATCGAACCTTCGGGGTTCGCTGTGCGCCAGTCCTTCAGCATCAGCCAGAACATGGGCGGGATGAAAAAGACGAGGCCGAAAATCATAGTGGCGTGGTGCGCTCCTGCCGCCGTACACGATAGGCCCAAGCCCATGAGCATATCTTTCTTGTTTCCGGTGACCACGTACTCGTAGGCAAATGGAATGGCCAGCAAGAATAGAGTCGTGGCCGTAATCGTTCCAATCTGTCCGGCGTGGTATGCCATCAGTCCGAGCGACCCGAGAAAGATCGAGCAGAACGCCCCGTAGCTGGCGGCGCGCTCGTTCACCCATAACTTGGCAAAACGGTACACCCCCACCGGCAGCAACAGAATTCCCGTTCCAATCACCACCATGAAGCCATAAGCCAGGCCCATAACGCGCGACAGCATGGCAATCCACTGGTGAGTCAAGGGCGGATAAGTGGTCTCGGAAAATCCTCCCAGCGACTTGTCGTTCCACGGATCGAACCAATGTTCCGCATAGGTTGACGCCATGGACATGTGGAAATGGGCGTCAAAACTGTGTTCGGCTAACCGCATGACCAGGAGAGGACCGTGAAAAGCAAAAGCACAAGCCACGATCAACCAGAGAGGAATTGCGCGGCGCAAGGGCGCGACGGCGGCGCTATTCATGGCAGACTCCGAGATGGGACGTACGGGGGTAATGAGATGCCAATGCCCACCTGCGAGGTTGGTTTCTCCTGCGCTGCCATATTTTGCCGGCAAGGATCGGCTCACGTGCTGGTAAGGCCAACAGACTTAGTCTTTTGCGCAGCGAAGGAAAGTTTCCGAGGCCGCCAGCTTGCTGGGAGACCTGGATTTTCCGCTTTGCACCTCTGGGCAGGTCCGGGTCTTTAGGCCTTTCTTCACAAACCCTGCTCCTTCACCGCGCATCCACATTCATGCAGCGTAAATAAAACGAGAAAAAATGAGCAAGAAGAACGGCTTGGCAGATCCTACCCGCCTGAAACCGACTGACCCCGACGACAAGAACTTGCTCAGGGTCGTGATCGAAACCCCCAAAGGCAGCCGCAACAAGTTCGCATTTAATCAGGACGAGCACACGATTGAACTGAAAAAGGTTTTGCCCGCGGGAATGACGTTTCCCTACGACTTCGGATTCGTTCCTTCCACCAAGGCCGGGGATGGCGATCCGATCGACGTGCTCGTGCTGATGGATGAACCTGCGTTTCCCGGATGCGTGCTTTCGTGCCGTCCCATCGGCGTGATCGAGGGCGAGCAGGAAGGCAAGAAGGGCACAGATCGCAACGACCGCATCATCGCGGTAGAACGCGATGCCCACAGTTGGGCCGATGTCAAGACCGTCGATGATTTGGGCAAGCAATTCTGTCGCGAACTGGAAGAATTTTTCGTAAATTACCACAAACTCACGGGAAAGAAATATCGGGTGCTCGGGATGAAGGGGCCGGATCAGGCGCGGAAGCTGGTGAAATCCGGCCGCCTATGATTGACATTCTGATTCGATTCGCCGTCGGTGGGCTGGTTGTGTCCGTCTTCTCCGTCATCGGCGACATGCTGAAGCCAAAGAGTTTTGCCGGGCTATTCGGCGCGGCGCCGTCAGTCGCGCTTGCGACCCTGGCGCTCACGGTCAGGTCGGAGGGAGCGGCGTATGCCGCCCGGGAAGCACATTCCATGATGGCGGGCTGCATCGCCTTCTTTATTTATGTCTCGGCCGTCAGCTGGATCATCATGCGTTACAAACTGAAGACGCTCTGGGTCGCTGTGGGCGCAGTTCCGGTGTGGTTCGCGGTGGCCTTCGGACTGTGGTGGATTCGTTGAGATCATTATGCCAATCGAAGTTCATCCCTCCGCACTCAAGCGAACCAAGTGGCATGAATACCTGGTTCGGTTTGTATTCGGCGGATTGATCACGGCCGCGGCCGGAATCATCGCCAAAAAATTTGGGCCGGAAGTCGGCGGGCTTTTCCTCGCGTTCCCAGCGATTTTTCCGGCAACGGCGACGCTAGTGGAAAAGCACGAGACCGAGAAAAAAAGGGAAAAGGGACAGAATGACATTGTCCGCGGCAGGGACGCTGCGGCATTCGACGCCGCAGGTTCGGCCATGGGCAGCGTCGGTCTTTTTGTGTTTGCGGTGCTGGTGTTGCAGTTCATCCAAGGGCACAGCCTCTGGCTGGTGCTCGCGGGCGCGACCCTGTGCTGGCTGGCAGCGTCGGTCCTGACCTGGTGGATTCGGATGCGCGTGCTGTGAGATTCAGCCGCTAGTAATTCGGGTTATGGCATCGTCGTGACGATGTTCGAGCGCAGGGCGGATGGGGAAATAGACCGCGACCTCAATTTGCTGATCAGCAGGCACGGGAGAGTGCATTCATAAAACAGGCACGGACGAATTAGTCCGTGCCTGCATGGTTCACAACTGGAGCAATGCCTAAGTCGTTCGATGCCGCGCGACCGGCAGCACACGGGCGTAGGCGGAAGAGAATTTTATCCTGCTACGCGGCTCTCTCGGCCCTGGTGTTTGCCGAGTCGGCGATCTGGGTGAGGATGGCGTCGGCGTGCTTTTCTTCATCCAGAGTCTTGTCGAGCAGATCGGCTTGCTCAGTGAGGCCGAGAATTTCTGCGAATGTCCTTACGGTACCGTAGGACGCCATCTCATAATGTTCCACCTTCTGAGCCGCGGCAATGATTCCGGCATCGCGAACAGCGTCGTGCTTGGCATCCTTGATTATGTCTTCGCCTTCGCTAATCAACGCGGCGATACCTTTGTTCTTTTTGGAGTCGACCGTGCCCACTAAACGCGGCAAAATTTGCTCCAGGCGGGCCACGTGACCTCGGGTTTCCTGCAGGTGGGTTTGGAGGGCCTGCTTCAATTGCGGATCTTTTGATTTTTCAATCATCTTGGGCAAAGCGTCGGTGATCTGCGTTTCTGCGGAATGAAGATGCTCGAGCTGGTTAATGTACAGTTCTCTAAGATTTTCAAGATTGGCTGAGATGAATTTCATTGGTCCGTACTCCTACAGAAATTTTCTTACGTTTAACTACCACATTTAGTTCGGAGGGGGACGAATGACAATACAGCGAAGAAGGCATATTTCGTTATCCCGGCGAATCGGAGGACGCGGGTTTCCCGGTGCTGTGATTAGAGTTTGCGAGGAATGGGGCCAACACCAGAAGGCGTCCGCGGTAGGACGACTCGAACCGAGCAGCCGCGAACACCCACACGATTGCTGATCTCGATTCTTCCGCCGTGAGCCTCCGCGATCTGGCGGGAGAGAACCAGGCCAACTCCGCTGCCGTTGGGCTTGGTCGTATAAAAAGGAGTGAAGACGTTGGAAGGATTCATGAGCCCGGGGCCGTTGTCGTCAATGGTCAATATGACGTTGCTGGGGTCGGCCTCCCAGCGTACAGCCACTTGCTGCTTCTCCGCGCAAATTTCCTGCGCGCCATTATTCTCGACGGGAAACATTTCCAGGACCGCATCAGCGGCATTGCGAACCAGATTGATGAGCATCTGCTCCAACTGGTCGGGGTCGGCTTGAAAGGCCACCTCAGGGCCGGGTTGGACCGAGACTTTCATCCGGGTTTCGAGACTGGCGGCACGCGTGATCAGCGGAGCGACCTTGACTTCACGCAGTACCGGGGCGGGCATCTGCGCCAAGCGGCGATAGGCTTCGAGGAAGCGGTGCAAGGAAGCAGAGCGGGCTTCAATGATCTCGAGGCCGCGCTGCAAATCGTTCCGTACATCAGAATCCATGGACGTGGAGGAGACGCGGGAGTTGAGGCTGCCGGCGATGGACTTGATGGGAGCGAGCGAATTGCTGAGTTCGTGGCCGAGAACGCGGATCAACCGCTGCCAGGCGCGGCGTTCTTCTTCGCGGAGGGCGCGGCTCACATCCGAGAGGACCACAAGAGTGTGAGGGACACCATGCTGTCGGAACGAGCTTCGGCGCAAGAGCCAGCGGGCCTGCGAGGCATCGAGATTCAATTCCACCAGGCTCTCGTTTTCCGCGGTTAAGCAGGTTTGCAGGTTCAGTTCGGCGGCACTGCGTCCGAGTATGCGCGACTGGGTTTTGCGAAGCAAGTGTGCGCCGGCGGGATTGACCAGGCGAAGCTGAGAGGCGGGATCGAAGGCGAACAGGGGCGCATCAATTTCATCGACGACGCGCTGCAACAGTGCGGTGGCTTCCACAGCGCGCACCTTCTGATCGGATAGGGAATCGGCGAGAGCGTTGACCTCAAGCGAGAGTTCGCCCAAGGCGTCGTCCGGAGTGGCATTACGGGCGCGGAAAGAAAAATCTTCTTCTCGAAGCGAGCCAATGACATTGGCAAGGGTCTGCAGTGGCCTGGTGGTTTGTTCCTGCAGAGCCAGGGCGAAAAGCCACCACAGGAAAAGCTCAGCGGCAATGAGGGCGAGGCGCGATTCAGTGGTCCAGGGCTGCATCCAGACCAGAATGCCGCTGACCAGCAGCGCGGGGAGCGCAACCAGAAGTGAATAGAGGCTAATGCGGTGTTCGTAGAGGAGGCGGGTTCGTTTTCGCGCGGAGGGTTTTCGTCCAGCGCTAGACGCCATATTTTTCCATCCGCCGATAGAGGGCGCCGCGGCTCAATCCCAGCGCTTCGGCGGCTTGGCTCACATTGCCCTGAAAACGCTGAAGAGCCTTGCGCACGAGCAGAGCTTCGACGGCCTCGAGGCTGAGGTCTTCGAGATTTTGCGTGGGCGAGCGCTGCGAACTCAAGGAAAGATCCGCGGGCTGAATCTCAGCCGTTCTGCACATGAGAAGCGCGCGCTCGATGGTGTGCTCGAGTTCGCGCACGTTGCCCGGCCAGGAATACTGCAGCAATGCCTGAAGGGCGGCGGGATCGAAGCGCTGCACCGGGCGGCGGTAGCGGGCGGCGTAACGCGAGAGAAAGTGCGCGGCGAGAACCGGGATATCTTCGCGGCGCTCGCGCAATGCGGGAACGTGAATCTCGACAGTGTTGAGGCGGAAGAGAAGGTCTTCGCGGAACTGGCCGGCGGTGCAGGCTGCGGGCAGGTCGGTGTTGGTGGCGGAGAGAACGCGCACGTTGACGCGGCGCGGGCGGGAGGAGCCGACGCGTTCGATCTCTCCGGATTCGAGAACGCGCAGAAGCTTGGCCTGCTGGCGCATCGGAACATTGCCGATTTCGTCGAGAAAGATGGTGCTGTTATCGGCGAGTTCAAAGCGGCCGATGCGGTCGGTGCGGGCATCGGTGAAGGCGCCTTTGACATGGCCGAAGAGTTCACTTTCGAAAACACCGTCGGGAATAGCGCCGGTGTTTACGGCCACTAACGGGCGCGAGGCCCGAGCCGAGAGCGCATGCAGGGTTTGGGCCACGACCTCTTTACCGGTGCCGTGCTCGCCAGTGATCAGAACGTTGGCGTCAGAAGGTCCGACGCGCGAGATGATCTCGAGCACGGGCTGCATGGCGGGAGCGGTGGCGAGAAATTCGGGGCGGCCTTCGGCGCGCAAAAGGCGATTCTCGGCTTCCAGGCGAGCGGCATGCTGGAGCGCCCGATGTAATTCGATCTGGGTGCGAAGAATAGAGACGAGGCGCTCATTCTCCCATGGCTTTTGCACGAAATCGCGAGCGCCACGGCGCATGGCCTCGACAGCGAGCTCCACGTTGCCCCAGGCGGTCATGACGATGACGGGAACGGTGGCATCGAGGGCGACGATCTGCGAGAGCAGGTCGAGGCCTTCCTGCCCGGAGGTGGTATCGCGCGTGTAGTTCAGGTCAATCAGAATTGCGTCGTAAGAGTTGCTGGCGAGAGCCTCGCGAACCAGCGCGGGCGAACGAACTTTATCGACACGGTAACCATGGGGATGGAGCAACAAGTCGAGCGCTTCCAGAATGTGTTCCTGATCATCGGCGGCGAGAACACGAATTGGCGTTTCGGAATCGTACCGAAACGTGGTCAGGTTCACTTCACCGGGTTTGATGGTGGTCGGCATGGAGGCTCATTTAGGGCGTGTGGCGCGAAACCACACCGCTGATGGCATCCTGAATCAGTATGCCATTATGTTCCAAAGTCGTGCCGGTAGCGCGATCCAATTCGACTTTCGCCTTCTCGTAGGTAGTCATCGCGCTGACCAGATCCAGCTGCGCCAGGGCAAGATCGCGCTGGGCGGAGAGGGTCTGGTAACTGGAGCCGGCGCCTAATTCCTGCTCTTTCTTGGTAATGTCAAACGTGCGCTGGGCCAGGTCGCGAGCCTTGCGGGCGGCTTCCACGCGGGCTCCGGTCTGGTCGAGAGCGAATTGCGCATTGCGCACTTCGATGCGGACTTGCTTGCGCAGTTGCTCGAGACGCAATTCCGCCTGACGATACTCGAGTTCGGAGCGGTATTGGTCGGCTTTCGCGACGCGATTGCGAATGGGAATATTGAGATTCAATCCCACGTAGTAATCGGGGGCTGTACCGTTGAAGGCGTTCTGCATGGCGCCACCAAAATCGTTGGGGACCACCGAGCTGTTAGTTCCGGTGAAGGCGGGATTCAGCAGGCCCGCCAATCCCGATCCACCGTAGAAACCCACCAGAGATAAAGCGGGTAGCAGAGCATTGCGCGCCGCGCTTCGACTGATGCGGCGGTTGACCAGATCGACGTCAGACTCCGCTAATTCCGGGCGATCTTTCAGGGCGGTCGAGATCAGATCCTGAATCGGCTCGGAAGAAGCAGTTTGCACGGATTCCATGCGGTCGGTAGGCACCACCGGCATGGCTTCGAGAGTTGGGTCATCGAGGCTCTTGGTGATCGCGTTCTTCATCAGTGTTTCCTGCAACTGCAGGCTGGTCCGGGCGACGGTGAGTTCCTGGTCGCGCTTGGAGACCTCAGCCTCGGCGCGCAAGACGTCCATCTGGGGAACGGCTTCGAGTTGCAGTTGCTTTTTAGTGTTCTCCAGAGTCTGCTGGGCAAAGGCGTCCGACTGCTCGTTGACTTGAGTCTGTTCGTAGGCGCTGACGAGGTCCCAATAGATATTTTCGATCTGAGTGATCGTGGCGGTGACCTGGTCTTTGAATGCAATGTCGGAAATTTTCTTGTTGTTGCGGGCAATGCGCAGGTAACGGAGGTTGGGACCGAATCCGAATCCGGCCAGTAGTTGCTGTTGAATTTCAACCCTGTACTGCGAACTTAGGACTGGAGACAGATTAGTGAAAATACTGTTGGTGGTTTGACGATAATTTTGAAAGCCAAAGGTGATGGAGGTTCCAGTGGCAAAGGCCTGGTTGTAGAAGAAATTATATTGACCAGTATTGGTCTGCAAGGTAGGCACACCGTTGAGAGTTAAGTTGGAGAGAGGAAGGGTCTGGTGCTCGTCCCCAACATTTGCGGTGATTGAGGGATCGTAGGATGAGACCGGCGTTCCCGCACCAAGCGTGGATTGAACCAATCCCGAAGCCCCGGCTCCGGCCCCGCCCGCGCCGCTGGTCGTGCCGCCGGCGCCTGCGCCGGGAGCTCCGGTGCCGAAACCGCCGACGCCACCTCCGGGGGTTCCCTGCACGACTCCGGCATTGACGCCACGGAAGAATCCGCCAGCTTGGGTGCGGAGAATATCGGTGTTCGCGATAGGTAGGTTGTAGCGCGCGATGGCGAGATCGAGATTGTCGGCGAGAGCGAGGTCAATAGCATCTCTCAACGAAATGTAGAGCTTGCCGTCACGGATGAGTTGATCGAGCAGTGGCGAGTTGGACAGCACGGGCTCAGGAACGGTGTCGGGCTCGTAGGCGTTCAACGGATTGTGCGACATCGGCATCTCGAATTGAAGCCCCGGAGCTGTACGCAAGACCGGGTTTTCAGGCGGAGTCGAAGCAGTCTGAGAGGCGGCCTGAGGGGCGGAGTTTTCCGGCTGGATTGATGGAGATTGGGGGGGTGATGAAGTCTGGCCCAAGAACGTGGCCGAGAGCAGCACCGGCAGCAAAATTCCAATCAGTTTTTGAAAATTGCGGGCAAATGAGGTCACGATGCGCTGACCTCCGTCGGCTGAGTATAAGACGGATTCGCGGTGTCGCCGACCAGCCAGCCATCGCGCAGTTGAATGGTGCGGCTTCCATAGGAGGCGTTGGTTTCCGAATGGGTGACTTGGACGATAGTGGTGCCTTGCTGATTCAAATCGCGAAATAGCTCCATGATCTCCTTTGCCTGTCCGGAATGAAGGTTTCCCGTGGGCTCGTCCGCGAGCAGGAGCGGCGGCTTGTGAATGACGGCGCGAGCGATGCCGACGAGCTGCTGCTGGCCTCCGGAAAGCTGGCTGGGATACAGATCTTTTTTGGCGACGATTTGAAAGCGGTCAAGCGTGTCGGCGACCAAGCCTTGCCGCTCTTTGCGCGGAATGTCTTTGTAGGAGAGCGGCAGATCGATGTTTTCCTGGACGGTAAGGTCGTCGAGCAAGTGATAGCTCTGAAAGACCATTCCGATGTTGCGCTTGGCGACCTCGCCGCGCTGCTTGCGCTTCATGGCGTGGATGGCTTCGTCGCGAAACCAGTACTCGCCCTCCCAGCCGTCGTCGAGCAGAGCGAGGGCGTTTAATAAAGAGGACTTGCCGGCGCCGGATGGTCCCATGATGGTGATGAACTCGCCTTCTCGAATTTCGAGATTGATGCGGCGCAGGACCCAGGTCTGCCCGGCGGGAAGTTTGTAACTGCGTTCTAGATTTTTGAGCTGAATCATTCGTTTTCTCCCTGTTGCCCACGAAAAGGTTTATTCCGTTCGCAGAGTCTCCGCCGGATCGAGATTCGCCAGGCGCAATGCCGGAAGCACGCTGGCCAGCACCGCAATCGCCAGGATTACGGCAATCACGATTGCGAGGGTTAATGGGTCGTAATACTGGATCCCGTATAACTGGCTGCGCAACACGCGTAGTGCCAGCATGGAGATGGCAAGTCCTACGAGCAACCCGTAGACGGCGGCTCGAAGTCCGTCCGAGCCGACATCGAAAATTGCGGCCCGGATGGAAGATCCGAAGGCAATGCGGATGCCGAATTCGCGACTGCGCTGCGCGACCAGGTTCGAAACCAGGCCATATACACCCAGCGCCGAGAGCAGCAGTGCCAGGCCGGCGATAGTAACGACCAGCGCTACCTCAATTCTTTGGCGAGCCAGGTTTTGGGCGAGGAGTTCCGGCATGGAGTAAAAACCGGAAAATGGCAACTGCGAGTCCACCCGCGCCAGCGCCTCTTGCATAGCGTGCTGAGTTCCCTGGAGAGGCTGCCGAGTCCGCACAATCCAGCTGGGTTGAAACCAGACGTGGGCGACATTGAGTAATCCCTGGTCCGTTTGAGTCGCCGGCAGATATAAGACGGGCTCGGTCGTGATGGGTTGATCCGAGCCCATGCCAGGCGACTTGACGACGTTTTGGACGACACCGACGATGGTGTAGGAGTGCTTGGAAGTCTCGACATGACGTCCGATGGGGTGCGGTTCACCAAAAAATTCCCGCGCAAAATCTGTGTTGATGACGGCCACGGGCTGGGAATTCGGGGTGTCGCTTTCCGCGAAGGCGCGACCGGCGAGCACGGGAATTTTCAGGACGTTGAAGTATTCCGGGGTGATATAAGCCATGCTCGATCCCCAGTCTTTGCCGGCGAACTTGCCATCGAGAACCTTGACGCCGTCATTGAGGCCGCGCTCATAGGGTAGGCTCAATCCGACGGCGGCATCTTCGGCTCCGGGAATCTTGCGCATTTCGGCGACGCTGCGGTCTAGAAGATTCTGAAAGGCGGGAGGGTTGCGGTAGCGAGCATCGTCAAGCGAGAGCTTCGCAGTCACTACATTGGCCGGATCGAAGCCCTTAGGTAGCATTTGCAAGTGAATCAGGGTGCGGACAAGCAGGCCAGCCCCTGCGAGAAGAACGATGGTGAGCGCGATTTCACCACTGACAAGCACCTGGCGCAACCGGCTGGACCCTTGCACGACGGCGAGACTGCCGGCCGCGATAGAGGAGCGAAGGTCGACGCGGCGAACTCGCAAGGCGGGCAGCGCCGCAAACAGTAGGCTAGCCAGAACTGAGACAACGAAGGTAAACGCGAGTACTCTAGCGTCAATCCTGAGGCCACCGAGCGGCAACAGCGAATCAGGCAAAAATCCTTGCAGTAATGAGAGCGTGACCGCCCCGAGCAACAGTCCGGCGGCGGCGCCCAGCAGGGCGATCACGAGTCCTTCGGCCCAGAGCTGGCGTAAGATTTTCCAGCGCGTGGCTCCTAAGGCGAGCCGCGTTGCCAACTCGGGGGTCCGGCGCGTAATCCGGACCAGCATGAGCCCGGCCAGATTGGTGCAAGCGATGAGCAGGATCAGGCCGACCGCCAACATCAGCAGCAGAACCGGTTCTCGCATGCCGTTGTCCAAATTTTGTGCGAGGGGTGAGACGTAGAACCAGCCGTGAAACTTTTCCTTCGCGGCTTCGTCGATCCAATCTTTTCGGATGTGCGAAAGCTGAGCGGAAACTTGCTGCCAGTTCGCGCCCGGCTGCAAGCGAACGATGATTTCGCAGTTCTGACCTCCGCATTCGCCGCTCTGGTGCGGCTGCAGCGGAGTCCAGAGGTCGGCGACGCTGCCGTAGCCTTGTACCTGGGTGTCACGCGGCAAGACTCCCACGACGGTATAGGGCTCGCCTTTGAGCGTGACTGGCTTGCCGATGATATCGCGATCGCCCCGCAAAGCTGACTGCCAAAGCCCATAACTCAGGATGACAGCATTGGGTCCATTGGGGCGATCTTCCTCGGCGCTGAAGCCGCGGCCGAGAATGGGAGCGATGCCGAGAACGTTGAAGTACTGCGCCGACACGCGCATGTCCTGCACGTAGCGGATTTCGGCGCCCGGTCCCGAGCCAGCCACCAGATTCACGCCACTCGTTCCGCCAAAAACCGCGGCCTGGACGGAAGGCACTTGATCGCGAACTTCTTCCCAGGTCTTGCCATCCTGCGTGGGATCGTCGTCGTGCGCGAACTGGCCCGTTTGGGGGGAAATGCCTTCCACGTGGCGAATCACCACGGCGAGGCGTTCGGGTTCGGGGTAGGGCAACGGCCGCAATAGAAATCCATTGACCAGGCTGAAGATGGTCGTGTTCGCGCCAATGCCGAGCGCGAGCGTCACGATTGCAACCGCAGCAAAGCCCGGGCTTTTGAATAACTGGCGGAGTGCGTAGCGAAGATCGGCGATGAGTCCAGTCATTGTTTCTCTATTCGCTTTCTACTCGTAGCGCAGCGCCACCGACGGGTCCACCTGGGCTGCCCGGCGGGCGGGAATGTAGGCGGCCAGGAGCGCCGAGACTCCAAGCACGATCGCGACTGCCGCGAGCGTGGGCGCGTCCCAGGAACGAACTCCGAACAGCAATCCGCGAATGAAAGCCGCCGCCCCGACCGAGCAGAGGAGGCCTGCGGCAATTCCGACGGAAGTTAACCAGGCAGCTTCTTTCAAAATGAGTTGATAGACAGAGCTGCGTTGAGCTCCCAGCGCCATACGCACTCCTATCTCTCGAGTTCTTCGGCTGACCGAGTACGCGATGACGCCATAGAGACCAACCACGCCCAGTAACAAGGCGATGCCGGCGAAGCCCCCCACCATCCAGGCTGAGGACCGGTGAAGGTAAGCGCTGGGAGAGTCGTTAATCCGGTGCGCCATGGTCGTTTCCTTCAAAGCGCCGATACCAGGATCGATTTCATGAATGGCGGCGACAATGGCCGGCAGGACCGAGCCTTCATCCTGCGATGTGCGCACTACGAGGGAAAAATACGGATCCGGACTTTGATTAAACGGATAGTAAATCGTCGGCCAGATCTCGGAATCGAGCGAACCATCCTTGACGTCTTCAACCACGCCAACGATTTCATAAATGGATTTCGGGGTGAGGCTCGTGTCCCCGACTTCTTTTCCGATGGGATCTTCCCCAGGAAAATATTTCCTGGCTAATGCCTGGTTGATGACGACTACGTGAGGCTTGGTGGAATCTTCGGCATCGCTGAAGTAGCGGCCGCGCAGGAGCTTTGCTTTTAGCGTAGAAAGAAGATCCGAGCTTACATCGCGCTCATTTACTTCGTTGTGCTCGCCGTTATAAGGCCGGCCCAAAATACGGATCCAGGTGGTATTGCCATTAAAGCTGACGGGCAAAACGCTGGTGATGGCGGCAGACTGGACGCCGGGCAAACTTTTGATGCGGTTGATCAGCCGGCGCCCCACGGCAGCCTGTTGTTCATCTTTGGGGTAGGCTGCGTCGGACAAAGCCACATCCACCGTGGCCAGGTGGTCGGGCTGAAATCCGATTTCCACATGCAGCAAGCGGTAGAGACTCTTGCCGAGCAGTCCAGCGCCGACCAAAAGCACAACCGCGACGGCGAGTTCAATGACGACCAGGTTCGCGCCAAATCGCCGCCACAGAGTTCCGGCATAACCGCGGCCGCCTTCGTTCAGACCCTCTCGTAGTTCGCGCAAGGGCAAACGAAACAGAGGAGTGAGGGAGAACAGGATCACCGCGGCGATGGAGATTGCCGCGGCGAAAGCGAGCACGTGCAGGCTTAATCCGAGGCCGTTCAAATAGGGCATGCCGGCCAACATATCGGCGGAAATGAAATTGGTCAGGATCTGCATGGCGACGCGCGCAATCAGCACGCCGAGCACTGCGCCGGCCGCCACCAGCACGAAGCCATCCGTCGTGAACTGACGCATGAGCCGAAGCCGGGAGGCGCCGAGCGCGCCCCGCACCGCAATCTCGCGCTTGCGGCTCTCCGAGCGCACCAGCAGCAGGCTCGCCACATTCACACACGCAATAATCAGGAGGAGGCCTGAACCGCCCAGCAAAGCGAGCAAGATGGGGCGGACATCGCTGACGACGTCATCGGAGAGGGACTTTACGTATGCACCCTGGCCGCGATTGTCAGCGGGATATTGAATCTCCAACTGCCGGGCAATGGCGGTCATGTTGGCCAGCGCTTCAGGGACCGTGACTCCTTCTTGGAGGCGGCCGATTCCGACCAGGTCGTGGCAACTGCGCCGAACAGAGCAGGAGTCGGTCGGATGAAGTGTCGCCCAGAATTCGGCCTGCCCTTCCGGGGCAAACTGGAAACTCTGCGGCAGGATGCCGACGATGGTGTAGGGCACGCCGCTCAAGTCGATGGTCTCGCCAACCGCATCTTTTCTTCCTCCGAAGCGCTTCTGCCAGGCGCCGTAGGTCAGGATCACGGTGTTGGGAGCTTTCGGCAGATCCTCTCCGGGATAGAAATCGCGGCCCAGCATGGGAGAGACGCCCAAAGTACGAAAAAAGCCATCGCTCACCCGCGCCGCAGATACGGGCTCTGTGCCGGACGGAGTGCGTACGAGGAAACCATCCCCGCGCCACACTTCCAGCGAACTGAAGACCTGGTTCAGCTTCTTCCAGTCGAGATAGTCGGGATAGGAGAGATTGGCGCGGGGAATTATGGGAACGCTCTCGGTCACCAGGACCAGCCGGTCGGCGTTCGGATAAGGCAGGGGCTTGATCAGCGCGGCATCGACAAAGCCAAAAATTGCGGTGCTGGCCGCGATGCCCAGGGCCAAGACCAGGATCGCCGTAATGGCGAATCCCGGACTCTTCCGCAACTGCCGGAATGCGTAGCGAAAGTCTTGTGCAAGTCCTGTCATATTCTCACTCGTAACGCAGGCCGATGGATTGAATGCGATCGACGCGGTGCGCGGGCACGCCCGCCGGCAAAGCGACGGTTGCGATCGGCGAATCCCGGGCACTTGTGCAACTCTTGCAATACGCAGGGGAGACTTTGTAGGAGCGTTTCCACGTTTCCCTCACTCGTCCCGCAACGCGACTATGGGGTCGACCCTGGAAGCCCGGTAAGCCGGAATGACGGTCGCGAGAAAGCCGACTATCGTTAGTAGCGCTGCAACCGCCACAAATGTCAGGGGATCGCTGGGTGCGATCTGGTAAATCAGGCTCGACATCACCCGGCTGAAGGCCAGGGCTGCGAATGCTCCAATGGCCAGACCGAGGAGTGTGGGCCGCATGCCCTCAAGAATGACCATGCGCAGCACATCGCTAAGTCGCGCGCCCAGCGCCATGCGAAGTCCGATCTCGTTCACGCGCCGTTTCACGCTGTAGGAAAGCACGCTATAAATGCCGATGGCGGCCAGGATCAGCGCGAGGGCTGCGAAGGCGCCAAGCAGCAGGGTGTCGAATCGCTGTTGCGATAAAGAGCTGGCTACCAGGTCATCCATGGTCAGGATGTCGCGCAACGGGATTTCCGGGTCAACCTGATGTACGGCATCTGAAACGGGCGAGGCGATTCCAGCGGGACTAGACGCCGTGCGCACCACCAAAGTCATGGGGAACGATCCCCATCCTCCCGTCGCGGGCACGGAAACCTGATCAAGCGAAATGTAGAGAGCCACCGCGGGTCGAGTCTGGTCCAGGCCATCGAGTTTGACGTCGCCCACAATTCCGACAACCTCGCGAGAAATCTCCGGGAAAAAAGTGAGGTTCAGGTGCTTCCCAATCGCGTCTTCGCCCGGCCAGAACTGCCGCGCCATGGATTCGCTGATCAGGACTGCACCGGGCCGGCCCGCCGTGTCGCTGTCGGCAAGGTCGCGCCCACGCAACACAGGGATGCGCATCGCACTCAGGTATCCCGGGCTGATCAGCCGAACATCAACTTCCGGCTGCTCCGACATGGCAACGACGGGCCTGCCTTCGATGGCAATTGGCTGGTGCGAGCCGTTTCCATTCAGAGGAACGTCGTCAATTACCCCGGCAGAAACCACCGAAGGGAGGGCGCGCACACGCTGCAGTACTTGATCGAAAAATCGCGCCTGAGCTGCAGGCTGAAGAAACTTTTTCTCCGCGACTTCCACATCCGCCGTGAGAACGCCGCGAGCATCAAAGCCTGGATTTACCTGGTGAAGGCGTTGAAAGCTGCGAATTAACAGCCCTGCGCCCACCAGCAGAACCAACGAGAGCGCTACTTCGGAAACTACGAGAGCAGTCCTGGTGCGCTGGCCGGCTGAATCGCTGCTGGTACGGCCTAGACCCTGCTTCAACGTTTGACTCACGTTCTTGCAAGCCAGGCGCAGGGCGGGCAGGATTCCGGCGAGGATGCCGGTCAGCAAAGAAACCGCGGCCGTAAACAGCAGCACTTTCAAATCGAGGCCAATGTCCATGGACTGCGGAAGCTTGTCTGCCAGGAACGCTTTGATGAGCCGCACGCCGAAAGGCGCGTAGGCCAAGCCGAGCGCGCCGCCCACAAGCGACAGGAGCACGGTTTCTGTGAGCACCTGGCGCAACACTCGGGCCGAAGTGGCGCCCAGAGCGGTCCTGATCGCGATCTCCTTCTGCCGGCTGAATCCTTTTGCCAGAATGAGGTTGGCTACATTCACGCAGGCGATGAGCAGCACACAAGCGACGGCTCCCAGCAGCACCAGCATGGCCGGGCGAACATCGCTGACCATATCGTCATGTAGCGGGATGACTACGGCCCCCCAGCCTTTGTCATCGGCAGGGTAAAGTTGCTCGAGTCGGCTGGAGATTGTATTCATCTCCGCCTGCGCCTGGGCCACATCCACCCCGGGCTTGAGGCGGCCAATAACTAAATAATGGTGTTCCCCGCGAACGGCGCGCTGGGCGTCGGTCCAGGCCATCGGAGTCCACATCTGCGCGAAATCAGGAAAGCGGAAATTCGGCGGCATCACGCCGGCTACCAGGAAATTCTGCCCATTCATCGTAATGTCGTGCCCAACTACATCCGGATTGGAGCCAAAATGCTCCTGCCACAAGCGGTGGCTCAGAACCACCACGTTGGAACGGGCAGGCTGATTTTCCTCGGGCAACAACACACGGCCCAGCATGGGCTGGACGGATAATGTCTGGAAGAATTCTGGCGAGACCGCACAGGCGTCCACCTGCTCCGGCGTGGCGCTGCCCGTCAGCGTGAAACCGCGATAGGTGTAGATCGCCATCTGTTCGAAAACATGATTCTGGTTTTGCCAATCGAGATAGTTCGCTGCCGATACCGCGAAAGTCGTTATGCCTGGAAAACTCTTGGCAGGCGGAACGTGCCAGACTCGCACGAGCTTCGCGGGATCGTGGAAGGGAAGAGGACGAAGGAGCACGCCATTCACGACGCTGAAAATTGCGGTGTTGGCGCCGATGCCGAGAGCCAGGGTGAGCAGCGCAATCGCAGTGAAGCCTGGACTCTTGCGCAACTGGCGCAATGCATAGCGAATATCATGGAATAAAGCTGTCATTCTTCTTACTCGTATCGCAAAGCCACCTGGGGATCGACTTTGGCCGCGCGCCTTCCGCCCGCTCGCGTTGCGTAATCGTTACGCTTGTACTTCCGCCATTAGTTTCTTCAGCTCTTCTTCGGCGACGACTTTGCCGTCGAACAGGTGGACTTCGCGTTGCGCGTGCTTGGCGAACCGCGGATCGTGGGTCACCATGCAGATGGTGGCTCCGTCGCGGTGCAGATCGGCGAGCAGTTCCATTACGGCCTCGCCATTGCGCGAGTCGAGGTTGCCGGTGGGTTCGTCCGCCAGCAGGATGGAAGGCTTGCCCCCTAAGGCGCGGGCAACGGCCACGCGCTGCTGCTGGCCGCCCGAGAGTTGCGAAGGATAGTGCCGGACGCGGTGTGCCATACCGACGCGCTCCAGCGCTTCCATCACGCGAGTCTTGCGCTCGGCCGAAGGCATTCTCTGCCGGTAGGTCAGCGGTAGCTCGACGTTTTCATAGACGGTGAGATCGCCGATGAGATTAAAACTTTGGAAGATGAATCCGATCTCCTGATTCCGGATACGAGCCCGCTCGCCAAAATCGAGATTCTCGACCGGCTTGTCGTTGAGCAAGTAGCGGCCCGCAGTCGGCGTATCGAGCAGCCCGATAATCGACAGCAGCGTCGATTTGCCGCAGCCCGACGGTCCCGACATGGCCACGTACTCGCCTTTGCTTACGGAGAGGTGGACGCCGGAGAGCGCGTGCGTCTCAATCTCATCCGTGTAGAAAACTTTCGTCATATCCGAAATCTGGATTAGCGGTTGGCCGGCTTCTGTCATGAGTTCCTCACTTGGATTGATTAGTCTTGGAGCCGAATACGGTCAGTGTTGTCCCAACGTGACATGTCGGAAAGCACGACGGTGTCGCCTTCGCGCAAGCCATCGAGCACCTGGATGGAATTCACCGACGCCCGGCCGACTTTCACCGGAACGCGGACTGCATCGTGCCCATCGGGCTCGAGTTTGAACAGGCTGATGGTACTGTTTTCCTGCCCGAAGGCCGGGCGACCAACGTAGAGAACATTGTCGAGCCGTTCCAGATCGATGGTCCCATCCACGCTCAGGTCCGGGCGCGCGCCGGGGGGCAAATCGCCAATAAGTTTGACGTCGACGGTCACAGTTCCGTTTTGCACCGCTGGATCGACGCGCATCACGTTGCCGGAAATAACCCCATTGTGCGTGTCAATGGATGCCTGTTCGCCGTCGTGCACGTCGCGAGCCTGCGTCTCCGCCACCTTCAATTCGGCCATCAGGTGATTCGGTTGCACTACTTTCGCGAGCATCGTACCGGGGGAAACGTGTTCGCCCACATGCAGCGGCAGATCCACCAGAACGCCTGCGATTCCGGCACGGACTTTCAGGGCGTCCAGTTGCTTCTGTTTCAGCTCAGCCAGAGTTTTCATCTGCTCGACTTTGGCTTGCTGTTCGGCCAACTGGGCGTCAATCGCTTTCTGCGTGCTGGCCAGACTCTGATCTTGAAGACTGTTCCGAATCGTGAGTTCATCCGCTTTGCCTTTGGACGCTTTGTAAGCCAGTCCGGAAATCACTCCGAGATCGTAAAGAGCTTTATCCGTTTGGGACTGTAGCTGCGCCTGAGTGTAGTCCGCTTTGACCGTGGCCGCGCCGGACTTCTGATTCATGTAATCGCTTTCCAGCTTCATGCGCTGGCTCTGTAATTCGGCCTCAGCCGCTTTCCATTGCAGGTGTGCGTCGATCGCAGCCTGCTCGACCTGGGGATTGCTCATATCTAATAGGACGGTGTCCGGCTTCACCAGTGAGCCGGGCAACATGCGAATGCGCAAGACCGTGGCTTCAGTTTCGGCGGGAATCTGCAGAACTGACTCCTGGGACGGGACCAGCGATCCAATGCCGCGCACCTGCCGCAACATCGAACCGCGTTTCACCGTGTCGGTCCACACCGTGCCGCGTTCCACGCTCGGTGCGGCGGGCCGCAGGCGATACACGATCACGGTTAAGGCACCGACGACGACCGCAACCACCGCGCCTACGATTATTTGGCGGCGGCGTTTCTTCTCTTTAAACTCTGGGCGGGCGATATCCATCACTGGCGAATTCGCAACTACCCGGCCAATCCGTCCGATGTGCAAGAGATTGAAAGTGTTGAGGATACACTCCAGACATAACATGCGGCCGCAGGTGGTTTGTCCGCTACGGGATTCGACTGTCCACAAATGGACAGTGGCGCTGCACTTAAGAAATATGTTTTGCCGATTGCAAACCGTACCGGCTTCGGTATCTTAACTACTCAATGCCCCTCAATCGAGAGGCCAGGGAGGATGCATGTACGCAATCGCCCGAAATTTCCAGTTTGCCCTTCGTCGACTCGCGAATGCGCCAGCCTTCGGGATGGTAGTGGTCTTTACGCTGGCTCTTGGGATTGGGGCCACAACAGCGGTCTTCTCCCTGATTGAGGGCATCCTCCTGCGCCCCCTGCCTTTTAAGAATCCGGATCGCCTCGTTTTAGTGGGCGACCATCTGGGAGGCGGCGCTGGCACGACCGTCACCGCCCGCGAGATCTCAACTTATTCGAGTTCGGCCAGCGCCTTTTCCTCTCTGGGCGGCTTCATTAGTACCACTTTCGAATTGTCGGGAGAGGCAACCCCAGAAGAAATTCACGCGGCCCGGTTTTCTGCAGGCGTCTTTCCCACGTTGGGTGTGCAGCCCGTCCTAGGACGCGTATTCACGCAAGAAGAAGAAGACGGCCATGAACCAGTAGCGGTGATCAGTTATGCGCTCTGGCGAGACCGCTATCATCATGACTCGCACGTGATGGGCAGCCTGATCGCTCTCGATCGCAGGCCCTATTCGATCGTGGGAGTGATGCCCCGCGATTTCGAGTTCCCTCTTGAGGATGGGCACCTCGATCAGGCGCAGATCTGGGTCCCTTTGAGCCTTACACCCGACGAACTTTCTGACCAGCACGCCGGTTTTTGGGGATACCAGCTGGTCGCCCGCCTAAAAGACGGCGTGACTTTCACCCAGGGAGCGCAGGATGCTGATCGCGTCGCGCTTCAGTTCATGCGCAGCTTGCCTGCGGGAATGAGTCCGATCAATGTCCGCGGGGATGTTACGCCTCTGCTCGAATACGACGTTGGAGAGGTTCGGCCGCTACTACGCACTCTATTCCTGGCGGTCGCAGTCGTGCTGTTGATTGCCTGCGCCAATGTCGCAGGCCTCCTGCTGGTACGCGCGATTCGCAAACGCGGCGAATCCGCGGTTCGATTGGCGCTGGGCGCGGGCTCCGGCGCGATCGTGCGCGAATCGGTCTTTGAGGGAGTGCTGCTCGGAACGGCTGGGGGATTGCTGGGTTTGCTATTCGCTGCAATTGCCATCCGGGCGGCGCTCTATCTCTTGCCTGAATCCATGCCCCGCGTCAGTTCCATTTCGATGGACACAACTGTCGTTGCGTTCGCCTTCATCCTTGCTTTAACGACAGGTGCCGTCTGCAGCTTTGCTCCGGCGTTCGTGGCTCTGAGAACAAACCTCACCGAGAGCCTGAAAGAGGGGCTGCGCAGCAATACGGGGGGATCGAGTCACAGTCGCTTGCGTGGCGCTCTGGTTGTCTCCGAAATTGCGATCGCGCTGGTGCTGGTCACCACATCGGCGGCGTTCCTTCGCAGCTTCCAGAAAATGCGTGCCGTGAACCCCGGATTTCAGCCTGACCATGTGCTCGTAGCCGGGTATCAGTTGCCGGCTAAGCAATACTTCACCAACCCCGCTGCGGAATCATTCAATCGAGGCGTTCTCGATCGCCTCGCGGCCAAGCCGGCGATCAATGCGGTTGGCATGACCACGGCGCTTCCCGCCTCCGACATCAATCCCATGTCTGCCTATACCATTGAAGGTGAGTCAGTGGAGGCGTGGAAGCTCAGTTTTGCCGCATTCGCGGCAGTCAACGGCGAATATTTCCGTGCGATGAAGATTCCTTTGCTCGACGGCCGCTACTTCACCAGCGACGACCGTTCCAACGCGCCGCTGGTTGTGATCATCAACCAATCGATGGCGAAACATCGTTGGCCGGGGCAACCAGCGATTGGAAAACGGTTGCACGTCGGTTCTCCCAAGAAAAAACTTCCCTGGGCAACTATAGTTGGCATTGTCGCCGACACCGAGATGGGCTCCCGCGATGAACCCACCATGGACCAGTGGTATACGCCTGCCGAGCAGCCTGCAACACTCTACGGTTGGCTGCCCGAAGCAAAGCTTACCGAGCCTACCGCCGGATATATTGTCCTTCGCTCGGCGCTTCCCCCCGAGCAGATGGTGCAGACCTTGCGTTCTGCGGTAGCTGAAGTTGATCCGCTGCTTGCTCTGCAAGAAGTGGAGCCGATTACAGAAACCATGGCAAATGTGGAAGGGCCACGGCGCTTCAATACCGATCTCATCACTGCGTTTGCGATCGCAGGCCTGTTGCTGGCGGTTGTCGGGATCTACGCAGTAATTGCGTTCTCGGTCTCGCAACGTACCCAGGAGATCGCGATTCGCATGGCGCTGGGCGCCCAGCGCGGGGGGATTGCACGACTTGTCGTCGGCGCGGGACTGAAGTTGGCGCTTCTTGGATGTGCTCTTGGCGTACTCGGTTCGCTGGCCGCCTCGCGCCTGGTCAGCGCATTTCTGTTCGAGGTGAGCGCGACTGATCCGCTCATTTACGTAACGAGCGCAGCGATCATTCTGATAATGGCGCTGCTTGCATCTGCCATTCCGGCGATCCGGGCCGCGGCAGCCGAACCAATAGATGCACTGCGTTCTTCGTAGGAGCCACTCCCGCGCCGTCTTAGACTTTGGCCCGGTTCACGAAAGCTCCGCTTCGCCTGTGCGAGAGCTGGCCAAACACGAGATGAACAGTTATTCGTGAACCTCCAGAGAAAGCAGGATAGGCTCTCCTGCAAACAGGAATGCCATGTGCAGGTCGCAGTTCGCAGTCGCCTGCAGTTTGTTCTCCGATGCGGTGATCACGGTGGGGACCGAGAGCACGCAATCTGTGCCCAGGCCAGCGACTTTATTCTTGAAATTGCCCGCCACCATATTGCAGATTTCGCCCACGGCGTCCCACACTTCTGCCCCGGCATTTCCATCTTCGATACCCAACATGCGGGACGCCATGACCGCGGCCGCTTGGGAACTGCAGCGCATGGCGACCACTGCCGACAATGGCCCTGCCAGTCCAACCATGAATGTGAGTTCGAGCGATTTGCCTGGCGGCAGGTCAGGAGAACGCTCGATAGGGCTGGCCAGCATAAGGTCGAACACCTCTTCGATGGACTGCTGCAGGCTGGCGAGCAGAGATGCGCGTCCTCCTATGGAGACAAGCAGTGCATGCGAAGAACTCATTGTCTCTCCGCCAGCACGGCTAGCAAGTGCTCTTTGACCTCATCGGGAGTAAACGGTTTGCGGATGTAGCCACGGGCACCCGCCGAAATCGCCTCGACCACATGGGCTTCGCTGCCTTCGGTGGTGATCATAACCACAGGCACTCCCTTGGCATTCTCGACCGTTTGCAGGTGCTTCACGAATTCGAGTCCGTTCATGACCGGCATGTTGATGTCGCAAAGAATTAGATCCACCTTATGGTTTTCCAGGGCTGCCAAGGCTTCCGCTCCGTCGCCCGCTTCGAGGACCTCGGAAAGCTTGACGCCAGCTTGGCGCAGGGAGCGCTCTACGATCTTCCGCATTACGGAAGAATCGTCCACAATCAGCGCGCGTATGTTCTCTATCTCCCGCAAGAATTCCTTTCGAAGGCCAAAGGCATGGAACCGGGGGTGCGCGGCCACACACAGCCCTTATCGGCAAACCGGACAAGAACTTTAGCGGGCTGAAGCTGCGGGCGAGTGCAGGATCAGATCGAGCGGAGATCTGGAATTCCGCAGCAGGCGAACCCAGAGATCGGATCCGCAGCGCGCCACTTTCATTTCGGACGCGTGCAGGCGCGAGCAGTAGCTGCGGATCATGCTGCAGACCTCGTCAACGTCGGGGAAATGACTGAACACGATTTCGCTCTCAGCGCGGTGAGCGCAGAGTGGAGCAAGTTGGGCGCGTACGAAGGCCGGAGTAGCGAAACACGCCTCAGTATGGCACCCTGTCATCTGCTCGATCGCATACAGCACTGTGTAGTCGACGCCCTCGGAGAAGGCGAGATGCAGGGTAGAAGTTGATTCGACATAATGCACCGGAACCATCGAGAAGTGTTGGAGCAAGCTGATGGGAATCTGGGGAACATGGCGCCCGCCCGGAAAAGACGCAGAAGAAAGGAAGATGGGACAAGACCATTGCCGCGCCAAGGCCGCCGTGACTTGTGTTTCGGTGGCAAACTCAAGCGCCTGCAGCCATTCTCCCAGGCGCCCGTGTCCGGCGGAGCGCTGCGCGGCCAGCGCAGTTTGCAACTGTTCCCGAGTAAGTTGGTGGCGCGACAAAAGCAATAATCCCAGAGGCAGGCGATGAACCGGCGGCTCCCGCCGTGGGGAAGAGGGAATTCTCTGCAGCGTGTCGGCGAGAGCATCTCCCAAGCAGCGGTCCAGGCAATACCGAAAATTCTCAAACCATACGCCCGGGGGCGCGGAACGAAGCAACCACCAGGCCCCATGAAGGTGTGGGCACCCGCGGGTTTTGCCAGGGGGAGAAAGTTTATGCCAAAGATCATGCCAAACCAGGCTAAGCAAATCCAAACGGATGCTGGTGCTTGCCATCATTCGCTCCTAGATTTCCGCCGGCGCAACTTCGGTGACGCGCAAGCCGTAGTTGATGTAGACGTCCACCACATTGGTGGTTGTGTCGAAGGTGAGATTCCACACATGCTCGATAATCATGGAACGCGTGACGGTTCGGAACGCGTTTCGCATGAGGTATTCCAGAAGGGCAAATTCCTTGGCGGTCAGCTCTACCCTGCGTCCCGCGCGCTCGACCATGCGTCGCACCCGGTCCAGTTTCAGGTCAGCGAGGGTGAGCACCGACTCCGATGGCAGATGGCTACGCCGCACCAGGGCGCGGATCCGGGCGGAAAGCTCGCTAAAGGCAAACGGCTTGCCGAGATAGTCATCGGCTCCCCCATCCAGGCACTGAACTTTGTCTTCCACTTTCGTGCGCTGGGTCAGGATCAGGACCGGCAGGCTGGGCTTCTTCAGCCGCAACTGGCGCAGCACGCTGAGGCCATCCAGTTTGGGCAGGCTCAGATCGAGAATGAGCATGTCGTAGTCGAATTCGGTGGCTGCATTCCGGGCCTGCTCTCCATCCGCGACCACATCGACCGTGTAGTTCTCGGCTTCGAGACCCTGGCGAACAAACCGGGCTAGAGCTTCATCATCTTCGGCAATAAGAATTCGCATAAAGTGAACCGTCCTTAATGGAACAGGCCAGTTTAGTTAAAAGAGACTCAACCGCAGCCGAAACTCGGGCGCACAAAGGTATACGAATGCAGCATTGGACCAGAGTTTCACAACGGGAAATGGGCTATATTTGCTAAGTGCCGGGTTCAGCGTGAGAAAGCGCGACGCCGGTTGGAAGACCTGTACGGCGTCGCACTGAGCTTAGGAAGGAAAGCTTTAGAGCTAAGGAGGATGATCAGGCTTGTTCTTGGTTGGAGGGAAGATTTCCACTTCCGCTATTTCCGTCGGAGCTGGTTTGAACTCCGTCGAGTAACTGGTTGAGTTCCTGGATGAGCATGGAGAACCGTTTCTGGTCCTGTTCTTTGGCGATGAGATCGCAAAGGTCCTTCACGCGTTGTTTAGAGCTGTCGTCCAACATGTTCTCTTAGCGCCCCTTCTTGCGGGAGTGCGTTTTCCCGACGCGGCGATACTCGGCTACCTGTTGTCGAAGTTGACTGACGTGTTCTTTCAGCGCCTGCCGCAACTCCTCGCACAATTGATATAGCTCCTCGTCATCATCAGTTGCCTTTACCTGTGCGCACAGTTGCTGAATTCGATCCTCTAGTCTGCCGTTCACGGGGACCAGTTTCGCAGGTGAACCGGACTGTAGAACATACGGCAAAACTCCGACCCAAAAATAATGTCTTCGCTGTAGCCGAGAGCCGGAGCTGTGGCATCGCTGTATTCTCCTGGAGGCGAAAATGTGCCGCCTGTAATTTTTGAGCACAACAGTTCTCGCATCCCTTACATCCAAAGCCCGATTCATTGAAAACGAAAACTGGGTCGTATCGTTCTTGAGAGGCTGGAATGGCCCTTGGGCTGTCGCGAACCGGAGTCGGGCAGATCGGTGCGGCTGCTTCTGTTCTTGCACTGGTTTTATCCTGCAGTTGCGGGGGAGACGCGCCTTCCTCGGCCATCAACGC
This sequence comes from Candidatus Sulfotelmatobacter sp., assembly GCA_035949755.1. Classification (GTDB taxonomy): domain Bacteria; phylum Acidobacteriota; class Terriglobia; order Terriglobales; family Acidobacteriaceae; genus Sulfotelmatobacter. The sequence goes on from DASYYT010000131.1 coordinate 59,251, forward strand.
ACAAGCGATTGCGCCATCCATCACGGCTCAACCGCACAGCCTGAGCGTTGCTGCCGGTGCTACTGCGTCGTTCACTGTCACCGCCAGCGGCACTGCTCCGCTCGCCTACCAGTGGAGTGAAAACGGAGCGGCGATCCCCGGCGCTACGTCCTCCACCTATACCACCGGGGCGACGACCATAGCCGACAATGGTGCGCAGTTTACTGTGTCGGTAACAAATGCTGCGGGAAGCGCGACTAGTAGTGCTGCAATCCTTACGGTGAACATTGCCGCAGATACCGTGACTGCTACGGCGGGTAGCGAGCAGTCGGCCACCGTCTTGACCGCCTTTGCTTCGCAACTGGAAGCTACGGTGACAGATGGATCGGGCAATGCGCTGGCCAATGAGGTTGTGATCTTCACAGCGCCGCCGAACGGGGCGAGTGCCACGTTTTCGAATGGAACGAACGCAACGTCGTCAAGCACCAACGCCAGCGGAGTCGCTACAGCGCCGGTGCTCATGGCGAATGCGATTCCCGGATCGTACGTCGTAACCGCCTCGCTCAGTACCAATACCAGCACGGCAGATTTTACTTTAACCAATGTTGCCGGTGGTGGCGGGAGCTCCATTCCGCAGTTCTCCCATGTGTTTGTGGTGTTGGAAGAAAACCACAGTTTTACCGACGTGATCGGCAATGCCAACATGCCGTATTTGAACGGCCTGGCCAGCGTCAATGGCCTGGCCACGCAATACTATGCCGATGCTCATCCCTCGCTGCCGAATTATTTCGAGTTGACGGTTGGTGGAGGGACTTCGATCACCGGGTCCGCAGGGGATTCCTATAGTGGTGTAGTCACTCAGGATAATGTCGTGCGGGCATTGACGGCTGCGGGCAAAAGCTGGAGGTCTTATGCGGAGTCTTTGCCCTCCATCGGTTACCTGGGAGGCGATGATGGGGCATACGTACAACATCACAACCCGTTCGTCTACTTTTCGGATGTGCAACAAAGCTCGGTGCAGGCCAACAACATTGTTCCATTCACGCAACTCTCCGCCGATATCGCTGCCGACACATTGCCGGACTATGCCTTCATCGTTCCGAATGTCAACGACGACGCCCACAATTGTCCGGCCGGCATGAGTTCGTGCACCGATCAGCAGAAGTTGTCGGCGGCCGATCAGTGGTTGTCGGCAAATATCGCCCCTCTGCTGGGCAGCACAGCGTTTAGGAACTCGCTGCTGATCATTGTGTTTGATGAGGCGGAAGATTCCGACACAACCTATGGAGGAGGCCACGTAGCGGCGGTGCTGGTCAGCCCTCTCGGCAAGCCCGGATATCAATCAACGACGCTCTATCAGCACGAGAGCACGCTGCGACTAATGCTGGAAGGCCTGGGAGTGTCGGACCTTCCCGGAGCGGCAGCAACAGCGCCGGACATGAGCGAATTCTTTCCCTAGACGCCGTTTTCTTCGCACCCACTCGGAATCTCGCTACTCCACGAACATGCAATCGCCGTAAGAATAAAAACGGTAGCGCTGAGCAACCGCATGCTGGTAAGCGCGGAGCACATTCTGTTTGCCTCCCAAGGCGCAGACCAGCATCAGGAGTGTCGATTGGGGCAGGTGGAAGTTGGTCAGCAATGCCTGCACAACCTGGAATTTATAGCCGGGATAAATGAACAGGTTTGCATCGCCGCCGCCCGCGCAAACTTCGCCAGCGTTTATCTGAGCGACATATTCCAGCGTGCGCACCGTGGTCGTTCCCACCGCGACGATCCGGCGGGATTCTCTGCGCGCATTTTGAATGCGGTCGGCCGCTTCTTTCGGAATGGTATAGGCCTCTTGGTGAAGCTGGTGTTCTTCCACGATCTCAGCGCGAACCGGCTGAAACGTTCCCAAGCCGACGTGCAGAGTGACTTCTGCGATCTCGATGCCGCGGCGGCGAATGCGATCCAGAATCTCGGGGGTGAAGTGTAAGCCGGCGGTCGGAGCGGCGACAGAGCCGCGCTCCCGCGCATAGATGGTCTGGTAACGCTCACGGTCGGCCGGGGAATCGGCGCGAGCAATGTAGGGCGGCAGCGGGATGTGACCGATTCTCTCTACCCGGCCGAAGAAGTCATCGACAGGGGCGAAGCGGATCCGGCGCTCGCCAAATTCGCCGCGCGCGATGATTTCAGCCTGAAGGTCATTCTGCTCGCCGAAAAACAGATGTTCGCCCACACCCAGCTTGCGGCCAGGTCGAACTAGGCATTCCCAATCATTGGGCTGCGATTGAACCTGGCGGGTGAGCAGGACTTCCACCCGGCCACGCAGAAAATATCGAGCAGCCGGATTGTGCTGGCTGATGGGCTGAGACTTCAGCCCTCCTCGCCGCCCATACAAGCGCGCGGGAAATACTCGCGTATTGTTGAAGACCACGAGGTCGGTAGGTCGAAGCAGGTCGGGTAAATCGCGGAAGCGCCGGTCCTCCAACTGCCCCGTGTTGGCAGAGAGCAGCAGCATGCGAGACGCTGCCCGATCTACCAGCGGTTGCTGGGCGATCAACTCCGGCGGTAGATTGTAATGAAAATCCGAGACCAGCACACCGCCGATTATAAGGACAGAAGCCGCCAACTGCGCGGGTTTAGACCCGATTCGCAGCGCGACGTAGTAGAAATTTTGGATTGTTTCCGGCGCAACGATGCTGGTACTATGCCAGTGCCAAGTGCGGTCCAGTTTTTTGTCATCTCTCCAGGTCGTAATGCCAATGGAACGGAAATATAGGGACGAAATCGTCCGCTACGGGCGAGCGCT
>DASYYT010000132.1:0-3466 GCA_035949755.1 Candidatus Sulfotelmatobacter sp.
TTATGACGTGATTCTAATCACATTCTGGGCCTTCGCGGGCATGGCAGGATAATGCGATAGTCGGAGTCCTGTGCCCGATACAGCGACAATTCAGAAAGTGAAATCGGCAGGCACGCTGCACGATGACGACGAGTTGCGCGCGGCGCGCTTTGCCATGCGCATGTCGCTCGCCGTAGGCGTGCTCATGCTGTTGGGAAAGACCACGGCCTATTACGTGACCGGATCGGCTGCCATCCTGTCGGATTTTGCCGAGTCGGTGGTGCATGTGATCGCGGTTGCGTTCGCCGCTTTCAGCCTGAAGTTGAGCGTGAAACCGGCGGCTCCGACATTTCTCTACGGATTCGAGCGCATTACTTTTTTCTCCGCGGGATTTGAAGGGGCGATGATTATTGTGGCCGCGATATGGATCGTGGTGGAGACCATCGAAAAATGGATCGCGGGCCTGCCGCTGGAAAATCTCGGTTCCGGAACCCTGATGCTGCTGGGAGCGGGGCTGTTGAACGCGTGGCTGGGCTGGTACCTGCTGCGCGTGGGCAAGCGTACGCATTCGCTCATCCTCGAAGCCGACGGCAAGCATGTGCTCACCGACAGCTTCACCAGCTTTGGCGTGGTGGCCGGGCTTGGCCTGGTGATGATTACCGGGTGGAAGCCTTTCGATCCTCTCGTGGCCTTCGCGGTGGCGGGCAACATCTTGTGGTCGGGGGGACGGCTGGCATGGCGCTCGGCGGTCGGCCTGCTCGATTACTCCGATCCCAAGACCGGAAAACTGATTCGCGCCAAGCTGGACGCCATCTGCAGCGAACTCAAGCTGCATTACCACGGCGTGCGCTACCGCACCACCGGATACCGGCAGATTATCGAAGTGCACCTGCTATTTCCGCATGCCACTTCGGTGGGGGACGCGCACCGGCTGGCGACTGCACTGGAAGAGAGCCTGCCCCGGCAGTTGGGCAGGCCTGCCGAAGTAATTACCCATCTGGAATCGCTCGAGGATCACGAGGCGGTGCATTCTACCGAGCATTACACCGGAAGGCCGAAATAGAAAATTTCAAAATTCAATCGAAATCAGAAATCCAAAATCTGAAATCGCTTTTCCTTACTCTTTCATCATGGCGTCAATGGTCGAGTACAGCTGGTTGTTATCTCTGACTTCGACGTAGGGCTTGTTGGGGTTGCGGGTGCTGACAATGTAAACCGTGGGCGTGTGGTCGAGATTGATGGCCTTGCCTAGATCGCGGTCGGCATTGACTTCGGCCGCCAGCTTTCCACTGGGATCGATGATGTAGGGCAGACCGGTCTTGTGCTCGGCCGCAAATTTGTCGGCGAAAGAGCGCAGGTTCTGAGGATTGATTTCCAATTGATTCTCGAAAATGTAGTCGCGGAACTCGTTGCCCAGGGCCTTGGACTGAGTGTCAAAATAGCGCGCCATCACGGCAGCCTGATACGACCAGTTGTGCATGGGCAGCGGGAAATCGTGGCGCACGACCGGAATTTTGTAGGTCTTGGAGGCCTGCTCGACCAGCGGCGCGGTGCGGCGACACATAGGGCACTGCAGATCCTCGAAGATCACGATCGCGACCTGGGCGCCCTTGGGAGGACGCAGCACGGAATTGACGGTGTCCTGCGCGAAAACGCAAAGCGCGGCCGACAAGAACAGAGCGAGACATACAGAGCAGCGGACCAAGCTGTTTTTCGTCATATTTCTGAGCATTTCCTGGAAAAAATCCCCACTTAATCTTAGACGCTGGGAACCGTGCTCAGGAAGCCTGAGCGCCCCAGCCACCCATCCGAGAGACTTAATCTAATGGTAACCGAAATGGCAGGGGCATGTCAGGGGCCGACGCGCCAGAGAGGTAAACCTTCGTGCCGGCAAGGCGGAGCCGCAACGCGCTATAGTAAAAGTTCCGCAGCGGCGAATGCTGAAACTGTTCTGCCCATCCCGTTTTGGCTGGCTGGCGCTGGTGCTCGCGCTGGCTGGCCTGGTTTCTGTGCAGGCTTGTGGTCGAGGCCGGCGCCGGGTGCTGGAGGTCGCCTATGTTTCGGCTCCGCAGGCGGCTTTACGCGATCAGGTAGCCGCCGTCTATAACCGTGTGGGGTACGTAAAGAACGGTGAGCGCGTCGAAATCCTGGAGCGGGAAAAGCGATTCGCCCGCGTACACACGGCCAGCGGACTGGAAGGCTGGGTCGAAGAGCGGTTTCTGGTAGACCAGAAAACATTTGACGGTCTGCAGAAACTCACCCGGGACCATCAGAATGATCCCGTACAGGAGCCCGGGGTCCTGCGCAACGAGACCAATTTGCACATCACGCCGGGACGCGAAAGCGAGCACCTGTATCAGCTCCCGCTGGGCGCGAAGGTAGCGATTTTGCAAAGAGCGACCGCCGAAAAGACGGGGATGGCCGTGCCGGCGCCGCTGTCCAGGGCCGGCGCGAAGAAAGCCGGGGGAAGCATCGTCGAGGATTGGTGGTTGGTGCGCGACGACCAGGGCCGGGTGGGCTGGGTGCTGTCGCGGATGGTGGACGCCGACGTTCCCCTCGAGATTGCGCAATACGCCGAAGGCCAGCGCTTTGTGGCGTTTTTCGTTTTGGACGAGGTGCAGGACGGAGACAAGAAAATCCCGCAATACGTCTGTCTGCTTACCGAGCCCCACGATGGCCTGCCCTATGACTACGATCAGCTCCGCGTCTTTACCTGGAATGTGCGAAAACACCGTTATGAAACCGCTTACCGCGAGCATGGCCTGGACGGAGTGCTGCCCGTGACGGTCACCAAGGAAGACTTCGGCAAGGAGGGCATGCTGCCGGTTTTCATTCTGCGGGTGAAAGATGACGCGGGCAACATCACCGAGCGCAAATACAAAATGAACACCCCGATTGTGCGTCGGGTGCTGGCTCCGGGGGAAGTAGCGGCAAGGCCCACCAGGAAGCATCGCTAGAATCCCACGCCCTTCAATTCACCCCGAAAATCTACGAAAACCCATACCGCTCCCTCTTGATTTATACCAATTTCAGTACTGGCAGCTTCGGTCCCTGCACTAACTGCTTAAAAACAAGGGTACTTGTTTCGTTACTGGTTTGGATTCAGAGTTGCATTAGAGTTATGTTCGGATTTTGTGTGTTCCTAGATTGTTTGTCATTTTCCAGTGGCTGTTGAAGGAATGATGAATGATGAAGTCCGCGACAGACGGACGAACAGCGTGGTAGTGGTTCGGGTTCCCAGCTCTCACGGTTTATTTAGAGGTCTCGACCAGGTTGCAATTCGATCGGATCGCGCCACATGTGCCCAGGCGACACTGGCCAGCGCTGGATCCGATTCCGAGCAAGTGAAATTCTAAGGAGGCAGGAGATGCGATTTAGCACATCCATGAGGCTTTTTGCATTGTTGGCATGTATGGCCTTGTTGCTATCAGGAGTGTTTGTGTTCGCCCAGGAAACGACGGGCGGCCTGCAAGGCACGGTGAAGGAT
>DASYYT010000133.1:0-9380 GCA_035949755.1 Candidatus Sulfotelmatobacter sp.
GCGGTTTGACAGTGCTGCGTGCGCCACCTAGACTGCCTGTGTAGGGCGCGGTTACGAGGATTCGCGACGAGGACCCGACGTCCCAAGGACAAACCATGGCCTGGCTGCAGAACAAGTTCGAAAAGAATTTCCTGATCTCGACGGTCGACTACGTCTTTAACTGGGCGCGGAAATCCGCCGTCTGGCCCATGACGTTTGGCCTGGCTTGCTGCGCGATCGAGATGATCGCCTCGTCGACCTCGCGCTTCGACATCGCGCGCTTCGGGTCGGAAGTATTTCGTCCCAGCCCGCGGCAGAGCGACCTGATGATCGTTGCCGGCACCGTCACGCTGAAGATGGCGCCCGTGGTCAAGCGCATCTACGATCAGATGCCCGACCCGAAGTGGGTGATTTCGATGGGCGCGTGCTCCTCGGTGGGCGGACCGTTCAATACCTACGCGGTTCTGCAGGGCGTGGACAAGATCGTCCCGGTTGATGTGTACGTGACAGGATGCCCTCCGCGCCCGGAAAATCTTTTCTATGCGCTGCTCAAACTGCAGGACAAGATCGACACCATGACGCTGGCCAGGAAACCCACCGAAGTGCGGCTCGATCCCAACATGGTCGAGAATTTCAAGCGGCAGGTCATGATCGCGCAGACATTGCAGCCAAAATAGTGGGCAGCTTTCGGCCATCAGCCATCCGTCGTCAGCCAATTGATGGTTCTCTCATGATTAACGGCGCGCACGTTGTGATCTACTCCAAGGATGCGGAAGCCGACCGGGTCTTTTTTCGCGATGTGCTCAAATACCCTTGCGTTGACGCCGGTCACGGCTGGTTGATCTTCGCGATGCCGCCACTCGAAGTCGCGTTTCACGATTCCGATAAGAACGACCGGCACGAGTTATTTTTGATGTGCGATGACATTGCCGCAACGTTGAAAGATCTCAAAGCGAAGAAGGTGAAGGTCTCGGATGTGAGCGAACAACGTTGGGGAAGCCTTGCGACCTTCTTCCTTCCTGGCGGCGGAAAGATTGGCGTTTACCAGCCTAAACATCCAAGCCCGATGCAACTCAAGCTGTGAGTGCAGAAACGCGAGGTACGATCGGCGATGTCGAGTTTCGTCAAGCTCACCACTCAGTCCGAATTGCCTACGCCGAATGAGGCTAAGGAATTCGTCTGCGGCAACAAGGAAATCTGCGTCGCCAACATCAACGGCAGCTACTCGGCGATGGATAACGTATGCCTCCATCAGGGCGGCCCGCTCGGCCAGGGAACGATCGAGAAGGGCAAAGTCGTCTGCCCGTGGCACGGCTGGGCGTATGATCCGCAGACCGGGGCCGCGTCCCACAATGCCAATGCCAAAGTCGCGGTCTATCCCCTGAAGATCGAAAACGGCGACGTGCTGGTGGACCTGTAGAGTCACGACCTGAGGTTGGTCATGTCGGAGGTCCACTCCCGCCCGCTCGCTTCTTAGCGTCGACCACTACCGCGCGCAGAATTCGATGCGTATCTGGGTCCACAGCCGGTCAATTCTTCCCCAGCCTCGCACGCTCCCGTCTCTGTGTTTTCTTGAGCTTGGCTGTCATGACATAGTTGTCCTGGCGGATGCGTCATGACGTTGTGTTCCTGCAGGAACATATCCCCGCACCCCAGATCAACATGAATCAGCCGAGATAGCGCAGGAACTTTCCCGGCTGGCTGTCGTAGCCCGGGAAGACTGTGGCCAGGTTCGTATTGCCCATGTGGCGCGCGACGGCTTCGCCGATGACCTGGCGGAAGTCGGTGGTGAGGGCGAGGTCGCGGGCTTCGTAGAGTTGCGACTGGTCGAGGCCGGGCCAGCGTCCGTAGACCTTGCCGCCTTTGACTGGGCCGCCCAGGACGAACATCACGTTGGCGTGGCCGTGGTCGGTGCCGCGATTGCCGTTTTCGCGCGCGGTGCGGCCGAACTCCGACATGGTGACCACGACCGTGTCTTCGGCGAGATCTCCCAGATCGATCCAGAACGCCGCCAGCGATTGCGAAAAATCCGTCAGGACGTTGGCGAGCTGGCCTTCGGTTGAGCCTTCATTGACGTGGTGATCCCATCCCCCGATGTTGGCGAAGGCGACCTGCACGCCCAGATTGCCTTTGATGAGCTGGGCGAGCTGGCGCAGGCTTTCGGCGAAGCGTCCTTTAGGATAATTCGCGCCGGGAGCGGGCGTGTACTTGCCGGGATCGGCGGCCTTGAGCATTTTCACCGCGTCAAAGGTTTCCTCGCCGGCGCCTTGCAGCACGCGGTCGGAGGAGTGGTCGTACATCGCTTCGAAGGCGCTGACAGCCGGCGAGGGCTTGCGACTCCTTCCGCCCACGGAGAAATCGTTGATGTTGTTCATGGCAACGGCGGGCTCGGAGCCGCTCAGAATTCTGGGCAGCGAGGGGCCGACAGCGATGGCGCGAAAGGCAGAATTCTCCGGCGGCAGGTTGCGGAGAGTTCGGTTGAGCCAACCGTCGTCGGTGACCTTCACGCCGGGAGTTCCGGTCTCCATGAAATCCTGTGCATCGAAATGGGAGCGGGTGGGATCGGGCGATCCGGCCGCGTGCACGATAGCCAGATGGCGCTGCTGCCACAGCGGCTGAAACGCCGCGAGCGAGGGATGGAGTCCGAAGAAACCGTCGAGATCGATGACCGCATTGCGCGGGATGTTGATGCTGGGGCGCATGGCGTAGTACTGCGATTCGGCATGAGGGATGACGATGTTGAGGCCATCGGCTGCGCCGCGCTGAAAGATCACCACCAGACGCTGGTTGCGCCTGCCCTGCATGGCGCCGAAGGCGGCGCGCGTCAGAAAGCTGGGGACGGCGGCCGTTCCGACGACCGCGAGGGCGCTGTTGCGAAGGAAAACGCGACGGGTGATCATGAATGCGCTCCTGGCTGCTAGCCTTGCTTCCCGCAGGGGCTAAAGCCCGCGATCTTTACGCTCCTTGACGCGGCCCTAAAGGGGCCGCTCTTCCACTTCTCCTCTTCTCTACGGCACTTCTTCTCTACGGTACTTCCCGACAAATTCCGCCATAACTATGGCATGGCTAGTCGCCCGTAGCTCGTAGCTCATCGTCTCTGGAATTCTGGCGAGCCTAACAGGAGGCCGGCTATGGTGTCGGCCTCTGGCGGCATCACTTGCACGCGATTGTTGGGCTGCTCTGAATTTTGTGGCGAAGCTATCTGGGCCACGATCGAGTCGTGAGTCTGCTTGCTGACATCGGCGGCTAATAGCTTCGCTTCCATCGTGGCGAGAATTGCGTTCGGGTCTGCCGGCGCGGGGACGCCGCTCGCCAATTGCGCGGCATCGACAGAGACTCCGCGCACTTTGCCGGAGGTGAGCGCCAGGGCGAAGTTCATGCGATCCAGCAGAGCTGACGAATTCACCCAGGCGTCGGCCTTCATGGAGTAGCCGGTGGGCGGCTGCGAGCGGTACAGGGGCATGCCCATGGCATTGAGGCGCATGACCAGCGGAATGGCATCTTCGACGTCGGCGCCGGTGGCGCGCACCGCGGAAGCGACGAATTCCAGCGGTGTCTTGACCTTGGCACGGTAGGTGGAATCCGACCAGAATTCCGGGGAGTGGAAGAGCGTGAGCAAAACTTCGCGGATGTCGCCCTTCTCTTTCTCAAAAGTCTTCGCCATGCGATCGACGAGGACGGGCGGAGGATCGTCGGAAACAAAGCGCTGCGCCAGCTTCAGCGAGATGAAGTGCGCGGTCTGCGGGCTGGTGGCCAGCAGGTGCAGAACTTCTTTGCCTTCGTCTTCGCCTTTGTCCTTGATGCGATGTCCGAGGACAAATTTGGGTCCGGGTTCGTGCATGCGGGGATCGTAGCGAAAGCCCATCCCCTCGAAGGGCTTTTCAATAGTCCAGCCGGTGAAAACTTTGGCAACTTCGGTGACATCGCGCTGGGAGTATCCGCCATTGACGCTGAGCGTATGCAGTTCGAGCAACTCGCGGCCATAGTTCTCGTTGAGACCGCGGTTCTGCCGGCGGCGGGCGTTGGGATTGGGCCGGGGATACATTCGCGGACGGCCGTAAGGACCATAGGGACGCATGGCGCGGGCGGGGATGCCTTGCGCCTGCAGGGAATTGGGGCCGACGCTCATCCAGTTATCGAGATAGAAAAGCATGGCAGGACTCTTAGCGGTGGCCACGAGCAGGTCTTCAAACTTGCCGAGGGCATGGGGGCGAATCACATCGTTCTCGTAATTGGTGACCAGCAGGCGTTCGGGACCTTTGCCAATGAAGACGTTGAAGTGGTTGAACCAGAAATCGGTCATCACCTCTTCGAGTTGACGATCGCTGTAGATGGCACGCAGCAGCTTGGCCTGAGAGAGTTCTTCGACGGGCACGAACGGAGGATTGTTCATGGCCATGAGAGTTTCTTGCTGGCGGGGGTTCATGCCGGCGAGAAACTCCATGCCTTTGCCATTGCCGCCGCGGAGGGAGTCGGCGAAGGCGAGTTGCTCGCCCACCGACATGGCCAAAACTTTTTTGTAGCGCTCGTCGGGAGGCAGATCGACCAGCGATTGAATTTTGAGGTCGGCATAGAGGCGATCTTCGCGGCGGCGGGCTTCGGCTTCTTCGGCGGGGGTCAGCGTGGGTTCCGGCACCATTGCCGTTTCGTTCGAAGAATTGTTGGCCGAAGTTTCGCTCGAGGAACCCATGGAGTTCATCGAATTGCTGTCCGCAGGTTGGGCGTTGGGGCTGGCGGCAGCGGCGGCAGCGAGTTCTTCGGCGGTTTTGGCGCCTTCAGAGGCTTCGGGCTGAGTTGAAACGGGAGCCTGCGCGGGCTGGTCAGTTGCGGTTTCGCTGGCGGCGGCCTTTCTTTCCTGCTTCTGCTCGCGGCGGGCAATTTGCACTTGATAGACAGCGCGGCGCGCGGGATCGGAAGGCATGGATTTCCTGCCGTCCATGACCTGCCTGATCATCATTTGATCGGGAAATTCTTCCATGAGTTCCTTCTGGCTCATCTTCAGGGTACGAAGCGGGGCCAGGCGGGCTTCGACGGCGCTGTCAGAAATTTTTTCGGGATGAAGCTGCTCATCGATCCAGCGGTCGACGCCTGTGGCCAAGACTTTCTGCACGTCGCCTGGACGCGGACCGAAGGTAAGGCGGTTGAGGGCATGCACGGCACGCTTCTGGTCGTCGGAGCCGGCGTCGTTTTTTTGTTTCTTATGGGCGAGCAGTTGCGGAACGGCGCAGGCGAGGCTCAGACACAGCAAGAAGACCGACAACTTGCCGACAGTGGATCTCATTCGGGGACTCCCACACAGAAGGTGTTTCCATTATGAACCCAAACAGAGGGAAAAGTTGCTGGCAAGGGCGGTTCGTGAAAGCGGTGGAAGTAATTGTGCAGCAAGAATTTATTACAAGTACCTGTCTAAAGGTTCAAAGTTTTTAAGCCGGGAATTCCAGGCACAGGAGATCTCTCGGCCCGCCTTGAGAACGCGGGCCTTCGGGATGACCTCCGGAATGCACAGCGGATCAGGCCCGGAGCATCGCGGAGGGCGGGGCTAGGTGAGAAAGACTTTGCCGTGGGAGACTTTGTATTGCAAAGTGGCGGCCAGATGGTCGACGTCGGCGGCGGCGATGTTGACCGGGGAACTTTCTAGGAGCGGAGAGCGACTGCTGCCGACAGCATCGCGGCGGACCTGGATCAGCAAGGCCTGGACGACATTGGGATCGAATTTATCCGGCGACAGACGGACCAGATCGCTGAGCGCGCTGCCGACCGACATTGGCGCGCGGTAGGGACGGACGCTGGTCATGGCGTCGAACGAGTCGGCAACCCCGACAATGCGGACGGAGAGAGGGACGTCATTTTGCAGGAGCTTGTCGGGATAGCCGGAACCGTCGGAGCGCTCGTGATGCCAACGCACGGCCTCGGGGATTTTGGGCCAGGGGAATTGCACGCTGCTGACAATCTGGTGGCCGACGGTGGTGTGGTCGGCCATCTCGCGAAATTCTTCGGGATCGAGAGCTCCGGGCTTGCCGAAGAGGCGGCGATCGACCGCAACTTTCCCGATGTCGTGCAGATATCCGGCGCTGCGCAGGGCGGCGACGTCGCTGGATTCCATCCCCATGGCCTCGCCGATGGCGGAGGCGTAACGACCGACGCGCAGGGAATGGCCGTGAATGTTGACGTGCTTGACGTCGATGGCGGTGGCGAAGGCTTCGAGCGCGTTGTCGTAAAAACCGTGCAGCGAGGCCATCAGGCGCAGGTTTTCGGAAACGCGCTGCGCGATGGTCTGGGTGAGGGCGTGATTCTGAACTGCGAGGGCGACGTAGCTGCAGAGCAGTTCGAGGGCGTCAAGTTCGTTGTCGTCGTAGAGCGCATCACTGGGACGGCGGCCAAGGGCGATGACTCCGGCGAGCCGGCCTGCGGCTTTCAGCGGCGCGAGGCACTTGAAAAGTTCCGGCGCGACGTTGCCATTCGAACTCAGAAAGACCGAGTTGGTGGAAGAGTTGAGCACGATGGGCGAGCGAGCGGCGTTCAGCGCGTGCACGTGTTTGGGGAGGAGAGGAATGAAGGCGGGATCGGGCATGAGCGCGAATCCCAGCGAGGTCGCGGAGGTCAGCATGGCGGGCTTGTCATTGAACAGGAACAGCACACCCTCGCGCGCGCCTGCCGCTTCCATGATGGAAGACAACATCAGGCGCGAAGTTTCCGAAAACTCGCGCTCGGAGGTGAGCGCGGGTCCGAGTTCGGAAAGCGCTTCGACGGTGTGCAAGAGCCGCCGTAAATTGTTGGTCTGAATCGCCACTGACGAAGTGGGAGCAGTACCAGAGCAGAATGAGCGTAACATGCCGGAAATGGCGGGCGCGAGGGCGGGTTGTTGGTTAGTTTGATGCCGTAGGGACCAAGTTGTGAATACGTTGACGGGGATGATTCCCGGCGGGAAGCGGTCCATTCTTGAGCAGCCAGGGCAGGGCGCAGGCGAGGACGCCTGGCTCGACAGCCGGCGAGACGCGGCCGCGATGGTTTATAAGTCGCGCTACGACCGAGTGGCTGCGGCCCCGAAGTACGGGGCCGCCGGACAGCCGATGGCGGCTGTCCCTACATGAGCTGTTGCCCCATATGTTCTAGAAGTGTTCGCGGAGTTCGGCGAAGCGGCCTACGATCAGGAGTTTCTGTTGGGGCGGAGCTTGATTGAGTTCTTCGTGCTCGAGGATCCAGGTGTCGCCGTGGGGGATGAAGACGGCGTGGAGTCCGGCGGAGAGAGCGGGATTGATGTCGGATTTGGGGCTGTTGCCGACCATCCAGGTGGAAGCATGGGTGCAGTCGTATTTGCCGGCGATGTGGGCGTAGGTGGCGGCATTTTTTTCGGGGACGACTTCGGTGGAGGCGAAGTATCTCTTCACACCGGAACGTTCGATCTTGCCGGTCTGCTCGAGCACTTCGCCTTTCGTGAGGAGAATCAGGCGGTGGCGTTGCGAAAGATACTCAAGCGTCTCGGGAACCTCGGGGAGAAATTCGATGGGATGATTCTCGATGGTCTGGGCGATGCTGCGAACCTGGGCGTCGAGCTCGGCAGTGACGGGAGCGGGGCTGAGGCGCTCAAAGGTATCGACCAGCGCGTGGGCGAAGCTGTGCAGACCGTACCCGTGCTTGACGATGCAATCGCGCTCGACATCGTTGAGCACTTCGCGGACTTGCTCGGCAGAAAATTCGTGATGATTGAGAAATGAAATGAAGCGAGCGATGGCGCGCTCAAAGTAGATGTTGTTCTCCCAGAGCGTGTCGTCGGCGTCGATGAGGAGGGTTTGGGGCAAGCTTCTAGCTCCTAGCTGCTAGCTTCTAGCTAAACACGATGTCAGTTCTGAAAGCTTGGCAATTTGAAGGGCACGAAAAAATCAGATCTCCAGGCCATACTTCATCGCACAATCACTCATACAGGCGATACCAGACGGAACAGGCTAGGAGCTAGCAGCTATGAGCTTTCTTCACACCCAATCCACCTTTGCCTCCGGCGCGATGATGCCGGCTTTGTGTCCCATGTCGAGCAGGCGGTGGACTGCCTCGCGGCCGTCGGGACCATAGTCGAGGGTGCGCTCGTTGACGTACATACCAACGAACTTGTCGGCTGTTTGCGAGTCGAGGTCGCGGGCAAACTGCATGGCGTAGGCGAGCGCTTCCTCGCGGTGATCGAGGGCGTACTGGATGCTCTCGCGCAATGCGGCGGTCGCGGCGGACATGAGTTGCGGACCAAGCGCGCGGCGAATCGCGTTGCCCCCGAGCGGGAGCGGCAGGCCGGTGACCTTCTGCCACCAGCGGCCGAGATCGACAATGCGATGCAGGCCGGCCTTATCGAAGGTTAACTGGCCTTCATGGATGATCAATCCCGCTTCGTACTTGCCTTCGAGCACCTGCGGGATGATTTGATCGAAGGGGACGACTTCGGTCTCGACGCCGGGAGCGAAAAGGTTCAGAGCGAGATAGGCCGTCGTGAGCGTGCCAGGGACGGCGATTTTCTTAGTCTTGACTTCGCTCGCAGTGAACGGACGCGGCGAGACGATCATGGGGCCATAGCCTTCGCCGACGCTGCCGCCGCAGGCCATCAACGCGTATTTATCCTGAATGTAGGGATAGGCGTGGAAGGAGATGGCGGTGACATCGTAGACGCCTTCGCGGGCTTTCTGGTTCAGGGTCTCGATATCGCAGAGCGTGTGGGTGAAGCGCAGCCCGGGCGTACGGACCTTATTGGTGGCGAGCCCGTAGAACATGAAAGCATCGTCGGAATCGGGGCTGTGGGCGACGGTGATCTCGCGGAGTTGCGAGGAAGGGCTGGCGGGATTTTTTGCTTCTTGCTCGGACACGGGAATCATGAAATGAACTCCAACAAATGTGAGGGAGCTGTCGTCCCTACGAAACTCCCCTGCTATGGCCTGCTTACGCGGCGCTAAAGCGCCGCTCTTCCACTCGACAACAACCTGATGCGCTGCCTGATGGGCCGCACTTGCACGTCAATAGCGGCGCCAGCGGATCGCGATGGCCGCGGCGAACAGTATTTTTATGACTTCGGCGGCGAGGAACCAGTAGAGGCCGAGGTATGCCGCTTTGGCCAGCGAATGAGTAAAGAGGTACAGCCAGCTCAGGCCTCCGGCGAACAGGAGAATTTCGGCGAGCAGGCCGGCGGTGGCGGCGCGAAGGAAAGACTTCGCTCCGCGTTCGAAGAGATAGCCGGCTACAAACGCAACGAAGGGGTACACCAGAAGAAATCCTCCGGTGAGACCCAATAACTGGGCGATACCACCTGGACCAGCATTGAAGACGGGCAGCCCGACCATGCCTTCGACTAAATAGAGGATGAGGGCGGCGAAACCGCGGCGGCTGCCGAGCAGGAGCCCGACCAGCAGCACCGCCAGATTTTGAGC
>DASYYT010000134.1:0-4184 GCA_035949755.1 Candidatus Sulfotelmatobacter sp.
TCGGCCGCACACTGCTCCTCGGGCACGCCCCACTGCTGCGCGGCGGCCCGAACGAGCATCAGCCGCGCCGTCGCTCCAGCCTCGCGCATGGTGTCGAAAAATTCCCGCACCGAGTGCGATCCATCCGTATCCTGCGACCCATACCGTGCATCGCCATCGCCCTGGATCACATGCACTCGGCTCCAATCCGCATCGAGTTCGTCGGCCAGAATTCGCGGTAGGCTCGTGCGCACGCCATTTCCCATCTCCGTCCGGTGCGCCACGATGAACACCGTCCCATCCGTCTGAATCCCTAAATACACTCCAGGATGAAACACAGTTGTATCAAGCGAAGGGTCCCAAGGCGCCGCGAGCGCGCCAGCGTTGGGCGCCCCCCTGTCCGTGGCTTTGGCGAGAAGTGGAGACCTTCTCACGCACAACACGAAAGCTCCCGCCGACAACATGCCCTGCAGAAAATTCCGCCGCGAAACATTCTCGATGATGATCATGCCGTCTCCTTCGCAGCCATCTTGATCGCGGCCCTGATCCGCTGATACGTCCCGCAGCGGCAGATATTCCCCCCCATCCCCTCATCGATGTCTTCGTCCGTCGGATGTGGCTTCAATGAAAGCAGCGACACCGCCTGCATGATCTGCCCAGTCTGGCAGTATCCGCACTGCGGCACGTTTACCTCGGCCCAGGCCTTCTGCACCGCATGCGGCCCGTGCGCCGAAATCCCCTCGATGGTTGTGATCTCGCCCGAGACGGTCGCCATCTGCTTCGTGCACGACCGGATCGCTTTTCCGTTCTCGAGCACAGTGCACGCGCCGCATAGAGCCATCCCGCATCCAAACTTCGTTCCCGTAAGTCCGAGAATATCCCGCAGATACCACAGCAGCGGCATCTCCGGATCGCCATCGAACGATTGCGCGACTCCATTGACCTTGAGGTGAGTCATGAATTACCTGCCTTGGAACGGTTAGATGAGAATTGATGCGGCCATTGTACTGCCGAACAGCGTCGCCCCGCGCAGCGAATGTTCCGTCGGGATGAAAGGTGACGACTGAAGTTGGGGCACCACAAAATGCGCCGTTCCAACGTTTTAAGATTTCCTCCGTGGCCCTCGATCTACTTCTCCCAATGCGTGGCCGCAAACTGCTGCGCATCAAACGTCCCCGGAGCCAATTTCACATTCGCCTCAATGTCCGTGTAATCTTCCGAGAAGACCTTCTTCCCTTCTGACCAAACCTCCACCCCAGCCGCAATCCAGGCGCCCGCCAGGGGCCGGTAATTGGTAAATCGAATATCATCCATCTTCGTCGCATCCGCCCGCGATGGCTCAATATCCCGCACGAACAGCAACGTATCTTTCGCCACCCAGAACTGCTTCGACTTCAAATCGCCCTTCTCCGCCCCAACCACGTACGCGGCCTTGCCCTCCCACGTGTCCTCGTGCAGCTTCGATAAATCGTAGCCTTCGCCCTTCACCACTTCGATGGTCTTCACCGGATCCTGCCGGTATACGTCGAATCCCAGCACCAGCAGCATGTTCACCGAATGCCGCGTGCCCGCGACTTTATTCTCTTTGATAATGCTGACCTCACCATCGACCAGAACGTATCCCTTCCCATCCGCAGGCGGTCCGATGTCGATCCGCAGTTTGCCCGGAATCGACGCTGCCTCATACCAGGTTTCCGCCGAACTCGTGCCATCCGGTTTGTAGGTGGTGCTCGTCTGCGTGAAAGTAACGGTCTGATACCACGACGACTGGTAGCGATCGTGCATAGCCCGCAGCAGCGCGTCCCCGCTGTGGATCTCTTGAGCACGGGCGAACGGGACAGTCAGAATGAGGAGCAGGAGTGTAGGTCGCATTCGAATTGGACGAGATGGGTTAACAAAAGTCAGCCGACAGACTATCAAAATTCCGCATACTTGTCGGGAAACACGAACACCGACCGCGCCAGTTCCGACGTAAGCGTTCTCTCCCGATAGTAGCGCTCAAGAATTCCCGGCTTCCATTGCAGCAGATCGGGATTCTGGCGCGCGAACTGCTCCCAATCACTCGCCGAACCCCGCGCCATCCGCTCCCGAATCAGGAAAAAATAAGCGTGCGTGATGGTTTCGTGATAAAGCCCCGCCTTCCCGCGTGCTGCCGCGAACTGCTTCAGCGCCGCCGCGAACCTCTCCAACGCCTCTATCGCGGGATAAATGGAAAGGTAGGCGAACGCCAGCCGCACATGATCCGCATGGTGGAACTCGCCGGGCAGGCTGTCCATTTCAAAGCAGTAAATGAATTCTTCGTTGCTCATAGACGTCACACCTGCAAGCCGTGACTCTGAAACATTGCTATCCCCTCCCCACCGCGATCGCAAACGCCGCCGCCGCATAAATCACCAGACTCCCAATCCCGTACAACCCATGCAGCAAATGCAGCAGGATCGCCATCACAAATACCGCCAAAAGCAGCCACGCCCCACGTACGCTGGTCTTCGGAAGCAGCAGCAGCACGGCCCCCACAATCTCTCCCCATCCCACGATCATCCGGACGATCCCCGGCATGTGCGTTCGAGAAAACTCGTGCGCCGCGCTGGGCAGAACAAACATCACCGCCTCAATCAGGATTACAATCCCGAGCGACCACTGCAACACGCACAATCCGATCTTGCTCTGCGAACCGCTCATAATGCATTCCTCTATGTCTCTCTATGTCCTCGGTGGTGAGGTTTTTAGTTCTTTCTGCGTCGCCCCTTGGCCTTGATCTCCCGTAACCTATGGCTGGCGCTCGAATCCAGATCCAACCCATAAAACTTCTTCAACTCGCGAATGCGCTCCAGAGACTCCGAACTGAACGGCGTTTTCCCGTCAAACGCGTGCAGCACGATGCCCTCCAGCACGTCTCCCAAAGTCATGTCGTGGTACTCGGCAAACGCCTTGAGAACTTTCAGAATGCGCTTTTCCATCCGCACCCCGGTCTGCACCCGCTCGACTTCCAGCCTGGGATCGTACGGCATGTGTACCAATGTACCACGGTACCATCCTAGAGAGCAACATTCCCCTCCGCGCTGGGACGAGAACGAATAACTGCCGGTAAGGTCCCGGAAACCGCGTCCTCGACCCGCTCTCAGCTTTGTTTATAATCTCCCTTCCATCGCTAACCGAGAAAAGGACTCCGTGGCACTCGACGACAAAATCTACCAACTGCGCCAGGAAAAGCTGAAGCAGATCGAAGCTCTCGGCCAGCCCACCTACCGCAGCAAATACGAATTCACCCACACCGCGCCGCAGATCCTCGCCGACTACTCCGCCAAGACTGCCGAGGATCTTGAAAAAGATCGCGTCAACGTCCGCGTGGCCGGCCGCATCATGGCGATCCGCCTGATGGGCAAAGCCGGATTCGCCCACATTCAGCAGGGCGGCCAGAAGCTGCAGATCTATGTCAAGAAAGACGCCGTCGGCGACCAGGGATTCGAACTCTACAAATTACTCGACCTCGGCGACCACATCGGGGTCAGCGGATACCTGTTTCGCACTCGGACCGGAGAACTGACGGTCCATGTCGAAGAGATCACTTTCCTGAGCAAAGACCTGCTGCCCCTGCCCGAAAAATGGCACGGTCTGACTGACGTCGAGTTGCGGTACCGCCAGCGCTATGTCGACCTCGTGATGAATCCCGAAGTCCGCGAAGTTTTTCTCAAGCGCACCAAGATGATCCAGTCCATGCGCCGCACCTTCGACTCGCACGGATTCATCGAAGTAGAGACCCCAATGATGCAGCCAATCGCCGGCGGCGCCGTGGCCCGTCCGTTCGTCACGCACCACAACACGCTCGACATGGATCTCTATCTCCGCATCGCGCCCGAACTTTATCTCAAGCGGCTCGTCGTCGGCGGGCTCGACCGCGTCTACGAGATCAACCGCAATTTCCGCAATGAAGGCCTGGGCTGGCGCTGGAATCCTGAGTTCACCATGCTCGAGGCCTACCAGGCCTACACCGACTATCAGGGCATCATGAACCTGACCCAGGAATCGATCACCGAGGCCGCCAAGGCCCTGAATGGCAGCCCGAAATCGAAATGGACCAGAGTCGAGGATGGCAAGCAAGTTGTGGAGGAACTCGACTGGTCGAACTGGCAGCGGCTGACCATGCGCGAAGCCATCATCCAGTTCTGGCCCGAAAAGGCCGGAGCGAAGCCCCAGATGAGTGA
>DASYYT010000135.1:0-61798 GCA_035949755.1 Candidatus Sulfotelmatobacter sp.
TGTTCATGCCGTTGCGCATCAGGATCTGCCATGAGGTCTGGTCGCGATAGGCAATGAGCGCCTGCTTGATAGTCAGCAGGAGCGACTCGCCGTTGTATTCGGTGAACTTGAAGCCGGTGCCTTTGCCGGTGCGGGCATCCCAGGGCTCGATGGTGTCATCGAGCCCGCCGGTGGCGCGGACGATGGGCACCGTACCGTATTTAAGGCTGTAGATCTGATTCAGGCCGCAGGGTTCGTAGCGGGAGGGCATGAGGAACATGTCGGCGCCGGCTTCGATCTTGTGGGCGATGGCGTTGTCGTATGCCACCTTAACCGCAATCTTGTTGGGGAACTGCTTATTGAGGCGCAGGAACATTTCCTCGTAAGCTTTGTCTCCAGCGCCGAGCGCGACAATGATCATCTCTTCGCGGGCAAGGCGATCGGCGACTTGCGAGATCAGGTCGAAACCTTTTTGCGCGGCGAAGCGCGAGACGATGCCGATGACGGGCAAGTTGGCATCGGCGTTTTTCACGCCGAAGGCGGCGAGCAGATCCTGCTTGTCTTTGGCTTTGCCGGAAAGATCTTGCGGCGAATATTTCGCAACGATGAACTTGTCGGCCTGCGGGCTCCACTCGTCGTAGTCCACTCCGTTCAGAATTCCTGTTACGGTGGCGGCACGGTCGCGCAAGACGCCTTCCAAACCGAATCCGTATTCCGCGGTCTGAATTTCCTGACTGTACTTGCGGCTGACCGTGGTGATGTAGTCGGAGTAGGTCAGCGCGCCTTTCAGAAAATTTACCTGGCCGAAAAATTCCATCTTCGACATGGTGAACAAATCCCAGGGCAACATCAGCAGTGGCAGAGTGTCGGGCGGGAATAGGCCCTGGTAGCCCATGTTGTGGATGGTGAAGACGGTGCCGACTTCCTTGAAGGCGGGATCCTCGGCGTAAATGGTGCGCAGAAGCACGGGCACCAGAGCCGACTGCCAGTCATGGCAGTGGAAGATCTGGGGCGCACCGATAATTTTCGAGGCTTCGAGAACGGACCTGCAAAACAAAGCGAAGCGCTCCGCATTATCGGGATAATCGCCGGCAGGAGTGCCGTAGAGAGCGTCGCGATCGAAGTACGGCGGATATTCGACAAAGTAGAAACCAACGCCGTTGTGGCTACCACCGGAGACCACCGAGGAGAAGCGGTACTGGTCATCAAAAGGAACGGTGATGCTGCGGACGACGGTAGCGGAATCGTTGAGCTTGGTCTGACGATAGCGCGGCAGATAGACGCTGACGTGGTGGCCCAAGGCGGCGAGTGCGCGGGGCAAGGCGCCGACCACGTCTGCCAGGCCGCCGGTCTTGGAAAAAGGCACACCTTCCGAAGCGACGAAAGCGATGTTCATGAATGCGGAGCCTCCAGGGCGGGCGCGATTGGGCGGCCCACGTTATGATGAATGGAGCCGGGTTCCGGTCCCGCAGCGTAAGATGCGAGGACCGACTTGAAAGTCTACTTCCCGAAGGGTTGAGAAGCAACGTGCCAAAGGTAGCATCTGCTCACCGACCGCGAACCAAGCCCAAATTGGGACAGCATTTCTTGGACCGCCCCGATTCGGCGGCGCGTGTCGTCGACGCTGTCGGCGACACCTCGCAGTCCACGGTGCTGGAGATCGGGCCGGGACGCGGAATTCTGACTTCCCTGCTCGCCAAGAACACGCGCCGGCTCATTGCGGTTGAGTTGGACCGCGTGCTGGCCGCCCAACTGCGGCTCAAGTTCGGCATGGCGCGGAATGTGGAGATCATCGAAGCCGACATTCTGGCCATTGATTTCGATTCGTTGTTCGGCCCGAAGCCGGGGCTGGGGCGCCCGGGTATAGAACTGAAGCCGCAGCCCGTCAAAGTTGTCGGCAATCTTCCCTATTACATTACCTCCGACATTCTGCTGCGATTGTTTGAGTTCTCGAAATACTTCGAGAGCATCGTGATCATGGTGCAGAAAGAAGTCGCCGACCGGATTGCGGCCGAACCGGGCGGGCGGGACTACGGAATGCTCTCGGCCACGGCGCAACTGTACTCGCGAGCGGAGAGGTTGTTCACGTTGCCGCCGGATGCGTTCTCGCCTCCGCCGAAGGTGCATTCGACCGTGCTGCGGCTGACGGTTGATCCGCAGCGCGACAAACTGGGCGTGGCGGGAGACGGATTCATTGATTTCTTGCGGCTCTCGTTCGGCCAAAAACGCAAGACGCTATGGAACAATCTCAAGTCCAGGTACGAGCAAGCCGGACTGAAAGACGCTCTCGCCGAGGTTGGCGTGAAGCCCAGCGTGCGCGCTGAAACCTTGTCACTGGAACAGAGCGCCGCTATCTATCGCGCCTTGCATCGGGGGCAGGCCGGGTCTTAGCATTACTTGTGTTGGTCCCGATTGGTACGTAAGGAGGGGCCATGGCCAGTACAACCCTGCGACATCCCGCAGTTGCGGGACGATTTTATCCCGGAGATTCCGACGACCTACGCGCGGAAGCGCGCGGTTATCTTTCCCAGACAACGGAAAAGCCGGTCAAGGCGATCGGCTGCATCGCGCCGCATGCCGGATATATGTACTCCGGACACGTGGCCGGAGCGGTGTTTGCTCACATAGAGATTCCCGAGCGCTGTATAGTGATGTGCCCAAATCATACTGGGATGGGCCGCGCTCTGGCGGTGATGAGCGAGGGCGCATGGGAAACGCCGCTGGGCGAGGTTCCGATTGATACGGAACTGGCGAGGGCGTTGAAGCGGCAGTTTCCTGCGCTGCAGGAAGATTCGGCGGCGCATCGTGCCGAGCATGGGGCGGAGGTCGAGCTTCCCTTTTTGCAATTGCGTCAGTCCAAGCTACGGTTCTTGCCGATTGCGCTGGGGACGGCGCAATTTGAGCCGCTGGCGGAACTGGGCAAAGCTTTGGCCGAGGTCATCTTAGCGCAAGGGGAGCCGGTTCTGATTGTGGCCTCGAGCGATATGAATCATTACGAGTCGGATGCGGTGACGCGGGCCAAGGACCATAGGGCGATCGAGCGCATTCTTTCGCTGGACCCGAGGGGGCTGTTTGAGGTGGTCACGCAGCAGAATATTTCCATGTGCGGCTTTGGCCCGGCGGTGGTCATGCTGACCGCGGCGCGGCAGTTGGGTGCAAAATCCGCGGAGTTGGTGAAATATGCCACGTCAGGCGACGTGTCGGGCGACCGGGACATGGTGGTGGGATACGCGGGAGTGGCGGTGGTGTGAGGGACTTGTTGATTTCTGATGGATAAAGTCTTGAACTAGGCGTCTTTCGACCGTCTCCAAACGCCGGCGCTACGAAAAGGCAAGGGCTTCACTGGTGTGAAGCCCTTTTACGTTGCAAACTGATCTAGTGATGGGAACCGCCGCCGGCTGCATGTCCGCCGGAGGCGGAGGCGTGGGCCATGCCCATTGACGAGCTTCCCATGGAGTTGTGGCTTGCCGCCGAACTCTGGCGTGCCATAGAACTGCGCCCTCCCCCGTATTCGGCGTAAACTCGACCCGGAGAGCTGGCTGCAAACTGCGGCGCAGGCTGCACACGGGCGAAGCCGGACTTTGCGACCTGGTGATTCAAGTGACCCAGACTTGCCAGGGAGCCGCGAGGAATCCCCATTCCGGCGGAGCCTTGATTCACAACCATCCGTGACGAAAAGAGCGAGTTCGTTGCTGCCCGGCCAACCAGCACCGTTCTCGTCATACCGGCTGCCGGCGCGACCAAATTGACGCGAGCCATGGGCGTAGGAGTGTAGTGCGGCACGGCGAGCCAGGTGTTCCATCCGCCAGGCTGCCACATCCAGCCCATGCCAGGAACGAAAGACCAGTTCCCGTAGCGATAAGGCATCCATCCCCAGGGATAAGCTGAGGCGAACATGTAACCGTAGCCGGGATAGAAGCCCCAAGCGCCATCCATGAAAGGATCCCAGCCGACGCCGGTGAAGTACGGCTGCCACATCATGCCATAGCCGGGGATGTTGCTGTAGGCGCCGTAATAGTTGAGATCGGCGAGGCCGTAACCGTACGGCGAAGCGGAACTATTCTTGGCGTACTGATCGTGGTATTCCACCGATTCTTTGTCCCAGTTATCCAGAGGCTCTTCGTCAATTTTCTTGGCGAGGATGTACTTGTCGTTATCGGCGTCGAAGGTGGCCGTCCGTTTCTTTGCGACATTCACCTTCCCGGACGGGCTCTCGACTTCGACATCGCCCTTGAAAACAGCGAGGTTGGCGAGTTCGGGAGAAGTGTCGACGCGGAAATGAGCAGCGTGGTTCAGGGAGACGGTTTCCTTTAAGAAGTTGAGCGTGATGTCGTCTTTGCCCAGCCAGTTCACGTAAGCCATGCCGTCGACCAGATTGATCTGCGACATGCGCTTGCCCGCGTCGTTGAGACTGAGCTGACTGAACTGGAGCGAACTGTTGGGGGCCAGGCGAATCAAGCTGCCATCTTCAAACTCAACCTCGGCGCGACCGTTAGCGCCCGTGCGCAGCCGCGCGCCTTGCGTGATAGGAAGATTGACGAAGGCGTTTTCGAATCCGAGGCCGGTGTTTTTGTCGATTTTGACGGAACCTTGAACGTCGCTCAGCCGGACGATGCGGGCTTGAGAGTCGCCGAAAGCGGGCAGCGCGACCAGCATACCGGCAATGGCGAGAACAAAAAGGCTGACTTTGATCAGAGAAGGCTTCAGCATGGCAACCTCCGGATCTTGTGATGTGCTATTAGAACACGGTTTTGCCCGGGGAGTTGTAAAAGTTCGCCGCGGTGCTCGCATTCTTCCCACGGTCAAGGCGCAAGAATTCTGAACCGATCTAGTTACCCGGGGCCGGCTTCATTTCCATGATGCGCTGGGCGCGGGCGCGCACCATGTTCATCACGGAGTCATCCTCGTAAATCTCCTGCAACACGGGCTTTACAGCCTGCAACTCGGCCAATTCGCCGGTGCGTGCCTGATCTTCCATGTGCTTCAATTCATCATCCAGCGCCAGCTTCTGGTAGTGATGATAAAAGGTGAGACGACGACCGTACTCCAGTGTGGCGGCGACACCCTGAAAGAGGGCAGTCAACTGCTGAACCGCGGGTACCGGGGAGAAGTTGAAAGCGGCGCTGGTGTTGTGCTGTCCATCTTTATACGTCAGCTTCTTGGCCCCGGTAAAGGCCAGCTTCTTATTGCGGGAGTCGATCTTGCCGGAGAAATAGTCGGCCTGCGCGGCCAGAGCGAAGATGCGGGCGCGGGTGGCCTCGGAAAAAGTGAAGTCGGTTTGATATCCGGAACGCTCGTCGGAGTCGGGGGAAATTCTGCCGGAAGATTCGTAGTGCGTCTGGCCGTCGGACTGGACTGAGAAGGAATAGTGCTCGGGACTGGAGTTGGGGAAATCGAAGGAGAATCCGACAGTGGCGGAGTCTGCGGCTGAGAGCGAGGAAGTTGAGAGAACCACAAAGGCCAAGACAAGCAGCGAGAGTGCGCTTCGCCTGGAGATGAATTGGCCTCCATCTGTTTTCGTAATGCTCACCCGCACCTGCGCTGAGTTTAGCGTCGGTGTTGCGGCGAATCTCTGAGCCATGTTTTTTGCGCTCGCGAACGGCGGGCGAGTAGGCCCGCCGGACAGCCGGCGAGACGCCGGCGCAATCTTTAATAGATTATGCCAAAGACCAGGCGGCCATTGAATACTAACCAGTGCGATGCTAACGTGCAACGGCGCGCTGCCGGTTGAGCGTTCCCGCGGTATGCAGGTGGCAGATGGCGATGGCGAGGGCGTCGGAGACGTCCATGGGTTCGGGGGGTTCGACAAGATCGAGCAAGCGGGTCACCATGTGCTGCACCTGCTGCTTTTCGGCGCGGCCGTAGCCCACCACCGAAGATTTGATGGTCAGAGGGGAATATTCCGCGACTTCCAGCCCGGCGGTGGCGGCAGCCAGCATGGCTACCCCACGGACCTGGCCTAGTTTGAGCGCAGACTTCACGTTAAGAGCGTAGAAGACGTCTTCAATGGCGACTTCATCCGGCTGGTGCTGGGAGATGATGAGACCAAGTTGTGTGTAGATGCGGGAGAGGCGGCGCGGCAGTTGTTCCCGGGGAGAAAGCTTGATGGCGCCGGAGGCCAGGCAACAGAGTTTGCCCCGAAGGTCCATTTCAACCACGCCGTAGCCGGTGTATTCTCCGCCACAGTCAATGCCGAGGACACGCATGCAGTGCAGTGTATCGCGGAAAAGAGGGCCGTCCTAGTGGGAAGCGGTGTTCGGGAATTCTCGCATGCCGCACAGTCACCAGGCCCAGGCATAGGCATCCACCCGCGGGTCCGCGCCTGCGCTCAGCACACCCGTATTCACATCAAGAATGATCCCGGCATTCGAGCCGAGCGACCAGGGAGGATCGACGCGCAGTTTGTGTCCCTTGGCAATCAGAGCTTGGCGGGTAGCTTCGGGGATGCGCGCTTCCACCGCCATGTCGCCGGGGTACGTGGTGTGCGGAAAGGGCGAGGCCGGAAAGGCGCGCGAGGACCAGCGCGCGGCTTCGATGGCCTGCTGGATGTTCATGCTGAAGTCGACCATATTGATGAGAGTCTGCATGGTGCGCATGACCTGATCGTCGCCGCCGGGGCTGCCCAGGATCGCGTAGGGCTGGCCGTCTTTCATGATCAAAGTGCTTTGCAAGGTGCTGCGCGGGCGCTTCCCCGGCGCGAGTGCGTTGGCCTCGCCGCGCACCAGCGAGTAATAGTCGCCGCGGCAGTTGAAGATGATTCCCGTGTCGCCCATGACCACTCCAGTGCCGAACAGGCTGTGCAGGCTGGGCTCGAAGCTGACCATGTTGTGATCTTTGTCCACCACCGCGATGTAGCTGGTGTCGCCGTCATGCGAGGCGTGGCCGTCGAGAATCTCGCGAGTGGGGCGCTCGAGGGCGGCGGTGCCTGCGAATTTTTCCGGCGTGCCCGGACGCAGTTCCAGAGAGGCCTTATCGGGATCGATCAGCTTTCTGCGCTCGCGGGCATAATCTTTCGAGAGCAGGCCGTCGTAGGGAATCTTGATGAAGTCCATGTCGCCCAGATATTTTTCGCGGTCGGCCATGGCGAGTTTGATGGCTTCGACGCTGGTGTGAAGGAATTCGGGGCTGTTGTGGCCGAGAGCCTTCAAGTCGTACCCTTCGAGAATGTTGAGAGCGAAGAGTTCGGTCGGACCCTGACTGGCTGAAGGATTCTTGTAGATCTGATATCCGCGATAGTTGATGGAAACCGGGGTTTCGACCTCGGCAGAGTATTCGGCGAAGTCCTCGTAGCGGAAGAGGCCACCGTTGGCCTCTGAGAATGCGGCGAAATCACGGGCGATGTCCCCTTTGTAGAAACGGTCGCGCGCCGCCTTGAGGGCTTCGTGCCGGCCTTTGGACTGATTCGCCTTTTCCGCTTCAACCAGCTTCTTCAAAGTACGCGCGAGATCGGGATTCTTGAGAATCTCGCCGGCTTTGGGCGGATGGCCGTTTGGAAGATAGATCTTCACGGTGGTCGGATATTTGAGAATCTTCTTCGAGCCTGCAATGTAAGAGGCGCCACGTTCGCTGAGTGGAAAGCCATTTTCGGCGAGATCGATGGCGGGCTGCAGCACTTGCGCAAAACTCATCGTGCCCCAGCGGTCGAGCAAGGTGTACCAGGCATCGACCACACAGGGTAAGCCGCCGGAGAGCAGGCCATCACTCTCGGGAATCTTGCCTCCATTGTTCTTCTCGTACCACTCGATGGTGGCCAGCTTCGGCGCGCGCGGTTCGGCGTTGATCGAGTAGACCTTCTTCTCGCGGGCATTGTAGACGAGCAAGACGGAGTCGCTGCCCAGCCCATTGAGCGAGAAGTCGGTGACGGCGAGCGCAGCCTGCCCTCCGACAGCGGCGTCGAAGGCGTTGCCGCCCGCATCGAGAATGCGGCGCGCGGCTTCGGTGGCCTCCGCTTTCATAGACGCGGCGGCGGCGTGGCGTCCGCGAATCACCGGGCGCATGGTTTCGCCAAAATCCTGGCCTTCGCAGTCGAACGGAAAAATCATAAATAGAACGAAACTCAACAGTACAAGAGGAAGCTTACGGGATAAGATCATGCTTCTCCTTCGCAGCCTGCTCGCCGCCGTTCACCCTAATGCGGCGAACGATCGGCGTCAATAGCCAGCTTCAATCGCCCCACGTCACGCTGGAGGTACAGGCCGGGTATACACCCCATATGCGCGTATTTTGAATCTCTTCCATAAGAATTTTGAATTTCGGCTGCGAGCGATTCCGACATAACATTCGACAACGGCTGAACTCGCCACAGGGGGAGTGCGATGAAGACTGCGACCTTGATTACACTCGCAACGCTGCTGCTGCTTCCGAACTCGATCCTGGCGCAGGAAAACGCCTCGCCCGCCAGGCATGACGCCGCGACAGCGGCCAAGGTTCTCGTTGTTTCCGGAAGAGTCTCCAACGATGGCAAGATGCTGGACACCGATCTCGACTCGGAATGGCAGATCAACAATCCGGAGGCCCTGAAGGGACATGAAGGCCGCCTAGTCCGGATCCGGTGCTACGTCGACACAGCCAGGAACAAAATTCAAGTCTTGACCGTTAAGAAGGATGATGACACAAACTACACCGCAACCCGCCACACGGATTCGGCCTTCCGGCGATAATAATGCGCGGTGTCGTCCATCCCTCTAGTTACTTCGGCTAGCCCGGTTTTGGTGTTAACCTAGTTCTTCCGAACGATTGTCACCCCTTCGTTTTAGGTCATTCTCCAAGCCCTGCACTCGGGGTGCATTCCAAGGATTCATCTGAATTCATGAGGAGCCAGCGATGAGAATTGGCATATTGACCGGCGGGGGCGATTGTCCGGGACTGAACGCGGTGATACGGGCCGTGGTACGCAAGGGGACGTTTCATTATCAGGACGAGTTCGTAGGTTTCATGGAAGGCTGGCGCGGGTTAATTGAAGATATGAGCATGCCGCTCGACCTGGATGCGGTGAGCGGGATTCTGCCTCGCGGAGGAACCATCCTCCGGACGTCGCGCACCAACCCATCAAAGCGTCCGGACGGGTTCGAGCGCTGCTTCAAGACGCTTCAGACCCACAAGATCGATGCGCTGGTTGCCATCGGTGGAGACGACACGCTGTCGGTCGCGCAGAAGCTGCACGAGAAGGGAATAAAAGTGGTCGGTGTGCCCAAAACGATCGACAACGATCTGGGCGGCACCGATTACACATTCGGCTTCGATACCGCTTGCAACGTCGTGTGCGAGGCCATCGACCGGGTTCATACCACGGCCGAGGCGCACAATCGTGTGATGGTGGTCGAAGTGATGGGACGGGACGCGGGCTGGATTGCGCTTTACAGCGGTATCGCCGGCGGAGCGGATGTAATCCTGATCCCAGAGCGTCCGTTTAACGTGGATAAAGTGGCGGAATCGATTCGTCAGCGCCATGAGCGGGGTCGTTACTTCTCCATCGTGGTCGTAGCCGAGGGTGCGAAGTTTGCCTCCGGCGCGGGGGCTCCGGTGGTGCAGGATATGGGCAAGGATGAATTCGGACACGCCAAACTGGGGGGAATCGCCAATATCCTTGCGCGCGAGATCGAACAGCGCACCGGTTTTGAAACCCGCGCGGTGGTGCTGGGTCATATCCAGCGCGGCGGCTCACCCAGCGCTTTTGACCGAGTCCTGGCCACGCGCTACGGGTTGGGTGCCATCGACATGGTTCACCGCGGCGAGTTCGGCTGCATGGCGGCGCTGCGATCCAATCGCATTGTCTCCATTCCGTTGCAGGAAGCGATTTCGAAAAATCGCGTGGTGGACGATGAGATGATTCAGATCGCCAGCGGCCTTTTTCAGGAGATCAGCGCCAAAGAAGCGGCGGTGAAGTAAAGGCTTCGATGAAAAGGGCCCGGGCGCAGAATGCCCGGGCTTTTTTATTGGATGTTGCATTCTGCATTTTCCATGAACCCAATCCGAGTCAGCCCGAGATCATGGCTTCTGCTGAGTTTCGCAGCCATTTTTATTACCTGGATCTACATGAGTCGCGTTCTGGTGCCCTGGGAGCAGTATTTCAACGTCGACGCCGGAACTATGAAAGCGGCGCTGGGAGATTTGTACTCGCCCTGGTATGGCACTCGTGCGCTGCTGCAGGCCGGAAAAAATCCGTATGGGCCGCAAGTGACGCATGAGATACAGGCGGCCTTTTACGGACGCGACGTCGTGCAGCAGAATGAGCCGGGTGGCAGAGTCGTGGGTGGCAGAGTTGTCGATGAACAGCGGTTCGCCTATCCGGTCTACGTTATATTCCTGCTGGCACCGGTGGCGTGGCTGCACTTTGAATCTTTGCACGCGGCGGCGCCTTTCGTTCTTGCTCTTCTGGTCCTGGTCTCGGTGCGGTTGTGGATGGCGATGTTGCGATGGCGACCGCGTGCCTCACTGTTTTGGGCCATCGCGCTGTTCGTCCTGGCGTCGCCGCAGATTGCCCAGGGGCTGCGGCTGCGACAGTTGGGACTAATTGTCGGATGTCTGCTGGCGCTCTCCACCTGGCTGGCGGTTCGAAATCATCTTGTGCTTTCAGGCGCGGTCCTTGCCTTTGCCAGCATCAAGCCGCAGATGATCGTCTTGCCGCTGGCCTGGTTCCTGCTTTGGGCGATGGGAGACCTGCGCCAGCGATGGCGCTTGCCGGCAGCCTTTGCGGGGGCATTGGTTCTACTGGTGGGCGCGGGTGAGCTGATTTTGCCGGGATGGCTCCGTGATTTTTTCGCCGGCTTGGCCGCTTATAAACATTACGGGCCGGTCAGAACTTTGCTGCAACTGGCCTTGGGAGATACGGCAGGCATCGTGATCGCCGCAATTTTGATTGCCGCGGTGTTGGTTTGGGGATGGATTCACCGCAAGGATACTGCGGATTCAGAGGAGTTCGCGCTTACCCTGAGCGCGTTTCTTTTGGGCAGTGCGCTGGCGCTGCCGCTGATGCCTCCGTTTAATCAGGTCCTACTGATTCTGCCTTTGCTCATCATTCTGCGGGATTGGTCGAGGCTTCCGCTCTTGGGCCAGGTGCTTTTCGTGGCCTGTGCCGGTTGGCCCTGGATCATGTCGCTCGCGATGTTGGTATCGCACGTACCGGTGAAGTCGCTGCGGCCGCTTCCGCTGCTTCCGTCGGCACTGGCGCTATTCTTCCCTGCTCTGCTGACGTTGTTGCTGCTGGCCCGAGGAAATTCGATAACGCCCACGCGGAATAATTGAGGTCGACCTAACCGAATTTCGATACCATAAGCACTCTCTCATGGGACAGAAAGCGGACCGTCGAACCTGGCTCACTGCGCGGCGCCTGCGGGCGCACGGGTTGCTGTTAGTCCTGGCCTTGTGGTCGGTTTACCTGTGGACGCTGGCAACTCCGGGCTTGCGCGACCGCAATGGAAACCTCAAGGGGACCGATTTCCTGCACCTCTACACGCTGGGAAGCCTGGCCCTGGAGCATCGCGGGGCCGATCTGTATGACATGCATGCGCAGGCTGCTCTAGCTGCGCAGCGGGTGCCCGAGGCTACGGGGATTCGCTATCTGCCGTTGTATCCGCCGCAGGTCGCAATCTTTTTTGCGCCGTTGGCACATCTCTCGTATGGCTGGGCTCTGGCGGCCTGGTGGATCTTTACCACACTGGTGTACGGAATATGCTGCTACGCAGTTTGGCGGGTGTGCCCGCAACTGCGCCCTTTCCGCTGGACCGTTGCATTGCTGGCAGCGGCATTTCCGGCATTCTTTCACTTGATCGCATGGGGACAAACTTCGGCGTTGGCGCTGGCGTTTTTCACGCTCGCATATTTTCTGCTGCGCCAGCGGCAAGAGTTCCTCGCCGGACTTGCCGTAGGATGTCTAATTTTCAAACCGCAACTGGGGTTGGCGGTCGCCGTGGTGTTTGTCGCGACTGGCGCGTGGAGGATCGTGGCGGGAGCGGCTTTATCGGCTGCGGTGCAGCTTGCGGCCGGAGTGCTTTACTACGGAATGGAGCCGCTGCAAATTTGGCTGCGCGTAATTTCCGGTGTGCGCGGCATGCTTCCTTTTTTTGAGCCGCGACCCTACCAGACGCACTCCCTGCGGACCTTTTGGGGGATGATTCTGCCTTGGACCCGCGTATCCTCGGCCTTCTACGTAATCAGCGCTGTAGTCGTTCTCGGATTCACGATCGCGTTGTGGCGACGATCTGCTCTCCTGTCCGTTCGCTACTCGGCGCTGTTGTTGGCAACGGTGCTGGTCTCGCCTCATCTCACCGTGTATGACCTGGTGATTCTTGCTCCGGCTCTGCTGCTATTGGCAGACTGGCTTCTGTCCGAGGATTTGTCGCCGGCGACTCGGCGCATCGGGACTCTGCTTTATTTGAGTTACATGCTGCCGCTGGTCGGGCCACTCGCGCGCTGGACGCACGTTCAGCTTTCGGTAATCGCCATGAGCGCGCTCCTGTACTTGATCTGGGCCAGCTCTTTCCGCAAAGAAAACCCCTTAACCACGAAGGACACTACGGTTCACGCCGGACTTCCCTGCTGACCTGATGGATTGCCAAACAGAAACGACAACGCTTCGGGAAAACGGCGTGCCCAGGCGGATTCATGATGCGGCGCGCCTTCCTCAATGAAAAGTTTCAGGCGGCTCTCGCTGAGACCGGCCCGGCGAAAAATTGCAGCCAGTTCGCGCACGTCGTCGACCATGCTCTGATCGCGATCCGGGCGTCCAGCTTCGGCAGTGCCTGTAGCCAGGAAAATTCGCTCTGGCCAGCGCTTGACGGAGCGGCTCTGCCGAATCATTTGGCGATTCGAGGCCCACAGCGACGGGCTCTCCAGAAGCAGGCGGCTGAAGATTCCGGGGCGAACCGCAGCCGTGTACAGCGCAATGAGAGCGCCCAGAGAAGATCCGCCCAGGCCTGTATTTTCCGGACCACCGGCAACGCGGTAATTTCGCGCCACAAAGGGCATCACTTCCTTGATCAGAAACTCCGGATAGCGATTGCCTTGCGCGCGCACAATCATCGGAGACATGGACCGGTGCGGCATGTACTCGCGGATGCGATCCTTTGAAGCATTGTCAATGCCGACGATGATCAGCGGAGGCACGGTCCTTGCGCGGATCAAGCGGTCCGCCGCCTCGTCCACCTGCCATTCCACACCGTTAAACGCACTCACGGACTCGAACAAATTCTGGCCGTCGTTGAGATACAGAACGGGATAGTGCCGCCCGGCATTTTCGACCTCGTCGTATCCCGGGGGCAGCCATACCCGCAGAAAGCGCGTGTTGCGGAAGATGCGGCTGCCAAATTCGTGCAGACGCAAGTCGCCGGTCGCCGACTCGGCGCGGATGACCCCGGATGGGATTCCGGATCCTGGATTCTCAGTTTGCTGGATTTCTTCCATCAGGACGAGCGCACCATCAGAATACAACGACCATCGGCTTCACGCCTTGGAGTACCGCAACTTCACCGCCAGCGATAACATCGCGATGAAAAAGATCAGGCCCAACGATAGCAAGCATAGGATGCACCAGGTCATCAATTCGTAAGCCTCGATGTAAGTGAGATAGAGAGCGAAGGCAAGTCCGCAAAGGCTGGCCGCCGCAAGGCGGGTGGGGGTTTCAGGGCGCGATCTCCAGAGCGTAGACAGCAACAAAAGGGCGGCGTAACCGGCAACACCGATGGCGGCGACGGGGATTCCCGCCAGCGTGGAGTACTCGCTGCGGTTCACGATATCGCAACTGAATTTCTGGCTGAATTCGCAATAGGTGGTGGATGACTTAGCGAAGTGGCGCTGCAGCGAAACCGCCGAATCAATGACTCCCGCCAGGGACAGGACCGCGATGATCGCGAGCAAAAGCCTCTTTGGCGGATCGATCACGGCAGGCTGCACCCGGTCTTTTCGCTTAACGCATCCAGGGAAAGGACGCCCTCTTTGGGCGGCTCGTTTCCGAATTGCCAGCTGGGAAACAGCTTCACTCCCGCGATCTTGCACTCGGGCGCGAGTTCCCTCGACCCTCGGATCGCACACTCTACGTAGGGTACGTATTTGAACGCGGAGCCAAACATGGCTTTCTGGTCCGCGCAGTGCGGACACCAGTAAAGGCCGTACATTTTGGCTTGTTTGCTGGCCAGGCACTTGGCGAAGGAATCGTATTTGTGATTTTTATAGTAGCGGCCGGCGAGGTACGCGGCCGCGAACAGAATCAGGATTCCGATATAGATCGAAGCCTTCTTCGCTTTTCCCTCAGGCGGGGCCTGGCGCTGCTCTTGGTTTTTTCTGCGTTCTTCAGACATGACTGGTTTTATATCACGGGGGTCAGGCCACCACGTTGAGCGCCCCATGCAGCACGCCCAGTTCTTCGCAATGAAGAGTCAGCACCTCACCGTCGACCATGACATCCACCGGATTCTGCAGATTGAACTCCACCCGCTGCGCGGCTTTCCGCTCAGCCAGCGGGTGCTCAATGTGAGAGCCATCATAAAGACCGGGCAGATTGCGAATCAGACCGAGTCTGCCGATGGGTCCCCAGCGGACGTATTCGATGAGACCACTATCGATCTGAGCCTTGGGCGCGATCATCATAGTGCCGCCGGTGAATTTGCTGTTGCTGAAGGTGACGAACAGGCAAGGGCGTTCGTCGAAGGTAGTCTCGCCCGCAACCTTTAGGGGAAACGAACGGCGATTAAAGCGCGCGAGGGTCAGGAAAATTGCGGTGACGTATCCGAGCTCTCCCCAGTGGGCAAAGCGGCGGGCGCGCAGCGTGGCCACGTCGGCGGAGAATCCCATGCTCAGCAGGTTTATGAAATAGATCACGCCCGTGCGGTGGCGTAATCGGAGAACATCGCATGGGCGACTGCGATGGGCGAGCAGCGACTCGATCGCATACTCCACCCCGCGGTCGCTGAAATCGCGGAGAAAAGAGTTTCCCGTGCCCAGCGGAAGAAATCCGAGCGTCGGCCGCTCACCGTTCAGCGCCTGCGGAAATAGACCGTTGATGACTTCGTACGAGGTGCCATCGCCTCCAACTGCGATGAAGTGACGGACGCCCCGGCTGTACGCGTCGCGGGCAATGTTGGTGGCGTCGGCGGCGGCACGCGTTTCTGCGACCTTGACGTCAATGCCGCCCACCCGCAAACGATCGAGGGCCGGGCCCAGGAGCTTGCGGCTCTTTCCACCACCTGCCGCCGGATTGACGATCGCTAAAAATTGGGCCAAGCGTTCATTCCTGGTCCTTCCGCCTCGCTGCGGCGGCCAGATGCCCCCGCGACTGGCGTGGAACACCGGCGCTACAGTGCCACGATTGCCTTGCGCTCAAGCGTTTTGCCGATTACTTCGGCTAAGATCTGCCGCTTGATTTTCATCGAGGCGGTGCGCGGAAAATCTTTTTCCCAGATGAGATATCCGGCGACCCGCTTGAAATCAGGCAGGCGGCGGTTGCGCGCGGAAATGTCTTCGAGCAGCTTGTTGTCAAATTTCTGATTCTGCTCTACACGCAGGACCAGCACCAGCGATTCCCCACCCAGTTCCTTCTTTGGCCAGATGTAATTGGCCGCAAACACTGAAAACTCTTTGACCGGCAGACCGTCGAACACCGTCTCAATGTCTTCGGGATAAATGTTCTTCCCGCCCTCGGTGACGATCATATTCTTCTTGCGCCCCATCAATTGGAGATGGCCGTGGCCTTCGAAGCGGCCCAGATCACCGGTCAGCAGCCAGCCATCGACGACGGTTTCGAGCGTAAGTTCCGGATCGTCGAGGTAGTGCGACATGACGGTCTTGCTGCGGGCAGCTACCTCGCCCACCCCTTCGGAGTCAGGATTCAGAATGCGCAATTCGACTCCGGGAAGCGGCTTACCCACGGTGTCCGCGCGGAAAGGTTTGAGATCGTTCAGCGTAAGCGCCGTCCCTGCCTCGGTAAGACCGTAGCCGTTGACCACCGGAATACCCAGATCGTAAAAGAACTGCATGGTCGAGGGTTCCATGAACGCGCCGCCGGTGATGAGCGCCAGCAATTCGCCACCAAATCCCCGGTGAATGTTGGGCAGCAACATGCGGCTGAGCTTCACGTTGGGGCGACGTCGCGTGAACAGCTTGTTGGTGGCGATCATCGTGTTCAGAATCGCGCGCTTCCAGGAAGGCAACTCATCGAATTTCGCGCGCAGGCCACACTCCAGATTTTTCACGATCATGGGAACCAGCGACACGTAAGTAATGCGGTAGCGGACAAACGCGTCCCGCACAAATTCCGGCCGCAGCGTGCGCAAATGAACCACGCACGCTCCGCACACGAACGGGCCGATGAAGCCGACCATGAAATCGATGGCGTGGTTGGTGGGAAGGATGCTCAGGTACCGCACCCCCGGCCAAAATGGGTACCACGCCGTAAGAGAACGGCACTGTTCGAGATAGTTTTCGTGGGTAAGAACGCAACCCTTCGGGCGGCCTCCGGTTCCTGAGGAATAGACGATGCAGGCTACGTCGTCTTTCTGCCGCATCACAAAATCGGGAGCGCCTTTGCGCTTGAAATCTTCCCAGCGGAAGGCGCCCGCCAGGTCTGCGCCCAGCGGGGCTTCCGTCACCAGGACAATCTTGGTTCCAATTTTCTGAAAGTCAGGGGACTGCATGATCGCCCGCCATAAGTGATATTCAACCACCAGCACTTTGGCTTTGGAGTGGGCGAGCAGCTGCAGATGCTCCTCTGCGCTGAGCTTGTAGTCGAGTGGAACCAGCACCCCGCCGCAATAAAAAATCGCATAGGCGGAAATCAGCCACTTGGACTGATTGGTCATGATGATGGCGGCACGCTCGCCGGGATCGAAGTCCGCGTCTTCCAGCGCGCGCGCCAGGGGAAGGGCGATTTCCTTGAAATCGGAATACGTCAGCCGAAGTTTTTCACGATCGCGCTCGGCCTCGATCAGGCACACCTCGGACGAGAAGCGGTCGAGCGCATCGCGCAGGGCAGCGCCCAGGCAGGTGTATTGACGGAGATCGAGCATGGAAACTGCTGATTGTAGATGGTTGGTTGTTGATTGAACAACTACGAAGCGCCTAGCCGCGTGCCCAATCCATCAACAATCAGCAGACCACGATATTCAAAGCCGTGCTTGGATTTTGGCGGCCAGCGTTCGGAAGTCGGTGACGCCCTGCAGTTCGTAGTCGGGCAGTTCCACGTGGAAGTGATTTTCCAGTTTGGTGAGCAGATCGAGCGTTTGCAGGCTGTCGATGCCTAGCGCCTTGAAGAAGTCCTCGTCGGGCGAAAGCTTCTCGCGCGGCACTTTGAAGTGGGCAGCGGCCAGCGTGAGGATCTCGTCGAGTGTTTTTTCAGCAGTCTGCATAAGCACTCATTGTAATTCAGGTTCTGTCAGGGCAAATAAGGCTGGGCGGCTCTGCTCTCGACGAATTTTTTCAATCCGGCTTGTACCGCGGGCCGCGAGAATAATTCACAGAAGAGGTCGATCTCGCGCCGCAATTCGTCGTGTGGAATTGGCTTGATAAATTGCTTGGCTGCAGCGGCAGTGTGGCGATCGAATTTTCCGAGCTGCGCAGCGGTGGCGCGCGCCGCCCGCAGAACTTCACCTTCGGACACGACCTGGCTGACCAAACCGATCTGCTGCGCTTTGGTGGAGTTGAAACTCCGGCCGGTCAGCAGCAAGTCGCGAATCACCGCGTTGCCCACATCCCGCTTCAGACGAGGGATTCCGCCGAAACCAGGAATCAGGCCGAGGCGGAGTTCTGGAAAAGCGAAACGAGCCGTCTTGTCAGCGATGATCAAATCGCATGCCAGTGCCAGTTCAAGGCCGCCGCCGAAGGTCACGCCGTGGACGGCTGCGATGGTAGGCAAGGTCGAGGCATCGATTCGGTTCAGGACGGCGTGAATGCGCTCGAGGAAATCCCGGACTTGCCGGAGGGACTCGGACTTTTCCATGGCCTGCGAGCGCTGGTACAGTTCGCGGAGATCGGCTCCCGCGCAGAAACCGGACTTGAGTTCGCTATGGACGATGAGCGCATGGGCGTTCTTCTCAAGCTCCTCGAGCGCAGCCGCGAATTGCTCCAATTCCCCAAGCGATAACGACCCCAGCTCATTGCACGGGGTCCGGTAAAGGGCAAGCTCGATGGTGCCGCTGTTCACCTGCCAGGACAGCGTTTGACCTTTGAATTGCCCCACTGGCACCCCTTCCGCAGCCACGACCATATACGCTAGACCGCCTGCCTGACGCGGTACATGTCTTCAATCTCGTTTTTCATGCGAACGGAAATCAGATCCCGCTTCAGCTTTCCGTTCGCGGTCAGCATTCCGTTCTCGATGGAAAAAGGCTCGGGACGCACATAGAATGCGCGCACTTGCTTGTAGTGCGGGTTCAATGCGTTCACCGCATCGAGTGCCCCTTGCACATGATCTGCGCTCACAATCCCCGTGACGATCGCGGAAAGATAGCCCCGGCCGTTGCCGATGACAACGACCTGCTGCGCGGCGGGCAGATGGCGCGCGATTTCGTCCTCGATGGGTTCCGGAGCGATCTTGTGGCCGGAACCGAGCACGACCAAATTCTTGATGCGGCCCACGATGCGCCAGGTGCCGGATTCGTCTACTTCTCCTTGATCGCCGGTATGGAACCATCCTTCACGCAGAACTTCGGCGGTTTGTTGAGGGCGCTTCCAATAACCGGGAAACACGTTGGGACCACGAATGATGATCTCGTCACTCTCGCCGAGCTTCATCTCGATTCCCGGGATTGCCGGACCGACCCGCCCGGGCACAGGATGCGCGGGATCGTCCATCGTGCAGATGCCGGTGGTTTCGGTGAGGCCGTAGACCTGCAGCACGGGAATTCCCAGCATGCGGAAATAATCCTGAGTGTCGGGGGTCAAGGGAGCGGAGCCGCAGATCAGAGCTTTTAGATTCTCGCCAACCATCTTTTTGCGGACCGCAGGAAATACTAGTTTCTCGGCCAGCCAGAGCCAGAAGCGATCGCCCGCCCCAGGCGTCTTCTGCGCCCAGGCAGCCTTCGCGCGTAAATAGATCGTCTGCGCGATCCCGCCCTTCCGCGCGATCTGCTCATCTACGCCTCGGCGCGTCCGCTCGAGCAACTGGGGCACATTGAGGAAATAATGCGGGGCCGCGAGCGGCATGTCATTGGGAATTTTTGTCAGGTCAGTATTCAGCGTGATGCGGCTGCCGCGCAGCATAAACGTCAGCACGGCGATCCATGACGCGCAGAAACTGAAAGGCAGGTAATGGAAGATGCGATCCTGCCCGGTGCGCGCGCCCATGAGCTGATCGAGTCGCGCCGATGTGCAGCTCAGCATGAATCCCACGTTAGCCGCGGTGAGCGCCACGCCCTTGGATTCGCCCGAGGTTCCAGAGGTGTAGATGATCGTGACCGGGTCTTCACTGCGCACCTGAGGGCGATCTAGTGCAACTCCCTCGACTCCGGCAAAGATTTCATCGAACAGGAAATGCCGTGGAGCATCCGGCCACTGCCGCTGAATCGCATCGTGCAGTTTCGCATCGCCGCAGCAGATGAGGGCGGGCGTGCTGTCTTTCATCATCGCGATCAGCTCTGTGGCAGCTTGGCGGGAATAAAGTGGAACCACGATCAGGCCTTCCGCCATGGCCGCCAGGTCCATCGCAATCCAACGAATACTGTTAGCGGCAAGGATTCCGCAGCGGTCGCCCTTGTTCAGCTTTCTTGAGGCCAGAAAGGTCCGCGCTTTGGCGACTGACTCAAGGAGTTCGGCCCCGGTCACTCCTGTGATCCGCCCATCACGGATCTCCTCCAGAACCGTGGCATTCCCGCCAGCTTTCAGTTGCGCGAAAATGTCTCCGACAAAAGGCATAATCGTTTGGACTCGGACCCGCCACGGTTAACTGTATGCGGCGACCAACTGGCGCAACGAGGCGCTCATGGGCGGCAGATAATCTTCCCAACTCCACTCCCCGGTGCGCGTCGGAAACTGAGGATATCGCCGCTGCACTTCTTCTTCGAAAAAGACGCCCATACGCGCCATCGCTTTTAGATTCCTGACCACCGTGCGGGCGATGCCGTCGGCAATGCGCTCGCCCTCGCTCGCCAATATGTTGAGCGCCGCCAGAAGTTTCTGTTCGAGATCGGGGTCGTCCACGTTCATGAGCAATTCCTGATGACCGCGCTCGCGCATCAGGTTGCGAATACGCTCATCCATGGTGATGCCCGCAGACGGAACCAGGCCGGGCATGGAAGTCACAATCCCGTGGTAGCGCGACGACGCCATCATGTGGCAGGCGCGCAATATGCTGACCAGTTCATACATGTTGTACTGATCGGAGGTCAGCACCGGGATGCCGCCGAGCTTTTCCGAAATACGACCGGCCGGGCGCGCATCGAGACGCTCGGTCGCAACCAGAATCACGAACACGTTGCGCTGCCTGCGGAATGCGTCCACGGCATTGGCGATGGCGCTCAGATAAAACTCATAAGCACGTTCTGCCGCCGGTCCGGAATTATGAAAGTAAGGCCCGCGATAGTGCGTCTTCTTGTAAGCGCCGGTCAGGCTGTGCAGCGCGGCCTTCGCCACCGACGCCCGCACCGGCCACTCGAAGGGATTGATGGGGCACACCACGAGGACGGGCGCGCGTCCATCCCAGCCGACTTGCCGCAGAATGCTCTGACCGTATTCGGCGGGACGCGGCTCAAACGTCCAGGCTGTGTCTGTGCCTAATTCGGTGGGAACGCCCAGTTGGCTCAGCAGCGTGCGGGATTCTTCATTGCGCGTAATGATCAGAGAATTCCTGCAATAGCGCGCGCACATCTTGGCCAGCAAAGGATCCATGTGGCCGGCTTCTCCGCCGTAACCGACCGAGAGTTTGTTCTGAGCGGCGGCGATGCCCAACGAGCCAATCATCATCGTGGTCAGGGCATTGGCGAATTTGCTCTTGAACATGGAGCCTTCGCAGGCCACCACCCCGTGATGACGCGGCACTTCATTGGCCAGAAATGGGGGGAAGATGTCGGGCAGGCGTACCTGGTGCGTCTCGGCGAAGTAGCCGCGGGAGCGTTCAAAGTCGAACGTCATGGCGGTGAAGTCCACGCGCTCGCCTCCCAGGATGTGGCGTATCTGGCGCAGCATCTCCTCCACGCGCACATCCGAACCCATGTTGCGCGTTCCGTTATAACCGGCAAACAAGAGTTTGAGTTTTTCGCCCGGCTGCCAGGGCTTCCCTCCCCCCAACATCCAGCCCGCTTTTGCGCGCTCGATGTTGCTGCTTACCCAGGCTTCCAGAAAAATGTCCATCATGCCGCAGTCCCTCCGCGAGCCGCCGGCCAGGGCTGGTAGGGATACTCGAAATTATTCTCCCGGCTGAACTTCAGCAAGGGATAGCTGTACTGGGAAAACGGAACCGGCTTGCGCCCAAGTTCACTGGTCACACGGGTGTTGTCGAAGACCGTGTTCCATACCAGATACGGTAGAAAGACCTTCATGAGCGAAGCGCCGTGGCCAACCGGTCCTTTGCGGTTCGAGAGGAATTTTACGGAGCCGGAAAATGGCTTCTCAGTGAACGGAAGGAAGACAGGTTTGCGCTTTTGCTGATCCGCGGCCAGCGCCGTGGTCAGTTCGCGGAAGGTTTGAGACGACGTGCCCGACGACAAGTGATAGGTGTCGTACTTCGGTTGATCTTTCTGGTGGAGCGCTGCAATCGCATCGGCAACGAAGTCGACATTAACGATGTCGATCCGATCGTTGGGGCGAAACGGCAACACCGGGAGACCCGCGAGAAATACGAAAGCTTTCACCATGTCGAATTGCGTGGTCGCGGCGCGCCGGCTGTCGCCCAGGACAATACTGGGACGAAAGATGGTTTTGGGAGTCTCCGGAAGCAGCATGCGGGTCATGTGCTCGCAAAATTTTTTGGTGCGGGCATACGGATCGTAGTCGGATCGGTCCCATTCGATAGAACCGTCCTCGGTCACGATTTCGTTGCTGCGTTTGCCGGCAACCGCAACCGTGCTCACCTCGCTGAAGCGGCGCAGCCCGTGATAATGCTCCGCGTGGCGCGCCAGGGTTAGCACTTCAAGCGTGCCCCGCAAATTTACATTGAGACAGCTCTTTTCGGATTTGCGGTTCAGCGACGCGGCACAATGGATCACCGAATCGGTCGTGTGCACCAGCCGATCGTATTCGTCCCGACTCAGGCCAAAACCGGGAGCCGTCAAGTCTCCACAGAAAACGCGCACCCTGGTTTGCAGGTGCTCGTAGAATCGCGGGAAC
This sequence comes from Candidatus Sulfotelmatobacter sp., assembly GCA_035949755.1. Classification (GTDB taxonomy): domain Bacteria; phylum Acidobacteriota; class Terriglobia; order Terriglobales; family Acidobacteriaceae; genus Sulfotelmatobacter. The sequence continues at coordinate 22,228 of DASYYT010000135.1, forward strand.
TCCAGATGCAATTGCAGAGCGCGCCACAGGCGCAGCTGCGCCTCCTGCGGATCGCGCGCGCGCACCAGCAGGTTCAGCGCAGCGCCGTAACCTTCAAGAAGATTGGCGGCGACGTGCGCGCCTATGTATCCGGTCGATCCCGTCAGGAATATCGCCACGTTGCTCCGTTAGTTCCGGTTTTTACCGCGCCGCCGTTCGCGGGCCTAAGTTGAACGCTCCGCGGAGGCCGCGCCTCCAGAGGCCGGCCTTCGATCAGCGGATAGGTCCAGCGCCGCAAAGCCGGAATATGAATGTTGATCCAATATTCCCACCAGTCGATCGAACGGGTGTCGTAACCAAACTGCTCCCGCTCTTCCGGGACCAGCGCGTAGGAGAGCCGCTCAATGTTTTCCGCGATGAAATCGTGTTCGTTCAGCAGAATGAAAGGTTCGAACAATTCGATCAGTTTTTCGACGCGCTCCAGATTCCTCTCCGCCTTCACAAGGGGAGCTTTTTTCAGCGGAAGCGGGGACATGATGCGCTGGATCGATTTCACAATCGCCTTCTGCGCCGGCGCTGACATCCGGTTGTAACGCTGCTTGGATACAGGGATGGCGTCAAAACGCAGGCGCAGCCAGGATTCCAATCCCTCCTGCGCGCGGTAGTGCTTGCGGTGCGCCAGAGAAGTCAGCTCGATGGACCGGCCCATGTCGCACGGGTTGCTGACCGAAGTGGCGAGCTGATAAAGCGGATCGTGCCGCCGCTCCATGACCGCGGCAGCGATCAGAGTCATTCCGCTGCAAATGGAATCGACGGGAATGATGTCCAGCCGCTTGCTCTCATTCGAGGGCAACTGGCGGAAGTATGTGCCCAATAAATACGAGAGCGAGGCGGACGTGTTAATACCCTCGTTCCATCCCACAAACGGCTTGGCGACGGATGTCTCCACAATCGCGGGCCGGACCACCGCGACCGGCAAGCCTTTTCCCTGTTTTGCAATCAGTGATTCCGCCAGACTCTTGGTCAACGTGTAGGTGTTCGGCCAGCCAAGTTCTTTGGCGCGCCGCGTTCCCGCTTCGGTTAAATACGTCTTGAGCCAGCGCACGCGATTCTTGCGAATCTGATTCTCCAGCGCCGCGCCTTGCAGATCTTTTGCGGCGTGCTCCCGGGATCGCGCCTGCTTGCGAAGGCTGGAAGTGACTTCTTCGCTCTCCGACTTCATCTCGGCCTGGCGCACCAATTCTTGCAGAGAGCGCCATTCTTTTTCCGCATCGAAGTCAGCCAGGCCATGAGGGTTGTAGTTCGGAATGATCTTTTCGCTAACCCGGCCGTCCTGCTCGCCGGCCACGTAGCAGGTCGAGAGGTGCAAAAGGCCGGCATGATCGGACGCTCGCACGAAGTCCAGAATGTTCACCGCCGCATCGGTATTTGTGGCCAGCGCGTCGCGCAGGTCGGGATTGAAGTCGGTCAGGCCCGAACTGTTGATAATCAGATCCAGATTCTTCTGCAGGTGAATAGACATCTCAGAGTTCAGGCCCAGGCCGCGTTGAGTGACATCCCCTTCGACGACTTCCACCTTATCGTGCAGAAAATCGGCCAGCCGGTTGCCGTGGCGATCAAATAACGGGTCAAATACTGGGGACTCTTCCACCATCTTCTGGAAACGGCAATCTGCCGGATTCGACTTCTGGCGGCGAATCAGCAGATAAATTCGTTTTACTTCGGGCAAATCCAGAAGCGTATTGGCCAGCCACACCTTGCCGATGAATCCGGTTACGCCGATCAGCATGACTTGCTTGCCGGAAAAAGCTCGGCGCACGGAAAAACCCGCAGCCTGCCGGCGACCGTCGAAATGGACGATCGGGCGAACCAGAGCCGAACTCTGGCGAACGGCGGGAACCACTGCGGCGCGGAGTGCTTCAACCGGAAGATCCAGATGGCGCGCCAGAGTCTTCGGAGCCCGACGGCCATCCGGCATGTTTTCGCGGAAGAGAGCGAATGCGCCGCGGGGACGGATCACAGGCTCCAGCAGCCTACCGGTCGCAATGCCGTCCCGAAATTCCAGGCGGTTGGCCACGATGTGCTTTACGCCCAGATGCTGCGCCAGAGGCCGCATGATTTGCTCCAGAGCCTGGCTCACGAGCACAACGTCGGCCCCACTCTGGACCAGTTCTTTGACCTGCCGCACCCCAGTCTCTTTGAGACGCGGCTTCAGTTTGTAGGTGAAAAATTCCTCCCCCAGCAGGTCGAGGCGATCCCGGGAAACGCCTCGGAGGACGGTGTGCACAGCGCGCGTGGCAAACTTTCGATTCGTCGAATACAGGAAGGGCCGCAGCAGGGCCATCAGGAAGATGAGCCCGCGCCGCCGGAAACGCTCGGCAAAGGTTTGCGCGTTCCAGGTAAAGAACGCAACCGGGCGCACCACCGTTAAGTCCAGAAGGCTGCCCTCCACCCGCCAGTAGACGGTCGGTCCGGCGCCGCAGTTTTGGTTTGGCTGTTCCAACTACTATGAGTCCTATCTATGGCTTACAGCGTACTGATGAGGCGAAACCTCTATTGTAAACAAAGGCCGTCGCGGAACGAAGCCATTGACGACGATTTCTGCTCGAACGGCCGCCTGCCATCCCTCGTGCCCTTTGCTCCTACGCGGATGCGACCGCGCGTTTAAGTGGAGGCTTCCGTCCCACAACGAGGGCGGTGAGGCCGCTCAGCGTTACGGTTGCGGCGATGGCGATCAGGCCGCCGCGGAAACCTCCACTCGCGGTGCGAAACAGCCCAATGATGTCAGGACCATAATAGCCGCCAAGGTTGGCGAGTGAGTTGATCACGGCGATTCCGGCAGCCGCCGAAAGGCCATCCATACGCGAGGTTGCCATCGCCCAGAAGGGGCCGACCATGGCTTCGGCGCCGGCCAGTCCCATGCCGATGCCAGCTACTACCACGACCGTCGAAGTGCCGTAACCGGCAACCAGTAACGAAGCGCCGGCGGCGAAGGCCGGGACGGCGGTGTGCCAGCGCCGCTCTCCGCTGCGATCGGAGAGCATGCCGACCCACACCATCGCGATCACAGTCACCAGGAACGGAAGGATGGCCACCATGCCTGTCCAAAAATAGCTGATTCCCGAAAGGGCGCGAATCACTGTCGGCAGCCAGAGCGTGACTCCGTACATGGTCGTCGAGACGCCGAAGTACACCAGAGACAGCATCCAGATCGTGGGGCTCACCAGAACTCTCCAGAAGCTGCCTTGCAGCACCGGCGATTCCGCCTTCTTCTCGGAATCCAGTTTTTCTAATAGCCAGGCGCGCTCTTCGCCCTTCAGCCAGGCAGCCTCGGGCGGGGTGTCCGGCAAAATCGAAAAAACGATGGTTCCCAAAACCATGGCCGGCAAGCCTTCCATCAGGAACATCCATTGCCAGCCGGCCAGGCCCGCGCCATGCAGATTCAGCAACCCGCCGGAGATCGGGCTGCCAATGATGCCAGCGATGGGATTCGCGGTCATAAACCAGGCCACGGCCCGCCCCCGCGCTCTGGCGGGAAACCAGCGCTTCATGTAGAGAATCATGCCCGGAAAAAATCCGGCTTCGGCGGCGCCCAGCAAAAAACGCAGGGTGTAGAAGCTGACGGGGCCGCGGATGAAGATCATCGAACACGAGATCACTCCCCACAGGATCATCAATCCGGAAATCCACCGCCGTACGCCGACTCTTTCCACGATCAAATTGCTGGGCAGTTGGAAAAAGAAGTAGCCGATGAAGAATATTCCTCCGGCGCGGCCGATGACGCGATCGCTCAGCTGGAACTGAGTTCGCATCTGCAGCACGCCGAAACTGACGTTGATGCGATCCAGGTAAGCGACTATGTAAAGCAGGAACAGAAATGGCATCAACCGCCAGATCAGTCGGGAAATAACGGCGGGTTCGAGGCGGTCGGAGGCGGTTTCCAAGCCAAGTCCGTGTGAAGCTAACGCGAACCGTTCAGTCCGAGGATTCTACTCCAAGCCGAGCTCTTTCCGAATTTTATCGACGATCCGGGCAGGTGATTCAGCAATATCGACCGTCACCGCCGATTCCGGCTCTTCGAGGTCGGCGAGTTGGCTCTGCAGAATCTTTTCGTCGGCGAAATGCCCGTGCCGGGCCCGCAGCCGCTCCGCAATCAGCGCGGCAGTTCCCTTCAGGTAGACATAGCGGACTTCCGGCCCTCCGTTCAGCTTCTCGCGGTATCTGCGCTTTAAGGCCGAGCACGCGAGCACCAGGTTTCTACCCTGGGCGATCCAGCCAGCGATGGCCTGACCAAGCTTGTCCAGCCACGGTTCGCGATCTTTGTCGCTTAGAGGAACGCCGCGTCGAATTTTTTCAATATTGGACGCCGGATGGAAGTCGTCTGCGTCGGCGAATTCCCAGCCCGACTGCTGGGCGAGAAGGCGGCCGACCGTGGTCTTTCCGCTCCCCACAACTCCCATAACGATCACGATCATGCGGCATTCCAAATTCATAAAGCACCCGGAGCATGCAAGGTGCCGGCAGGAACGGCTTATTTTTTGGAGTATGTTTTTTGAACGCCGGTTCGTTCATTGATCACCGTAAATGTCCCATCGGCTTCGGCGGTGACCTTGATGGACTTGCCTTCGCAGTTTTCTTTCACATTCGCGATGTGTTCCGGATCGACGTTGTGGTCCTTGTCGGACTCGGCCGCATAGTGCAGCTGGTACAAGTCTTCTAGCCCGGGAGAATCGTGCACGATCTGCCAGGCGGCGGGGCTCGATCCCTTGCGGGGACCGTTGTCAATCACGGCAACACGAGGGTGCAACGCCCAATCCAAGGCTTTCGAGTTCGACAGATCGGCCCCGTGATGTGTTACCAGGAACAGATCGACTGTGCCGATCAGATTGTTGGGGCAGGCTAGTTCCAACTCCTTTTTCTTGGTGAGATCTCCGAGATCGAGGAAGCGGAACTGGCCGTAAGTGATCAGCACTCCGACCGAGCGCGCGTTTTCGGTGTCGTCCACGGGCGCAGCCGGCTCGCCCTTGCAATAAGAGTTGGCTTCTCCGGCGCCGGGCAAAGGCTCTGTGATGTGCTCTCCGGCAGCGGCCAGAACGCGAACTTGAATACCCTTGATGGGAAGGCCCCATCCCGGTTTGACGGTGACCCTGGGATGGCCTGCGCTGGCCTTTTCATAGGCCGCATAATCGGTCCGCGTCACTTCGGAATCTTCCTGGTTCGGGCCGTGATCGACGAAGGTTCCGACCTTGATACCATCGACTAACTGCGGCACTCCACCCACGTGGTCGCGGTGATAGTGAGTGATCAGCACGTAATCGATGTGCGTCAGCCCGGCCTGATGCGCGGCCGCGAGGATGCGATCAGCGTCCCGGCCCTCGTATCCGGGCCAGCCCGCGTCGATCAGCAGAGATTGCCCCGACGGACTCACGACCAGCGTCGCCTGGCCGCCCTCTACGTCGATGAAGTAAATCTGCAGCGGCTTCTCACCGCCAGTCTTGGCAGCGCAAGGCTGAACCGTCACCAACAAATAAAAGCAGAGAACGGCGATCAGGGATGAACGCATCGCTTGACACCTGAATTGGGAGATGTTGGCCAAGATTATGCCATGTGAGCGCCCCAATCGCGCCAGAGAGTTCCGTTTTGAACAATAGTTTGAATAAGAAAATGGAAACAGATCCCGAACCAGCGGTGCTGCCGCCAGAAAGCTCTACCAGCACGCGAGAAATAGAAAAATCGGCACAACATACAACCAGTTGGGGCGCCGCGAGAATCCAACTCCCTTGATGCCTCGGGTACGAAGGTCACGTGTGACCGCTTGCTTCCCCGCTTTCAAACCGCTATGGTAAGAAGTAGCAGAGTTTATAAGCAAGAAATGCTGAGTCCCACGAATCACGAAACTGGTCGCTGCGCACATTGGTGTGTGCTGGTCGTGTTGCTCGCCGTGGGCGCGCTTACCATCAGTGTGGCCACTCGGTACGGCGCCCCGGAAGAACTTGGCATCTCGGCGACCCACACGGTGGACAGGCACTCCAGGCCGACTCCGGGCCATCAACGTCTGGACATGAATGCGGCCACTTGGATGCCGCCTGTAATCGACTCGATGGTCTTGGAGTCCCCCGTCTACTACGTACTGACACCCAGTGGGCCTCCTACTCTCAAGCTTTTTCCTGAAAGCAGTCTGTATAACCGTCCCCCTCCGTCCGCCTAATCCATTTCATCGTTTCCTTCGTAGCTAAGAGTATCTGTCGGAACTGAAATCGCTGGTCGGGGCCTGCCTTCCACTCGCGTGGATGCCCCAGTTGACTCAGAGAGTGGCACTTTTTAAGACTTAGTCCACGCGTTGATGGCGTTTGGCGCGTTCCCGTTTCGCAGGGAAGAGCAACCAGGCTGCAGCGGTAGATATTGTTAATTCCGAAGGAAATAACACATGAACGGTGGCTTGTCTTTAACGGAACAGGAACTGGACGCTCTGCGTCAGATTGACAGTTGTATGGTCGCCAACGCGGTTGAAACCTTTAACGTCCGCCTCAGAAATACGGGTTTCACAGACGGCACGATTCGCTGCATGTTCGAGGATTGCCGCCCCATGGTCGGATACGCGGTGACGGCCCGGCTTCGCAGCGGGGAGGCGCCCGTGAAAGGCGGCACCTACCATGATCGCAGCGATTTTTGGAACAGCCTGCTAAAGATTGCTGCGCCGCGGATTCTGGTCCTTCAGGATATGGATAATCCGCCGGGCCGCGGAGCTTTTATCGGAGACGTGCATGCCGCCATTTTGAAGGCGCTCGGCTGCGTGGGATATATAACCAATGGCGCCGTCCGCGAGTTGCCCGCCGCGCACGATGCGGGCCTTCAATTGTTTGCCGGCAGCGTTGTTGTGTCGCATGCTTATGCCCATATTTTCGACATCGGCGCGCCCGTTAGCGTGGGAGGAATGGAAGTTAAATCCGGGGCGCTGTTACACGGCGACCGCCACGGCGTCCTCAACATACCGGACGAAGTGGCGACTTCAGTCCCGAAGGTGGCAAACGCCCTTCGCCTTTCGGAGAAGAAGGTCATTGAATTCTGCCGGTCGAATTCGTTTTCCATTTCGAGATTGAGCGAAATCCTCAAGCAATCCGGTTTGACACGGGATTCTTCGCAATAGATTGCTGGCCTGAAACGCCAGAGAAAGCTGGTTACAGATACGCGATGACCCCAGATGGCAGTGAATTGCACATAAAGGGATGGCGCACCTCTACGAGGGCGATGGGGCTTGTTCTCGCGGCCCTTGCACTCGCCATTGCCATTACTCTTTCTTCATGCTCCAGTGGTGACAAACGCGTGCAGGCCAGCGGACCCACGATCACGGTGGGCGTGACCAAAGTGGTGAAGAAGTCGCTGGGGACAAGCATCACTCTTTCTTCCGAGTTGGTGCCCTTCCAGGAAATCGACGTGTACGCGAAAGAATCCGGCTACGTGAAAAAGTTGATGGTCGATTACGGAACTCACGTGAAAGCGGGGCAACTGATCGCCATCCTCGAGATACCCGAGCTAGAAGCTCAATTGCAGGAAGACCAGGCGGAAATCAAAAACGCGACCAATGAAATGACGCGGGCGCGGCACGAACTGGAGCGCTCGCAGGCGCAATACAAAGCCTTGCACCTGCAGTACACGCGGCTGAACGGAGTCTTCCAGAGCCAGCCCGGAATCGTGGCGCAACAGGAAGTCGACGACGCTCAGGGCAAAGACCTGGCAGCCTCATCGCAGGTGGATGCCAGCCAAGCGGCCTTAGAAGCAGCCCAGAGCCAGGTCGGGGCTGCCAAAGCAAAACTTGCTCACGACCAGACGCTATTCGACTATTCCCGAATCACCGCGCCATTTCCAGGCGTGATCACCGAACGATACGCGAATCTTGGAACTCTGGTGCAGGCGGGCACCGGTTCGAGCACACAAGCGATGCCGCTGGTTAGGCTCTCTGAAGACGATCTGTTTCGCCTCGTGATCCCCGTCCCCGAGTCTTACGTTCCTTTTATCAAAGTCGGCGCCCCGGTGGACGTCCGAGTCCCGGCTCTCAATCGTAATTTTCCCGGGAAAGTCGCGCGCTTCTCTGTAGACGTGCGCGAGGATACGCGAACTATGCACACGGAAGTGGATGTTCGCAATCCGGACCGCGTGCTCGTGCCCGGCCTTTATGCCGATGCTGACATCTCCCTTGAGCATCGGTCCGATATTCCATCGATTCCTTTGCAGGCTATCAATCACGAGGCCAACAAGACCACGGTCTTCGTTGTGAATCCCAATGATGAATTGGAAGATCGCGCGGTGACGCTTGGACTGCAAACCGCCACAGATGCCGAAGTTGTAGCGGGATTGCGCGAGGGAGAGCAGGTTGTGGTCAGTGACCGCAGCGGCTTGAAACCGGGGGAAAAAGTTGTGCCCCAGCAAGTGCAGATCATGCAATATCACGAAAGCAATCAGGACTAGCAATCACAGCGTTCCGTTCACGCTGTAGTGAGCGATCGGACTATGTCACGTTTCTCGATTCGGAATCCGTATTTTATTGTTGTGATCTGCCTGGCGCTGATGGTCATTGGCGTGACCAGTGTGTTCCGCATGCCCGTGGACCTGTTTCCCGCCATCAACCTACCCGAAGTCGTCGTGGCCACATTTTATTCGGGCATGCCGCCTCAGGATATTGAGACCGACATCACCGATCCCTTGGAGCGCTTCTTCACCCTGGCCAGCGGCATCGATCACATGGAGTCGCGCTCGCTGTTGGGAGTGAGCATCATCAAAGTGTACTTCCAGCCCGGAACCAGCGCCGACGCCGATGTCACCGAACTATCGAATCTTGCCCTGGCTGACCTGAAGCGTCTACCCCCCGGCACCCTCCCGCCGGTCGTGCTTAAGTTCGACGCCTCCAGTCTTCCCGTTTGTCTCGTCACCTTGAAAGGCGAAGGGCTGAACCAGACTGAGCTTCATGACATCGGGCAATTCACCATTCGTAATCAGATCGCGGTGGTGAAGGGAGCGGAAATTCCCCCTCCATTCGGTGGCAAGTACCGCCAGATCATGGTCTACGTCGACCCTTACAAGTTGGCTTCTCGGCAGTTGAGCCCCATGGATGTGGTCAGCGCCGTCAACGATTCGAACCTCATCTTGCCCGCCGGCGACGTGAAGATGGGACCGTTGGATTATTACGTTTACTCCAACAGCCTGGTCAACAACATGGACGAACTGGGAAAGGTCCCGGTCAAGACCGTGGGTTCGTCGTGGGTGTCGATCAATGACCTGGGAAAAGCCGAGGACGCGAACCAGATTCAATACAACCTGGTGCGCGTGGACGGCCAGAGATCGGTTTACCTCCCCATCATGAAGCAGGGGGGCGACACTAACACGATTCAGGTTGTGGACGGCATCCGCGACATGATCGGCCATCTCTATGACATTCCCAAACAGCTCGTGGCCACCGTCGTGTTCGATCAATCCGCCTTTGTGAAGGAAGCCATCGACACCCTGCTGCATGAGGGCCTGATTGGCCTGCTGCTGACCAGTTTGATGATTCTCATTTTTCTCGGCAGTGTGCGCGCAACCTCGGCGGTTTTTCTTTCCATTCCGCTATCTGCCCTGGCGACCTTTGTCGTGCTGTACATGATGGACAGCACCATCAACACTATGATTCTTGGCGGTCTGGCCCTGGCCTTTTCGCGCGTGATCGATAACTCCGTGATCTCGCTGGAAAACATCTACCGCCATCTGGAGATGGGAGCCGAACCAGAACATGCGGCTGAAATTGGCGGTTCGGAGGTCAGCCTCGCAGTTCTGGCGGCAACTCTGACCACGGTGGTTGTTTTCTTCCCGGTCACCTTCCTCTATGGAGTCAGCAAATTTCTGTTTACAGCTCTTGCCCTGGCGGTCGTGATCTCGCTGTTCGCCTCCTACCTGGTCGCGATGACCGTGATTCCTTTGTTCTGCTCGCGTTTTCTGAAATCAGTGCCGCATGGCATGGAGCACTCGGCGGGGGAGGGGCAAATCGGGGACGAGCATCGGCGCTCGTGGTGGGATCGTTTCAACATCGCCTTCAACCGGATGTTCAGTCGCGTACTTGACTTCTACGAAGTCTGGGTGCGGCGGGCGGTGCAACGTCCGGCGCTGACCGTCGCCGTTCTGAGCGGCGCGTTTCTGGCAAGTCTGGCTATTTACCCCTTCATGGGATTGGCATTCTTTCCCCAAACCGATGCCGGACAGTTCACCATTAACCTGAAGGTTCCTACCGGCACGCGCATCGAAGTCACCGAACAATATGTTGCCCGCGTCGAAGACCTGATCAAGCACACCGTCGATCCCAAAGACATGAAGATGATCGTGTCCAATCTCGGCGTCGTTCCCGACTTCTCCTCCCTCTACACCAGCAACGCAGGACCTTATACCGCAACCATCCAGGTGGCGCTGCAGAACGCTCACAAAAAGAGCAGCTTCTGGTACATGGATCATGTGCAGAATGCCATGGCTCAACAGTTGCCCGATGTGCGGGCATTTTTCTCCAGCGGATCGATGGTTGACGCAGTTCTCAACACTGGCATGCCGGCGCCCATCGATGTGCAGGTGAGCAGCCCTGACTTGCACCAGATCTACGGCGTCGCGCAGGACTTGGCCAGCCAGATCCGCAGCCTTCCGGGAGTCGGGGAGGTCTACATTCCCCAGGATCTGAACTATCCCGCCCTCCGTCTCGATGTCGACCGGGTGCACGCGGCAGAGCTGGGGCTGACGCAGAAAGATGTGGTAGACAACGTCATCACTGCCCTGAACTCGAACTACATGATCGCGCCCAATTACTGGGTCGATCGCAAAAGCGGCAACGACTACTACCTGACCGTACAGTACTTTGAGAAGGGCCGGCCGGCGATTCACAACTTTACCGACCTCACCAACATTCCGATCCACGCCCCCAACCTCAAAGAACCTACGACGCTCGATACCGTCGTCAAGCTTCAGGGTGTTCAGACCCCTACCGAGGTCGATCACTATCAGATTCAGCGCGTCGCCGACGTGTACGTAACGCCGGCTTCGGAGGATCTGGGGAAAGTGTCAGACGAGGTGGCTCGCCTCATTTCGAAATCGAAGATGCCGGAGAATGTCCGCGTCAATATGCGCGGTATGGTGCAGGGGATGAATGCATCGTTCCGCAGCTTCGCGATTGGGCTGTCGCTATCGGTAATCCTGCTGTACCTGATTCTGGTGGCGCAATTCAAATCGTTCAAAGATCCCTTCCTGATCATGCTGGCGATTCCAATGGGATTCATTGGCGTGCTGATCATCCTGCCGCTGACCGGAACAACTCTCAATGTGATGTCGCTGATGGGCGTGTTGATGCTGGTCGGCATTTCCGCCTCCAACAGCATTCTGATTGTGGAATTCACCCACCGCCTCGAAGAGCAGGGTAAGAGCATCGAAGAAGCGGTGATCACCTCGTGCCGGGTTCGACTGCGCCCCATTTTGATGACTTCGCTGGCCACCATCATCGGAATGGTACCGATGGCGCTCAAACTGGGCACGGGCAGCGAGCAATATGCGCCTTTGGCGCGCGCGATTATCGGTGGACTCACCGTTTCGGTGGTGCTCACCGTGTTCATTGTGCCGGCCGCCTACTTGCTGGTGTATCGCAAGCGGGACACCCCCGCGCAAACTGCCGCGTAAAGCCAGGATGCTCGAGTAACAGAGATTCACGAGGACGAAAGCGCTTCAATGCCGGGATTTTCGATTCGCAATCCGTTTTTCATTATTGTCGTATGCCTGGTGCTGCTGGTCATCGGCGTCTCCAGCGTCGTCCGCATGCCAGTGGATCTGTTCCCTGCCATCAATTTGCCCGAAGTGGTAGTCGCGACGTTCTACTCGGGCATGCCTCCCCAGGACATTGAGACCGACATTACCGATCCCCTGGAAAGATTTTTCACCCTCGCCAGCGGCATCGATCACATGGAATCCCGCTCGCTCCTGGGAGTCAGCATCATTCGCGTTTATTTCCAGCCCGGGACTAATGCGGATGCCGACGTAACCGAGCTTTCGAATCTTGCCTTGGCTGACCTGAAGCGACTCCCCCCGGGAACGCTGCCCCCGGTTGTGCTCAAGTTTGACGCTTCCAGCCTGCCCGTAGCCCTGGTCACGGTCAAGGGTGCCGGCCTGAATGAAACTCAACTGCACGACTACGCCCAGTTCCAGATTCGCAATCAAATCGCCGTCGTCCCGGGGGCCGAAATTCCACCTCCCTTTGGCGGCAAATATCGCCAGATCATGGTCTATGTGGATCCCTACAAGCTGGCGTCCCGCCAGTTGAGCCCCATGGATGTGGTGGGCGCGGTCAATAACTCCAACCTCATTTTGCCCGCCGGAGATGTCAAGATCGGATCGAACGATTACTACGTCTACTCCAACAGCCTGGTCGACAACATGAAGCAGTTGGGCGAAGTGCCGGTCAAGACTGCCGGCACTTCCTGGGTTTCGGTGGACGACCTGGGCAAGGCCGAAGATGCGAACCAGATTCAATACAACGTGGTGCGCGTCGATGGCCAGCGGTCCTGTTATATCCCCATCATGAAGCAGGGCGGTGACACCAACACCATCGACGTCGTGAATGGCGTACGAAAGCTGGTGGGTCATCTTTACGACATTCCCAAGCAGATGTCGGCGAATGTGGTGTTCGATCAATCGGTCTATGTGAAAGAGGCGCTGAAGACGGTGCTGCACGAAGGCATTATCGGCCTGGTCCTGACCAGTCTGATGATTCTGATTTTCCTGGGCAGCGTTCGCGCCACTACCGCGGTTTTGCTATCGATCCCCTTGTCAGCGTTGGCGACCTTCGTCGTTCTGTTCATGTGGGGTAGCACCGTGAACACGATGATTCTAGCCGGGCTGGCACTGGCCTTCTCCCGCGTCATCGACAATTCCGTGATCTCGCTGGAAAACATCTACCGTCATCTTGAGATGGGCGCGGCGCCGATGGTTGCCGCTGAGGTCGGCGGGTCCGAGGTCAACCTGGCTGTTTTGGCTGCCACTCTGGTCGATGTTGTCGACTTCTTCCCCGTCACCTTCCTCTACGGCGTGAGCAAGTTCCTGTTCTCTGCTCTGGCCTTGGCCTTTTGTCTCTCGCTATTGGCCTCGTTCGTGGTGGCGATGACGGTGATCCCGTTGTTCTGTTCCCGCTTCTTGAAAGCCGTGCCCCATGCCGTCGCGGCGCATGCTCAGCAACAGGTCGAATACGAGATCGAACCTACTATCCCGGCCGATACCTCCTGGTGGGATCGCTTTACCACTGGCTTCAACCGCATGTTCAACCGCATTCTCGATTTCTACGAGGTCTGGGTGCGGCGGGCCGTGAAGCGGCCGGCTCTGACCGTGGCCATTCTCAGCGGCATCTTTTTGGCTAGCGTCGCGATTTATCCCTTTCTGGGGCTGGCCTTCTTTCCTCAGACCGACGCCGGCCAGTTCACAATCAATCTGAAAGTTCCCACCGGCACTCGCATCGAGGTGACCGAGCAGTATGTGGCCAAGGTCGAGAATCTGATCCGTCAGAACATCGACCCCAAAGATCTCAAGATGGTGGTATCGAACTTGGGGGTGGTCCCTGACTTCTCCTCCCTGTACACCACCAACGCGGGACCGTACACGGCCACAATTCAGGTCGCGCTGGAGGACGCGCACAAAAAGAGCAGCTTCTGGTACATGGATCGGGTGCAGAAGGCCCTCGCCAGCCAGTATCCGGATGTGCGCGCATTTTTCTCCAGCGGATCCATGGTGGATGCCGTCCTCAATATGGGCATGCCGGCGCCTATCGATGTCCAGGTCAGCAGCCCTTACCTGCATCAGATTTACGGCGTGGCTGAGGATTTAGCTGCCCAGATCCGCAGCTTGCCCGGAGTCGGAGAGGTCTACATTCCGCAGGATTTGAATTATCCCGCTCTGCGCTTGGATGTGGACCGGGTACATGCCGGGGAGCTGGGACTGACTCAGAAGGACGTGGTCGACAATGTCATCACCGCCCTGAACTCGAATTACATGATCGCCCCAAACTACTGGGTTGACCGCAAGAGTGGCAATGATTACTACCTGACCGTGCAATATTTCGAGAAAGGCCGGGCTGCCATTCACGATCTCACCGACCTCGAGCAGATTCCTCTCCGCGCCCAGGCAACACAGAAGCCGGAAATCAGTTGCGGTCCAACCACCCTCAAGCCGGATCCGGCTTACTCTCTCTCTCCCCCGACGAATGCCAAGCCTTCGTGGCGGTGCACTCAACCCACGTCCGATCTCAGACGTCCTGCGGGTTCTGAGATTTCGGCGCCGCCGAAACCGGTGACCGTGCTCGACAACGTGGTCAATGTAAAGTTCGTGCAGACCCCGACCGAGGTCGATCACTATCAAATCCAGCGGGTCATGGATGTTTACGTCACCCCGGCTGGAGAGGACTTGGGAAGCGTCAAGAGCCAGATTGAGCGCATCGTGAAAGATACCAAGATGCCGTCCAACGTACGGGTGAATCTGCGCGGCATGGTCCAGGGCATGCAAGCTTCCTTCACCAGCTTTGGCTTGGGCTTTCTTCTTTCCTTTGTTCTTCTCTACCTGATCTTGACCGCGCAGTTCAAGTCTTTCATCGATCCGCTGCTCATCATGCTGGCAATTCCCATGGGATTTGTGGGAGTGTTGCTGATTCTTCCCTTCACGCATAGCACTCTCAATGTGATGTCGCTGATGGGGGTGTTGATGCTGGTGGGCATTGCGGACTCGAACAGCATTCTGATCGTGGATTTTGCTCACAACCTGGAAGGACAGGGACTGTCGCCGGTGGATGCCGTAATCACCGCCTGCCGCGTGCGTCTAAGGCCAATCTTGATGACGTCGCTGGCCACCATCATTGGAATGATTCCCATGGCGCTGAAGATGGGAACCGGAGCCGAACAGTATGCGCCCATGGCTCGAGCCATCATTGGAGGCCTGACCTCTTCCGTGGTGCTCACCATCTTTATCGTGCCTGCCGCTTATCTGCTGGTGTATGGCAAGAAAAATCAGCAAGCCGCGACCGCTTCTCCGACCGCCGAGTGAAAATTGAAGAGGTAAGCGAATGACGAGAGTGAACGTTTTCATCCTCTGTTTCTTATTCTGTGGCTGGGCCCCGATCCTGCCTCAGCAAGCATTGGCTCAAGCCGGGATCCAACTGGCCGAATTACCGTCAGCTCCGCAGCCTCAGGCTTCTGGCGAGTCGACCAGATTCAAGAAGCCGGATGCGCAACTGGTAATGAATGCCGCATTTCCGCGCCCGGCCGCCTCCCAGACTACCCCGCCCGCAACTCCGCAAGCGCCGCCGGCGCCGGGCACTGTTATGCCTCTCAACCGGGCACAGGCCGAGCAGTTGGCGCTCAAGAATAATCCTCGCATCAGCGTGGGCAAACTTCTTGCGCTGGCCGAACATCAGGTCTATCGCCAGACCCGGTCGGTCGAACTCCCCGACGTTAACGGTTTGATCACCGCCGTCGATGCCAATGAAGGCAGCCGTATTGGCGCCGGCGCGCTGAATGCACCCCGACTGCTCGAACATGCCGGGGCCGGAGTCACCGTCAGCCAGCTGATCACCGATTTTGGACGCACCGTCAACCTGGTGTCCTCGGCCAAGCTTCGTGAGAAGGCGCAAAACGCCAACGCCCTGGCTACCACCGAAGACATCGTCCTTGCCACCGATCAGGCTTTTTACAACGCGCTGCAGGCGCAGGCTTTGCTCAAGGTCGCGCAACAAACCGTGAACACCCGCCAGTCTGTGGAACATCAAATCGACGAACTGGCCAAAAACAAGCTCAAGTCAGACCTCGACCTGGCTTTCGCCCAGGTGAATCTGTCGCAGGCCAAACTGCTTCTCTTGGATGCCCAGAATAATGTGGATTCATCCCTCGCTGCGCTCACGGCGATTTTGGGCTTCGACAAGCAGGTCACCTACGAACTGGCCGACGAAGAACCGATCGTGCCAGCCCCGCCCCCCGATGTGGACGTGCTCATCAATACCGCTTTGCAGCAGCGTCCCGATCTGCAGGCCTTCACTTACGATCAACAAGCCGCGGAGAAATTCCGCCGCGCCCAGCGCGATCTCCTCTTTCCCACGGTCAGTGCGCTCGGCATCGCCGGCGGAACGCCCATAAGGCCCGACTGTTTTGGTGGTTGTTTCCCTAATTACTTTACGTCCAGTTGGTACGGCGCCATTGGCGTGAACATGAGCGTCCCCATTTTTAATGGCTTTCTGTTTACCTCGCAGGCGTCGGAGGCAAATTACCGGGCCAAAGCCGCCGCGGAGAATACCCGAGACCTGCGCGATCGCGTGGTGCGCGACGTGCGCACGGCCTGGCTGGCAGCCAACACCGCCTTCCAGCGCGTAGGCGTCGCCGCCGAACTCGCCAAGGAAGCCGACCTGGGATTGAATCTGGCTCAGGGACGATACAACCTTGGCTTAGGTTCGATTGTCGAACTCAGCCAGGCGCAGTTGCAACAAACCGACGCCGCCATCGGCTACGTTAATTCCCAGTATCAGTACCGGCTGGCTCTCTCCACCTTGAACTTCGAAATCGGCGTGCAGCCCTGAGCGCGTCTTGGGGTCGAGATCTAGCCACCATCATTGCGAAGTTAGTATCGTAAGGACATGCTCCCGTTCTTTTTATATCTCGGAACCGCGATAGCCACCGGCTTTCACGTTTATACTTTGCTGTCTCTCGCGGTGTACGGCGCAGCATTCAGTCCACTGGAATTAGTTTCCTTGCTGGGCTCAGTGCTGCTTTTGATTGCGGCATCCGTCAGCCTGTTCAGGCCACAGCTTGCCGCACGAATCGCTCTCATCGCCGCCCTTGCAATCTGGTGCTTCTACGGACCGGCTATTGTCAATCAGATTCGCGGCCGCTCCGTGAAGCCGCATTCCGTTTCCCAATCCATTCGGCAGCCCCATCAGGGCGTACTGGCCCGCGCCCAACATCAAGCCGAGTCCAAAGCTGAACGTCCATGATCGCGCCCTATCTCGCAGCTTCTCTTCTCCTTATCGTCACCCTGTATTCCGCGGTAGTCAGTTTTTGGGAGCCTTCTGCCGATGTTAGGCCCCGCTGGCTGTTCCCCTCCGCGACCGCGCGGCAGCAGCGACTGGTTGCTGGAATTGCCACTTTCATTTTGGCCGGGGCTTTTGCCGCCTGGATCATCATCGGCCCGCGGTTCTCGACCCGCCGGCCTATGCGCTTCCTGATTCCTGAAGGTTACCGCGGATGGGTGCGGGTTGAATTCGAAGTTCCCGGTGCTCCCAAATTGCCCATCGAAGCCGGAGAGAATGTTCTCAAAATTCCCAGCACCGGGCTGTTGAAGACGTCTTCGCCGGAACAGTACGGATGGAGCAAGGATGACTACTTCTTCTACTCGGGAGCAGGCACTATTCCCTTGTCAGATTCAGGGTCGAACCGCCTCATCTGGGGCAAGCTGAATGGCGAAGCATCGGGCCTCGCAGGCAAACGAAAATATGAGGACTTTTTTGTGGGCACCCAGGAACAGTACAGTGAACAAATGAGCGGGGCAGCCTCTCCCGCAGATCAGAAGCACACGTCCCAGCCGAACAATGCTCAATAAAGCATAAAGATAAGGTGGCATGCGACCGGGCCGCGATGCCACCTTGGCTATTTCTTTTTCCCGGCGGCTATGCTCCTGCCCCAGCCGCCCTGACTTGCAATTGCGGTTTAGCACCCTCGACCATTCGACTGAAGTACATCCGGTACGAGCGGTGGATTCCGTACATTACCGGGAAGACTGCCAGCGCCAGGCCCCAACCCAGGTGTGCGCTCATCGCCTCGACCATGGTGGTGATTCCAACGCTGACCACGTAGTACGGGAACGACAGGTGCGCCAAGCTCCACCAGACGATTCCCGCCGCCTTGCCCTCGCTCACTGCGACGATTCCGGCTACGGGAGCCGTCTGTCCCAGGAACAAGGCAGCCGTCGCCACTACTAATCCCGGAGTGTTCGAATTCCGCTGCATATGGCTCAACCACTGCGCATGGAACATCAGGCTGGCCACCGAACTGGCGAAAGCCATCATGCTGAGGTTGAAGGCCATCTGCTGCGGATTGAATTTCGCGTCCTTACGCGGCCAGCATTGCACCGCAGTCGAAACGCACGCCACCACCACCGCTTCAGCCGCGCTCAGATTTACCACCGCTGTCAGCAGGAATGGCAGATTCACTGACATGTTGCCGTTGACTCCCGGCAGCTTCACTTTCATCCTCGACGTGGCAGCCGCCAGCGCCAGAACGGCCAGCGCGAAGTACGGATGCAGCGTGTGGCTGGCGAATACGGCATACCCTGCGGTTATGCCTGCGGCCAGCATCATTGCCCCGATGAATGTCTTAATTTGCCGTGTGTTGTTCATAGACTCGTCTCCTTTCTCCCCAGATATTCACACGGTCACTTACTGTTCATCGTCCCCGGCGTCATCGAAGGCAGCGTCAGCATTTCCTACCGACGAGCCCCACACCACGCTGGTGGCGGAGGCGGTGCCCGTACTCGAACCCCAAACCACGCTGAACGCGCTTGAGGTGCTCGTGTTCCACGGCAGCGAGCTGCCCCAGACCACCGAGGTGCCGCTTACCAATGAACTACCCCAAACTACCGAAGTTCCCCAGACCACCGAGGTTCCCCAAACCACCGACGTGCTGGCGACACTCGAGTTGCCATACACCAAAGAAATTGTTCCGTTCAGCGGGTTGTAGACTGCGGTCGGTGACAGAGCCGCTCCCACCGTCGCCGGAGCAAGATCCGTATTGGTGGTGGCTGCCTGCACGTTCATCAGCCCTGACCCCACGGAGAACAGATCGTAGAAGTCAAGGAATGTCTGCAACAAATGCGGCACATAGGCTGAAGTGGAGACCAGCCCGAGCCCGTTCATTTTAGTGGCCGTCTTCATCAGCCGCGCCTTCACCTGATCGGGAGTCAGCGTGTTCTGCTCTTGCAGCATCAGCGCTGCTGCGCCGGCAACCGCCGGCGTCGCCATGCTGGTGCCGCTCAGCGTCATGTAATCCGCTTTGCCGTCCGTTCCGTTCACTAACTCGTTTGGATAGGTAGCTTCCAGAGTCGCGCCCGGTGCCGACAACGAAACTACATCGTTGCCCGGCGCCATAATGTCGGGCTTCACCACGTGATCGTAGGTCGTGGGGCCCTTGGAGCTATAGCTGGCCTTCGTTTCCGCTGAAAGTGCGGACGATCCGTTGCTCTTAGTCGCTCCGACCGTGATCACGTAAGGATCATTGCCGGGAGCCGTGATCGTGCCGAAGCCGTTGCTTCCATTCACGCTCAGCCGGCCATAGTTGCCAGCGGCCACCACCACCACAATTCCGCTGTTCCAGGCTGCTTCGACCGCCTGGCACAACGGATCCTGTGTATAGCTTGTTGGAATTCCGCGGCCCAGCGAAAGATTGATGATGCGGATGTTGTACGTATTCTGCAATGCGATCGCCTGTTGAATGGCGGCGATCACCGTGCTGTCGGTTCCGGCGCCGTTTGCGTCCAGCGCGCGCAAGTCAATCAGCGTGACCCCGGGAGCTACGCCCTCGTACTGGCCGCCCGAAAGATAGCCGTTGCCGCCGATGATGCCGGCAACGTGCGTGCCATGGCCGTAAAGGTCGTACTGCGCCCCGTTGGGGCCAGTCGTCGCCGTGCCAGTGAAGTCCTGGTGATAAACCACCCGCGAAGTCGTTTCGGTC
This sequence comes from Candidatus Sulfotelmatobacter sp., assembly GCA_035949755.1. GTDB lineage: Bacteria > Acidobacteriota > Terriglobia > Terriglobales > Acidobacteriaceae > Sulfotelmatobacter. The sequence continues at coordinate 41,952 of DASYYT010000135.1, forward strand.
GAATCCCACAGATCGGGATGGCTGTCGTTGATGCCGCTGTCGATGACCGCAACGCCGATGCCCGCCCCCGTAAATCCGGAGTTCCAGGCCGACTCGACGCCCGTGACTTCATTGGTCAGGTCGTCCGCCACCTGCATGGGGTGGTCGATGGTTACCGACGCGATCTCGGGATCAGCCTCTAACAGAGGCAGCGCGCTGACCGGAATGGTGAAGGCAGCGCCCTTGATCATGTGCAACTTGGCATGCAGCAGTCCGCCCCGGTTCTTCATCGTGGCATAGTGCGCTGCAGTCGGCACCTGCTTGTACTGCACAATGACTCGGACGGTCTGCCCCTTGGCTGTACCCTGCTTCGCTTTCGCCAGCAGCCCCGAAAGTTCAGAGGCGATGCGCGAAGACGCGTGTCCCTGAAAGACCGGCTGACCGAATGCCATGCTGGTGGTCAACACCAGGATCAGGCCCAGTCGTTTGCCCCAAGCGGCGCTATGGCGTTCGTTGCGGCCCGCCGGTTTCCGTAGTTTCTGTTTTCGCTCCATACAATCTCACCCTGCTTTCTGAAATGGGAAAAGACGGAAGCTCGTACTCACTGACTGTGGTGCACGGCAGCAGCCAATCGAAGCCACCTAAGTTATTGATTCTGTGCAAGATCAAACCTTGTCGAGGAACGCGCGTGAGCCACTCTGTCCCACGGATGTGGGCGCGGGACACTCTGTCCCACACGATGTCTGGTGAATCATGGTTGAGATCGGGGAAGAAGCGGCGAAACGCCTGAGAAACGGGCACAAAATGCGGACGCATCCCGATGCCAATGAGGTCGGCCGCGCAGAGATGGATCTAGACTGCGGCGGCTTTGGCAGCTTCGGATCGCCGCGGCATCTTGGGCATGGCTGCCATCAGCCGCTGCGTGTATTCGTGTTGCGGATGAAGCAGAACTTGCTCTGTCTTCCCGGATTCCACGATTTGTCCCTGGTGGAGTATGGCAATGCGATCGCAGATACCGGCAACCGAAGGCAGATCGTGCGAGATATAAAAGATCGCCATGCCGAAAGCGCGATTCAATGCGCGAAACAGAGCCAGAATTTCCGATTGGGTAATCACATCCAACGCGCTGGTCGCCTCATCGGCAATCAACAACGCCGGACGGTGCAGGATGGCCATGGCAATCAGCACCCGCTGCGCCTGCCCAACGCTCATTTGCGACGGCAGTTTTCGCAGGAACTCTTCGCCCGATGGCAGGCTCACGTTCTCCAGCGCTTCGCGGATGGCGCGATCACAGTCGCTGGCCGCTCCCGACGCGTGCGCCCGCCAGGTTTCCCTGAGCTGAGTGCGAATCTTGAGCGCCGGATTCAGCGACGAAAGCGGGCTCTGCAGCACCAGAGCGATCTTTCTTCCCCGAATGTCGCGCAGTTCCCTCTCCGAAAGTTTCAGAAGATCTCGGCCTTCGAACTGGATGGCGCCTTCGCAATGCACCCGTTTGCGGTCGAGCAATCCCAGAACCGACATCGCCAGCGTGCTCTTTCCGGATCCGCTCTGTCCGACCAGCCCGAGAACCTCGCCGCGCCGTAGCTTCAATTCCACATCCCGCAACACGGCAGGCTTCTCGCCATAACGCACCGACAGGCGCGCCGATAAGAGAAACTCGGATTCCGGTTGCGCAGCAGCCAACTGCTTTTCCCCCTGTGTCCCTCTGTGTGCTCTGTGGTGCAGGTCTTGTCTTTACTTCAACGAGAGCCGTTCCACGTTCCAGTAAGTCTGCGGAACAAGAATCACCGGGCTTGCCCCCTGCACATGTTCCGAGACTGCCGACAAAGCATTGCGGTTTACCAGATAGATAAAGGGAGCCTGCTCCACCGCGATCTCCTGCACCCGATCAAAGCTCGCCTTGCGCTTCTTCGCATCCGCGGAGGAGGCCTGGGCCTGCATCAGGCGGTCGATTTCGGCTTCCCATGCGGTTTCCGGCGTCTTTTCGTGCGGGTTCCACTGATGATTCTCCGACGAGCTCAGCCAGATATTCATTTGCTCGCTGGGATCGAGCCCCACGTTGGTTAACCCCAGCAGGATGGCTTCATAGTCAAGACTTTGCGTCATGCGCTCGATGAGCGAGGGAAAATCAAGCGTCACCACGTTGACGTGGATTCCAATCTTCTGCAGATCGTCCTGAATCATCGTGGCCATGCGCTCGCGGTATTTGTTTCCGGAGTTGGTGATGATCGAGAACACCACCGCATTGCCGTCGCGGTCCTTCAGTTCGCCATTCTCCATGCGGAAACCTTCGCCCTGCAGCGCCTTCAGCGCCAAATCCGGCGTATATGCGGTTGGCTTCAGCTGGGCGTCGAACCAGAACTTGTTTGCCGGAGACACCGGACCAATGGCCGGCTGGGCGTGCCCGCGGAACACGACCCGCGCCAGATCGTCGCGATTGATGGCTTCAGAAATTGCCCGCCGGAAACTCGCGGAGCGAAACCAGTTTTTCTTGTAAGCCGCGATCGGCGCCTTCGCCACTTCGTTAAACCACATCTGCTCGCTGTCGAGCGACGGGCCCGCATCGTGCACCAGTTGCGGCGACGTCGCGGCCAGCTTGTCGTAATATTCGCTGTCCAGCGAATTGATCAAATCGATTTCGCCGCGTTTGAAGCGCAGCATTTCGACATCCCGGTTCGGCTGAATATCCAGCTTGATGGAATCGAGGTAAGGCAGCTTGCGGCCCTGCCCATCGGTCTTCCAGTAATTCGGATTTCGTTTCAGCAGAACGGTTGCGCCCGGCTTGTAATCGGCGACCATGAACGGACCCAGCACCGCCATTTCTTTTTTGCCGGAATGCGCCGAGAGCATCGCTACCTGGTCAAACTGCCGGTCGAGTCCGGCCACGGGAGCGGGAAAGCTGATAAAAATCTCGCTGGGCGAGATGATTTTCGTCTCCACATTGCCGGGCCCCGACCGGAACGTATCACCCGTGGGCGAATGAAGGGAAGGATCCATCAACTGCTGCACCGTGTAAGCGACATCTTCCGCGGAAAATGGCGTGCCGTCGGAAAACGAGATCCCGCTGCGCAGCTTGAACGTGATCTGTCTGCCGTCTTTTGACACCTTCCACGACTGCGCCAACTCGGGCTCCAGAACCTGCGTCTGCCGGTTGATCCGCACCAGCACTCCTCCGGTCAGATAGCGGATGGCCGCCGACGAGTCGTCTTCTACCTTTAGCGGATCAAATGTTTTGGGTTCGGAACGCAGGCAGAACCGGAGTTCGCCTTGCGCCGCCGCTGACCTTACTAAACTTCCCAGGCAGACCAGCGCCGCCAGCACCAACTTCGCGCTCGCGAATTTCGTTTCCGCCAATTTCTTTCGGAGCTCTTTCATGCCGGCGCCTCTTCTTCCTGCCTCGAAAGCAAAATCTGAAACGATGTCACTACGATGACGAGCAAAATCAGGGGCACAAACTTCCACGGCTCCTCGCCCACCGAAACCAATCCTTCCAGCTCTTTCAACAAGCTGCCCCACGAGGGCATCGGCTCGGCCACCCCTAATCCAAGAATTCCCAGATTCGCCTCGCTCAAGATGAACACAGGAATTGAAATCCAGAACTGAGCCAGCAGCACCGGCTTCAAATTCGGCGTGACGTGGATCCAGAACAACCGCGCTCCCCGTATGCCCGCTGCCCGCGCCTGCCGCACAAAATCTGAGTCCCGCAACGATCCTGCGCTCGCGCACAGCACGCGCGCCGCCCCAGTCCACCCCAGCAAGCCCAAAATCAAAAACGTCACCAACACTGAGACCAGCGGCGAAACATTCAACGGCATCAATGCGCGAACCGTGATCAGCAAGAACAACCAGGGCAGCGACAGAAACAGGTCCGTCACCGCCATCGCCCCCCGCGCCCAGGCTCCGCCCAGGTATCCCGCCACTCCCCCAACCAGCGCTGCCATCAAGGTCGAAAGCAGGGCCGCCGCCGGCGCCAACAGCAGCGAAATTCGCGTTCCGTACAACACGCGCGCAAAACGATCGCGTCCAATTTCGTCGGTTCCCAGCCAATGCGCCCGGGAAGGCGCCGCATCAGCGGCCTCGCGGTATTGCCTGGCATATCCCCCGGGAGCCAACACATTCGCGGCCAGCGACATGCCGGCGACTAGAAGCAGAACCGCACATGCCACCCTGCGCCAGACACTCATGCCTCTTCGCCTCGCAGCGCATGTCCGATTAAATCGGCACTGCAATTTGCCAGCAAGGTTACCAGCGTAACCAGCAGCGTGATATTCACCAGCAAGGGGAGATCGCGGGCCAATGCCGCCTGCCACGCCAGTTGTCCGATCCCCGGCAACCCGCACAGAGCCTCGACCGGAATGGCAGCGCCGATTGCCAGGCTCACCGATACGCCCGCTACCGCCAGCATCTGCGGCGCGGCCACCGGAATCACGTGCCAGAAAAGGATGTGCAGCTCACTCAATCCCTTGGCGCGAGCCGTGATGATGTGAGGCTGGGAATAAGCCTTGGCCAGCAGGTTCCGCGTATAGCGGTAATCCCGCGGAAAGATAATGAACGCGATGGCCAGAGCGCCGGGTACATTCCACAACACCGATAGAAGTGCCAGCACCGCGGCCGGAATGCAGAGCAAAGTCCCGCTCACCAGGGTGGAGAACGCGTCGTAGGCCGACACCCGCAGCCAGGCGGAACTCAGCGCCAACCCCAGAGTCGCAACCCAACTCAGCAGCAACCCAAGGCCAATCAGACGAAGGGTCAGCGGCATCCGTTCCTTGAGCAGCCCGCTCACCGGCTGGCCGAGTGATATCGAAGTCCCCAAGTCTCCGGTTGCCGCGTGTTCCAAAGCATGCACGTAGAAGCGGAGGATGTTGTTTTGCTCGAGTCTGGCGTGACGAAGCGCCTGGATGCTGGCGGAATTGAGGTGCGGATCGAGCTCCGACTCATCCGTGTCGAACCCCGGCGCCAGCCGGACCAGCGTTGCTGCCAGCAGGCCGCCCACCAGGGCCGTAGCCAAAATGGTGAGTCCATGCCGCGCCATCCGTTGCCCCAGCATGCTTGCCAATCTCCTATGGAGCGCTCGCCCCGTGCGTTTTGGTTTGCAGCTCGCGCGCGGCCGCTTCGGCGTGATGAATTTGCTTCATCAAGTACATGCGCCGGTCGGCCTCTGCCAACAGGCGTTCCACATCGGTTCCATCTTCGGGGCAGAAAGCCATCCCGACGCTCAACGTGATCAGCTCGCGCCCGCAAACGTGCCGCCCGGACTCGATGGCCGCGCGATTGAGCCGCTCCGCCTTCTCACTGGCGGCCTCGGGCGTCAGGCCCGGAGCCGTAATTACAAATTCATCGCCGCCCATGCGCGCCACGTAGTCATATCCGCGGCATACATCTTTCAGCCTCGTTGTAAACTCCCGCAGCAGTTTGTCCCCTTCCAGGTGCCCGAAGGAATCATTGATCTGCTTGAAACCGTCGATATCGCATACCAGTACGGCGAGAGAACTCTTCATGCGGCGGCAACGTGCCACTTCCTGCGCCAGATGCACGAACAGCGACCGCGCGTTGGGCAAGCCCGTCAGATAGTCGGTCGTGGCGGAACTTTCCGCCTGCTGGTACTTCAGGGCGTTCTCCACCGACAGTGCCACCTTGGATGCAACCGCCAGCAGTATCCGCAGATGATCGGGAGTGAACGCGTCCCGGTTTGCCTGATACATCGCCAGCACTCCGACCACGCCGTTGAGCCCTTCCAGCGGCACTACCAGAGCCGATTGCAAGAGAATGCTCTTGCCCGGCTCGACCACGAATCCTGCTTCCACCTGCGGGTTTCCATTGACGATGGGCTTGCAATTTTCCGCGACCCATCCACACAGGCCCTCGCCAACCTGGATCTTCAAAGCCGAGAGCGAGCGGAAGTTTTCCCCGCTCACCAACTCCGGCAGCAGCCAGCCGTTCCGGTTCACGAATACGGCGATGGAGTCGTAGGGAATCATCCGCCGCAGGCGCATCGACAGCACCGACAGGGTTTCACTCAAACTCAGCGATACGCCCAAATCCTGGCTGAGTTCGAACATGGTCTGCGCCTCCTGCCGCGCCGATGCGATCGAACTCAGGAAGTCTGCGCTATCGACACCCGGCCCGTGCGTTGGATCGGTTCGTTCAAATCCGGTAGCCGGCGCCAGGCCGCGCGCCACCCGCACGCTCTTGGACAGGCTCTGGCGCAAATCGTTGTTGTCCTCATTGGTCTGCGCCTTGCGCTCCAATTCGATGTATCGCCGCTCGAGAACTTCGACCACTTGCGGATCGAACCAGGAGCCCGATTTTTCCTTTACCTTCTCCATGGCCTCGTGCAAAGGGAGTGCCTGCCGGTACTGCCGGTGAGAGGCGAGCGCATCCAGGCAGTCCACCGCAGCCAGGATGCGCGCGCCGATCGGAATGTCTTCGCCCGCCAACCCTTCGGGATATCCGCTTCCGTCCCACCGTTCATGATGGCAGCGCACTATGGGAGCTACTGGATAAGGGAATGCAACCCGCTCCAGAATCTCCGCGCCCACAATGGGATGCACTTTCATCTTTTCGAATTCTTCGCGCGTCAGCTTCCCCGGCTTATTGATGATCTGCTCCGGAACCGCGAGCTTGCCGATATCGTGCAGCAGCGCTGCGGCGCGCAAGGCCTCAATCTGTTCCTCGCTCAAATTCAACTCGTGCGCGACCGCTACCGCGTAGGTTCGGACGCGTTGCAGATGCGTGTGCGTGGTGTGGTCCTTGGCTTCGATCGCCAGCGCCAGCGCCTCGATGGTCCGCATGTTGAGCGAGGCGATCTGTTCCACATGCCGCTTCTCGATTTCAACCCGTTCTTTCTCCGCTTCGAGCCGGCCTAGATAGAGCCGGTACGAGCGGTACACCCAATAAATCAGCGGCAGCACCAGCAGCGACGTTTCCCATCCCGCGGACCGGTTCACAATGCCAACCAGCCCGACCGCGGCCGCTCCCACCAGGTAATAAGGAAACGACCAGAAATAGCATTCCGACCAGACCTTGCGGCTCGACTTGCCTTCTGTCAGTGCAATGACAATGGAGATCGGCAGCGTGTTCGCAAAAAAGAAGACCAGCGCCGCCACCATCAGCAGCATCGGCTTGCTCGACCCGAATCGTCCGCACAACCATTGATACGTTAGATAAGTGAGTGCACTGGCGTTGGCCATCATGCCAGCCACGTTGAAGAGAATTTTTACCGGATCCAACTTCTTCCGCGCCTGCCAGATACTCTGCACCAGCGTGGCCGTGCAGCCGATAACCAGCGTCTCCGGCAGGCTCAACTCCATCACGCCCAGCAGGATGAACAAAAAGTTCACCGACATGGTGCCGTCGATGCCGGGCAGCTGCACCTTCAGCCCCGAGGCCAGCACTGCCACCAACAGATAGCAGGCAAAGCGCATCGGATCATGCGACTGCCAGTGCGCCAGGGAGAACCCCAGCACGACCACGCCCATCGACACGGTGATGCCGACGAACGCCTTGGTCTGCAGCGATAATCGATCCGCTTCTGGACTCATCGACAACCTTTTCTGCACCGGTTCAGCCCCAACCGCGCAGCTTCGCCGTCGTCCCCAAACACACCCTCACCCGGACCTTTCGGGCGGTCCACTCCTGCAGATGACCCTTCAGTTGGGTCTCGCCGGAATCCTATTGCAAGGATTGGAACTTCTGAAGCTTACTTTCGTAACTTTCGCGACGGTGGTACTCATTAACCGATTTCCTGAGTTGGACCGAAATCACGACCCGATCTTCGGAAAGAATTTTGCAGGTTACTTTCGTTACCCCCTTCGCCATACGCTTCTCGGCGATCCCTTTCGTTTGTGTCAACATCGTCCCCAAACGATGTCCATCGTCCACTACAGCCCGGATCCCAATGAAGCCGCCGCACGCGCTTCGACGGCTGGCGGCACTGCACATCGATCCTCTCCGCAGATGGCTGTTTTCTATGCCAACCTGAAAGGCAACTTCTCCGCTTGTAACGCTGGGTTCAGCCAATTGTTGGGCTTTTCTCCCCAGGAATTGATCGGAACTGACTTCTCTGCCCTCTTCGCGTCTCCGGAGAAGTCTTCCAACGGCTTTTCCGGCCATTTGCTCGAAACCATTCTCAGTGCCACCAATTCGCAGGGAGAATACTGCTGCCAATTGATGGCTCAGCCGAAAAAAGGAAAGAGTTTCGCAGTACAGCTCTCGACGACATTACTTCGCGACTCCCAGTCCAAGCCGATGGCGATAGTCGCCGTCATCGCGCCTGCACAAGAACAGAAACTGAGCTCCGCGACGGTGTCGCCAGCCCCCTCGGGCACGATCTCGCGCAAAATTGACGACACCCAATTCATCCTGGCTAGTCCGGTCATGCACGATTTCATGAGGCTGGTCGATCGCGTCGCCAGTCACAGCGAGTCCGTGCTGATTACCGGGGAGACCGGCACGGGAAAAGAACTCATCGCGCGCACCATTCATTGTTCTTCCCATCGCCGCAACCGCCCCTGGGTGGACATTAACTGCGCCGCTCTCCCAGAAAACCTGGTGGAAAGCGAACTGTTTGGATACGAGAAAGGCGCCTTCAGCGGGGCCGATGCCTCCAAGCCCGGGCTGTTCGAACTGGCGGATAAAGGCACGTTATTCCTCGACGAAATCGGCGAACTGCAGCTGCAGACCCAAGTCAAATTGCTGCGCGTGCTCGACGGCCAGCCCTTCTACCGTCTGGGCGGACATCGCAAGATCAAGGTAGATGTGCGCATTGTTGCCGCCACCAACCAGGATCTCGAAGCCGCCGTGCGTGAGGGACGTTTCCGTCAGGATCTGTTTCACCGGCTGGGTCAATTCCAGCTGCGCGTCCCCTCGTTGCGCGAGCGCCCCGAGGATATCGTCGCCCTGGCTGAACATTTCCTGCGCCTCAAGGCCCCGCACAAAAATTTCTCCGAGCAGGCGATTTCCGCCCTGCTCTCTCATTCCTGGCCGGGCAACATTCGCGAATTGCGCAACCTGGTGGCCAGGCTGGCGATGGAATCTCCTCTCTCCGAAATTGATTTTTCGCAAATCACGGCAGACTTAACCGGAGGGCCCGCCGCACTCCGCCAGACCGCTTCCATGCCGGTCAGCAACCTCGACAGCATGGAAGAGCAGATGATCATCAAAGCCCTGGAGCGCACTGGCGGCCAGCGCACCATGGCTGCCGAGCAACTCGGTATCTCCCGCCGCACTCTCAGCCGCAAGCTCAAGGAATACAACATCAACTTCGCCCCCGGAGAGAAAACGGCCTCCCTCAGCTTCATCAGCAACGATCAGCAGAAGTTTTTCCGCGCCCGCGTGGAGACTCAAGTCACCATCAGAAATTCCCAAGGGGAAGAACTTACGGTTCAGGGGAAAAATCTCAGCACCGGCGGAATGGGTCTCGACGGATTGAAGGAGCCGCTCCGTTTCGCAGGCCTGCTCGACGTGAGCTTCGTGCTGCCCGACAGCGACATTCATTTCCGGGCCAAAGCTCGGCTCATGTGGGTCGGCGATGAAGGCCGCGTGGGCATCCGCTTTGCCGTCATCGAGCCTGCCCTGTTTGAACAACTGCAGCACTGGACCAATCGCAAAATGAAGGAAGACGGCTGGGATTTTCCCGCCTGATCCCGCCTTCCTGCACACCACACCCTAAGGTATGCAAGAACTCCCCTCCTTGGCAGGCCTTGGTGTGGGTTTACCGAAAAGGTAAAGTAACTTAGCTCGCGGTTGCGGGTTTCACGGATCAAACGAAGATATGCGAGGGTTTGATCCGTGATGATCCGCGTAAATCCGTGGCCCTAATGTTTTCCTGGAATTCCCCAGTGCGAGGTTGCTCAGGCAATTTCCCGCGCGAGCCTTTTAAGCTCCGGATAGCTGCCACACTGTGTCCAGCACGGTCCCATCGACCCACTTCACGACGGCTACTGGGCGGTCCCCGTGCGTCGGTCGCTGCGGTTTTCCTCCGCAGATTCTTTCCACTTCCTCTTTGATTTCCTGTAACGAACGAAGCGGCAGCTTCGATCCCTTTAGCGCCGCCACCAGATCCTGGCGTTTCGGATTGATGGCGATCCCGCGTTCGGTGACGACCACATCGATCAATTCTCCCGGACCGCACAGCGTCGTCACCTGATCCACGATCACCGGAATGCGGTCGCGGAACGACGGCACCGCCAGAATTGTGCAGCGCGACTCCAGGCAATTCTGCCAGCCCCCGATCCCGTGCAGCAGCCGGCCATCAGAATGAGTCACCACATTCGCATTGAAGTTGGTATCCACTTCGGTGGCTCCCAGCACTACGGCATCGAGCATCGAGGCGAAATTGCCCTTGCCATGGTAGTTGTAGGAAGTAAATGGCGAGGTCGCGACATGCCTCGGATTACTCGCAATCGAGCGTACGCCCTCGAGATCGAACGTCTGCCCGTCGAGAATGTAGTCGGTGAGCCCCTCTTCCAGCAGTTCCACCAGATATTTTGTCGAGCCGCCGCGCACGAAGCGCGCCTTCACCCCCGCCTGCTTCATCATTACCTTCAAATAGCTGACGAACGCCAGCGCAATCCCGCCCGAGCCTGCCTGGAACGAGAAGCCGTTGCGCATGATCCCGGCATCGCGCAGGAAACGCGCAACCAATTCCGCAATCCGCAGACGGTCGGGCGAGCGCGTAATCTGGGTTGTGCCTGTGACTATTTTCGCGGGATCGCCAATGGACTCGATCTCTACAACATAGTCCACATTATTCCCTTGAATCTGCCAGGGCACGCAAGGGAACGGAACCAGATTGTCGCTGACCACAATCACGTGATCCGCATAGATCGAATCCGCCAGCGCGAATCCCAGAGAACCGCACGCCGACTTTCCGTGCGAGCCGTCGCAGTTGCCGAACGCGTCCGCAGCGGGCGCCGCGATCACGGCAATATCAATGTGGACTTCGCCGTCCTGAATCGCCTGCCAGCGCCCGCCATGCGAACGCAGCACGCCCATGCCGCGCATCTTGCCTTGCGTGCAGTAATCGCCGAGCGGCCCGTTCATGCTGCCTTCGATGTGGTTGATCACTCCAGACTTCATCAACTCGATCGCGCCCTTCTGCGAAGGAAATGATGCGCTCGGAAACCAGGTCAGGTCTTTAACTCCAATCCTCGATGCCGCCTCCAGAGCCATCAGAGCCACACCATCGCCGTCGCGCAGGTGGTGGTGCGACGACACCACCATGCCATCGCGCAGGCCGCACTTGCGCAGCGCGCTTTCCAGGTCCGTGACGCGCTTATCCCCATTGCTCGCATAGTCCGATGCGCTTCGGATCGCAGGCGCAGCTTTGTTGCCCACCGGCCGATATTTTCCCACGCCCATATAGGGCGTCTGGGCCCGTCCATTCACAAACTCCGGGACCACCCGTCCCGCCGCGTTGGCAATCAATTCGGTTTTCTCAACAACTGGCATCATCATTCCTTCACCGGCCGCCTATGGAACCAAGCCCATGGCCTGGGCCCGGGAAATCAGTTTCAGAGCCCGATGCACCACCGGCGGATCGATCATCTTCGATCCCAGGCTCACTACACCCAAGCCCTTCTGCTGCGCTTCGTTGTACGCGGTCACAATCCTCTGTGCGCGCTCGATCTCCGCAGTGTTGGGGGCGAACGCTTCGTGGATCACCCCAATTTGCACGGGATGAACGCATCCCATGCCCTCGAAGCCGAGCCCGCGCGAATTCTCCGCCCATTGCCGCAGGCCATCCATGTCGCCGACATCGCCGAAGACCGAATCGATGGCTTGAACGCCTGCCGCCTTCGCCGCATTCACCACCCGCTGCCGGGCATACAGCGACTCGGTCCCCGACAACGTCTTCACCACGCCCATGTCCGCCGTGTAATCTTCGAGTCCAATGGTAAGCGCCGCGATCTGCTCGCTGGCTTTCGCGACGGCAAAGGCATTCTCGATTCCAAGCGCGGATTCAAGAATCGGCATCAGCCAGATCGGCCGCGTGATGCCGTAATCGGCCTTGATCTCGGCGATCCGGCTCTCTACCGCTATTACCTGCTTTTCCTCTTCGACTTTCGGAATCAGGATCAGGTCGGGGGATTCCGGCACAACTTCGTCCAGGTCTTCCAATCCCAGGGGAAGCTGATTGATCCGCACCATGCGCTCGCACTGCAGGAAATCGACGGCCCGCAGAGCGTTGCGGACCAGCAAGCGGGCGGCATCCTTCTCGCTGGCGTGCACTGAATCTTCCAGGTCCAGAATGATTCCGTCTGCCCCGTGCAAGCCCGCATTGATGAAATACTTGGGCTCGCTTCCCGGCACGTAAAGCCGCGACCGCCGCAAGCGGTCGCGCGCGGAAGGCTCCGGCAGTGCGATCTTTTCGGGAAGCACGCGCGTGCCCTGCCCCAGTCCGGCTCGCCGCACCGCCGCTTCGATTCGCGCCGCAATCACGAACGGCAGCGCACCCTCGTCCCGAATTCGCACCTGCGCGTGCGCAACGCCCAACTCCTCCAGCACCCCTTCGGCTTGCCTGCGAATGGATGCGCCGTAATACGGCTCGACTCGAGACTCGACTTCTATCTCAATGCCTCCGCGCTCCCGGGGCTCGACTCGCACCTGCAGGTCCGAGCGGATTTCCGGCCCGCAATGTCCCGCTTCTCCCGCTTCCCTGCCTTCGATCACAGCACTCGTCTTCATACAAACTGTCGCTCCCGCCCGGCCAATACGGGCTCTCGCGCCTTCTCCAGCTCTGCCAGGATCGCGTCCGTCATCTGCACCGTGCTGGCTGCACCCTGGCTGATCGCCTTCGTGCCCCCGGCGATTCGCATCATGTCGTACGTCCGGACGTTTCCTGCCTTCACCACCGCCGCAATGGACTCCCGGATCCGTTCCGCTTTTTCAAGTTCCCCGACATGCTCCAGCATCATCACCGCCGCCAGAAACATCGCGATTGGATTGACGATGGCCGGGCTGAGTTCTGCGTATTTCGGCGCCGATCCATGGGTCGGCTCGAAAATCGCGATTTCATCTCCGATGTTGCCGGAAGCCGCAAAGCCAAGCCCCCCGATCAGCCCGGCGAACGCATCCGAGATCACATCTCCAAACAGGTTCGACGCTACCACTACCCCGTACTCTTCCGGATTCTTGGTCAACCACATCGTCTGCGCGTCGATGTTGGTGGACCGCAGCGCGATGCCCGGATACTCTTTCGAGACCGCCTTCGCTTCCTCCTCCATCATTCCCGAAGTCTCGCGCAACACGTTGGGCTTCTCGCAGATGGTCACGGATTTGTACCGGTATTTCTTTGCCCATTCGAAACCGGCCTTACAGATTTTGCGGGCTGCGTTCCGGGTGATAATGCGCACCGAAATTGCCAGGTCGGCTCCAGCAACCTCCCGGAATGGCTTGAACTTGGAATGCGTGGCCAGCGCAGCCCTCACCTGCTCCGGAGGATTCGTCCACTCCACCCCGGCATACAGTCCCTCGGTGTTCTGCCGGAAGACCACCACATTCACCAAAGGCTCTTCGAATCCCCCATCCGGCCGCTTGCGAATAAAATTCAGCGGATTCCCCGGAAACGAAATGCACGGGCGGATGCAGCTATCGAGATTGAACTTCTGCCGCAACGTCACAATCGGGCTGAAATACGCATAGCCTTTGCCCTGCAGTTCGGGACGAAGCTCGCCTTCCGCCTGCTTTTTCGGCTTCGACGTGATCGCCCCGAACAATCCCAGCTTGTGTTTTGCCAGCAGATCGGCGGTGCGCTGCGGCAGCGCGTTGCCTTCGCGGCACCAGCACTCCCACCCGATGTCGGCATGAACGTATTCGGCATCGAATCCGACGGCGTCGAGGACGCGCAATGCTTGCGGAAGCACCTGGTTGCCGATTCCATCTCCCGGCATAGTGACGACTGTATGTTTTGCCATGATTGCTTAGTCTCCTGAAACCACCGCGGGCTCTGGATGCTCGTGTTTCCGATCGAGTCCCAGCTTTTTCGCGACCACATTCTCTGCGCCGCCGGCCACGACCAGCGACTGTGGCACGCTTCCGAGGGGCGGAAAACTGAAATGCTCCCTGCGCCAGGCCACCGTGCTCGACCTGAAATCAACCACTACTTTCTCGCCCGGAATAATGGTTATTTCCTTGGCCGCGATCTCGCTCGCGAACTGTTCGCGCAGCCGCTTCACCAGCGCCGCGACGTCGATGCACAAAAATCCGTTGTTATAGGCATTGCGCAGGTAAGTCTGCGAAAAGCTCGCCGCGATCACCAGCGGAATGCCTTTAGCCTTCAGACATGTGACTGCCTGTTCCCGACTGGAGCCGGTCCCGAAGTTGAATCCCCCGACGATGACATCGCCTGCCCGTGTTCGCATCGCGAATTGCGGATCGTAGTTCTCCATCACTACTCGCGCCATCATCTCAGCCGTCATATCGTCGCGATAGGTGTAATCCTTGCCGTAGATCGCGTCCGTGTTGACGTTATCCGGTGGCATGAAAGCCAGGCGCCCTTCGACGCGCTCCGGAAATCCCGGCACGATTTCCACCCGCTCTGCCGATGCATCCTGAATCGCGAACTCCCGGTAATCCCGCTTGACGGCGCCATCCGCAAAATGAGCCGGCCCCGCAATGTAGCCCGCCGCCGCCGATGCCGCCACCACCGCCGGGCTCGCCAGATAGCACTGCGCCTCGCGCGATCCCATCCGGCCTTTGAAATTGCGGTTGGTCGACGAGATTCCCACCTCGCCTTTTTCCAGCAACCCCGTTCCCAGCCCGATGCATGGCCCGCAACTCGGCGGCAGCGCGATCGCCCCGGCATCGAGCAGGGTTCGCCACGCCGAATTTCTTTCCGCTTCACGCTGCACCCAGGCGCTGGCGGCGCCCACATAGAACTTCACGCCGGCAGCCACCTTCCTTCCTCGCAGCACCGAAGCCGCCGCCTCCAAATCCTCCAGCCGCGAGTTCACGCACGAAATCAAATACGCCTTCTGAATCGCGACCTTCTTTTTTTCCATCTCCGCCAGCGATCGCATGCTCTGCACCGTGTCCGGTCCCGAGACGTGGGGCGTGACCTGGCTGAGATCGAGTACAATTCGCGCCGCATAGCTCGCACCGGCATCAGGCCGCAGTGGATTCCCGCCCCATCCCTCGATATCTTGCCCACTGAAGCGTTCGATTCCCTGCTCCCGCAACCGCCGGTGCACGCCCCGCAGATACCGGATCGTCACCTCGTCTACCGGGAACCGGGCCGCAATCGGTCCCCACTCCGTGCTCATGTTGGAGATGGAAAAACGGGCATCCATCGAAAGACTGCCCACGCCCGGGCCGGAAAATTCGACCGCGGCATTCAGCGCTTCATCGTGGTTGTAGAGGCCGCAAAGCGTTATGATCACGTCTTTCCCGCTCACCCCGTCGGCCAACGTGCCTTCCAACACAACTTCGATCGTCCGCGGTATCTGCCACCAGAATTCTCCCGTAGCCCACACGGCGGCCGCGTCGGTGCGCACGATCGGCGTTCCCAGGGCTCCCAGCGCGCCATACATGTTGGAATGCGAATCCGACGCCACCACCAGCGAATTGGGCACGACGTATCCCCGCTCGACCATGATCTGGTGCCCGATTCCCGACCCCGCCGCATAAAAATCGATTCCATGCTCGGCCGCAAACGCCTCGATCGCCCGATACTTCCTCAAATTCGCTTCCTCGCGATTCTGGATGTCGTGGTCGAGGGCGAAGACTGGTTGCTTCGGATCAAAGACCTTCTTCGCGCCGATGGCTTGGAACTTGCTCATCACCGCCGATGTATTGTCGTGCGTCATCACGTGGAACGGCCGCAGGGAAACGAAATCTCCCGCGCGCAGCGCCCGCGACGGACCCTCCGCCATATACGTCTGTGCGATTTTCTCGACCATGGTTTGTGGCATGCGAACTCCTTCGGCTTCCGGCGATGGCAAACGCTCGATTCTTTAGGCGAGCACCGGTCTCCGGTTCTTCTGGCTCTTTCCCCGCCCCCGTGCCTTACTCTTCTCCCGGGACAACCTCGTCTGCCGGACGTCAGCCTCCATCAACGCCATCAGTTCGCTCACCGAACCGACGCGTTCCAGGTTCCAAATTGCCTCTTTCACTTGTTTCTGGGCGCCCGGTGTAAGCACACCGTCCGCCAGTGCGACAAACTTCTCTTCAATTTCCTGATCGGTTAATGGATTGCGCGGATCCCCCTTGGGAAAATCCAGTTGTTTGCTCAGGCTGCGTCCATTTTTGGTATTGATATGCACAATCACCCTCTGTAGCGCTGGAAATACCTTTTCAATCTCGGGGTCAGCGACCACCTCCACCTTGGCCAACTGCTCCCGGATTTTTGGATCGAGAATTTTCTGCATCGCGAACTGCGCCGGCGTCACCTGCCGATCCACCACCGCCGCGGCAATTACATAAGGAAGCGAGTGGTCCGCGGTCTCTTTGCTGCGCGGATCGTATTTGCTGGGATCGGCAAGAATGTCGGCCGCCCGCCCCAGAGATCGAATCTGGATCGTCTCGACGTCGTCCGGATGCAGGTCGTTGCTCTTCACCAGGTCCAGCACCGCCGAGATCGGCGTATGCGTCAGCGCTTCAGTGGGAAACGCCTTCATTCCGCATTGCGTGATCCGCCACGATTCTCCCAGTCCCTCGGTCAGCAGGCTGAGCCTCCATTGCGGACCGAAAACCTGGGCCAGTCCTTCTTTGCCGTCGAGCACGTGCTCTGGCCCGGTGTAGCCTCTTTCCGCGAGCAGCGCCGCGACGACGCCGCTCTGCGTGGCCAGCGGATCCACGGTATTTTTCATCATCGTCAGCTTCCCAGCGGTCACTGCCCCCAGAGTGCAATGCCGGCTGGCCGAAATCCCGATCGCGTGCTGAATCTGTTCCCAACTGAGGTTTAGAGCGTGGCCGGCAACGATGGGCGATACAAAAGCGGTCAGCGTGGCATGGTGCCATCCGCGTTCTCGAATCCCGGGAAACGCCGCCTCGCACAGCCGCATCTCGAACTCGTGCCCGAGCACGATCCCTACTATCAGTTCCTTGCCTCCGCTGCGGGAGCGCTCGCACCCGGCAATGGCGGCCGGAAAAATGTCGGAAGGATGCGACGGGTCCTGTTTCCAGTAAATGTCGTTGTAATCCATGCACCGGATCATCAGCGCATTCGCCAGCGACGCCGAGACCGGATCCACCCGCTTGCCGCTGCCGATCACCGTCGCGCGTCCGGGTGCGGCAATTTCATCCAGAACTTGCAGCGCTATCGTCACATCATGCTGCCGGTAGCCGCCCAGCGCGCAACCCAGCGTATCGAGCAAGAATCGTTTGGCCTGGTAGATAGCTTCCCGAGACAGCTGTTGATATTGCAGACTGGCGGCCCAGCGCGACATCTGGGCCGTCACCGTTTCTTTCTGAGGCAGGTTCGCAATCGCAGAGGACAAGGCTGCTCCTTTATTTCGTTTCCACTCTGATGTTTTTGGGATTCTTGAACGGCAGAAATGCCATGAAGTCGGCGTGATGCACGATGAACGCTTCAGTGCTTCGCTTGACCAGGTCGCCCTCCGCCGCATGCGCCGCGATGATATGACAGACCGAATCCGGCACCCCGCATTCCAGCGCCAGCGCTACTCCGGTAAAAGGATGCCGCAGCGCCTCTCCGCTCTCGCTCTGCCGGCTCTTCCCATCCGGCCCCAGTTCGTACTCCAGCAACTTGCCCACATCCGCCAGGATTGCCCCCGCAATCACGTCATCCAGATCGATCGGCAGAGCTCGCCCCATGAACGACTGCATCGCCCGGGCGCTCGCCCGCGCAATATGCACCACACACCGCTTGTGCTCCATGAATGTGATGGGACAGTTCGGGACCAGCAGAGTGAATGGAATCTCGTTCAGATCTTCGGGTTTCAGCGAACTGCGCTCCAGCGCTTTGATCCAGGTCGCGGTAACCTGTTCACGCAATTGAGCATCCCGGATCCAATCGATTTCCGGCCACAGTCGCTTGATCGTTTCTCGCATACCGGCGTGCCGATCCAGACTCTTGAGGCTAGCTTGAGCCTGCCGAACCAGCCGCGACTGGAATCACACGGTATTGTGATTGCAAAACGGAGGAGAAACGCAGAACTGCATTCTGACCTCTTACTTCCGGCTTCCAGCCGCGTTCAGCGCCCGCTGAATCTCTCTCTCAAACACCGCCGCGTCGGTCGCGCCGATGTGCTTGGCTGTGATCCGTCCTTCCCGGTCGAGCAGAAAGGTAATGGGCAATCCCAGCAGCCCGCCATACGCTTCGCCGATCTTCGCATTCCCCATCACCACCGGATAGTTCATGTGATATTGCTGGTAAAAAGCCGGCACCGGCTCCGGACTGTCGTCCATCGAAACGCCCATCACCTGCAGCCCGCGCTCTCCATACTTTTGCTGAAACTCCACGAAGTGCGGAATCTCCTCGCGGCAGGGATAGCACCACGTCGCCCAGAAATCGAGCAGCACCACTTTCCCCTGATACGCCGACAGCGTGAGCGGCGGCCCGCCCGGCTGCGGCAGCGTGAAATCCGGAGCCAGAATGCGCGCCTTCGGCGCCGCCACCCCGCGCTCTCCCCGCGTCGTCCAATAAACACCAGCACCCAGCACTATCGCGGCCACCGCGGCCAGCACGATCCATTTGGTCTCTCGCCGCAGTCCCTACTCTCCCTTCGCCGTGGGATAGCCCTTGTCCACCCAGTTCGTCCCGAAATTGTCGGCGATGTACAGCACCTTGACCTTGGTGAATCCCATCGCACGCAGAGAATCATTGGCCGGCTTTACGTTCGGGCAATGGCCCCACGGGCAGCATCCGCAATACAGCACAATAAATTTCGTGCGCGGCAGCGAGTCCACGCGCTTGCGCAGTTGTTGCAGCCCAGCCTCGGTCGAGCCCGGCCCAATGTATTCCGAACCCGGAATATGCGCCTGCGCATAAAGCACGTGCGAACCGACATGCAGCAGAAGCGGTTTTCGAGTATTCGGACCTTGCAGCAGGTTGATCAACTGTTCCGGACTGATCTGTTGCGCCGCGGGAATCGCAGTGGCCTGCCCCAGCGCCTGGGCGACGGAGAAACAAACCATTGCTCCGAGAATAAGATTGATCTGCATTTTTCCGATCT
This sequence comes from Candidatus Sulfotelmatobacter sp., assembly GCA_035949755.1. Taxonomy (GTDB): domain Bacteria; phylum Acidobacteriota; class Terriglobia; order Terriglobales; family Acidobacteriaceae; genus Sulfotelmatobacter. Next base: position 61,067 of record DASYYT010000135.1, read on the forward strand.
TCATAAATATCCCAACCTGACTCCGATGGTTGACCGACCGATAAGAATACACCGCTCTCGAATGAAAGATTCCGACAGGCCCGCTCAGGAATTGGCCAACTCCCGCAGTCTCTCCGCCGCGATCTCCGGCGTAATGTCCCGCTGCGGCGTCCCCAGCATCTCAAATCCCACCATAAATTTTCGGATTGTCGCCGACCTCAGCAGTGGCGGATAAAAATGCGCGTGAAAATGCCACTCCGAATGCTCGCCCCCATCCGTCGGCGCCTGATGAAATCCCATCGAATAAGGAAACGGCGTATCGAATACCTTGTCGTACGTTGCCGTCACCCGGTGCAGCATCTCACTCAGCCCCCGCGCCTCTTCTTTGCTGAAACCGTTCATGCTTGCCATGTGCCGCCGGCTGCATACCAGCAACTCAAAGGGCCAGACCGCCCAGAACGGCACCAGCGCCACGAATCCCTCGTTCTCGCACACCACCCGGGCCCGCTGCCGTTGCTCCAACCCCATGTAATCGCACAGCAGGCAGCGGTTGTGCGCCTTCCAATAAGCGATCTGGCGGGCTGACTCCTTCGCCGGAGCATCCGGGACCGACGCCGTCGCCCAAATCTGGCAGTGCGGATGCGGATTGCTCGCCCCCATCATCGCGCCGCGATTCTCAAAAATCTGTACGTAGTGGATCGCGTCCAGTCCCCCCAACTCGCGAAACTGTCCCACCCACGTGTGCACCACTTG
>DASYYT010000136.1:0-10555 GCA_035949755.1 Candidatus Sulfotelmatobacter sp.
CCCGCACCTCGGATTTCTCGCCGGCTGGGCGATGATTCTCGACTACCTGCTGCAGCCGCTGATCAACACCGTGTGGATCTCGACCGCGTTGCACGAACGATATGTCCATCAAGTTCCGTTTGTGGTTTGGGCTCTGCTGATCGCGGGCATCATGACGGTGCTGAACCTGATTGGCGTCAAGGCTTCAGCCAACGCAAACAAAGTGCTGCTCGCGGTCATGTCGGTTGTGGTGGTTGCGTTCATTGTGCTGGCTCTGAAATTTCTGTACGGCGGCCAGGGATGGGCAGGGCTGTTTTCCCTGCAGCCGCTGTACGATCCGAAGACATTTAATCCGCACAAGATTCTGACCGCGACTTCATTCGCCGCGTTGACATATATCGGGTTCGATGGAGTTACGACGCTGGCCGAAGATGTGGAGAACCCGAAGCGCAATGTGCTTCTGGCGGTGGTGTTGACCTGCGTCTTTGCCGGCGTCTGCAGCGGCATTGAAGCCTATCTCGGAGCGAGGGTATGGCCAGACTGGCGCTCGTTTCCGAATCTCGAGACCGCATTCATGGACATTTGCAGCCGTGTTGGTGGCAGATTTTTATTCAATGCCATGGGCGCGATTTTGATCGTCGCGGCGTTTGGCAGTGGACTGACCGGCACGCTGGGAGCTGCACGCTTGCTGTTCGGCATGGGGCGCGACAATGTGCTGCCAAAAAAGTTTTTTGGAAAGCTCAAGCCGGGGACCAGTACTCCTACCAACAACATTCTGCTGATCGGCGGGCTCTCGTTTGTGGGAGCTGTTCTGCTGTATCACATCGGCAACGCCTACGAGCACGCGGGCGAGCTGCTGAATTTCGGCGCATTCCTCGCGTTCATGGGAGTAAATCTGGCCTGCTTCTGGCAATTCTCCATCACTCGCCAGGCGGGATACCGGCGACGGCTGCTGCCCGATACAATCCTGCCGCTGATTGGTTTCCTTTTCTGCGGGTTGATCTGGGTTAACCTGAACATCATCGCCAAAACCGTCGGCGGCATCTGGTTCGCGATCGGAATTCTCTACGTCGGTTATAAGACGAACTGGTTCCGTTCGGCCCCGGTGATGATCGACTTCAGCGACCAATGAAAATGGAGTAATTGATAAATTAAGTAATTGGAAAATTGAGTAAGTGAGAAATTGAGTAATTGGGAAATTGAGTAATTGAGAAAATGAAAACCTCGGCTCAGACGGAAGCCGAGGTTTTCAATTACCAAATTACCCAATTACCAAATTACAAAATTCCTTCACTCCACGTTCCACCCACTCACTTCCACGGTGGGTTTGGCCGCGCCCAATTCGCTGGCGCGATACGTCGCAGTGAGGGTTCGCTTCTCGCCGGGGAGCAGGGAAATGTAATTGTCCTCCCACACGACCGGAAGAATCTCTTCTCTCTTGACTCCCTTATCAACTTTCAAGCGGACAAAGAACGCCAGGCTCTTGCTCGGGTTTTCCAGCGTGACGTGTGTGACCTCATCTTCACCGTTGCGCTCGCTATGTTCGGTAACTTTCAGTTTCACTTTCTCCAGCTGCGAAATCGCAGTGTAGTCGGCATAAGACTCCGTCGGCGTCATCCACCACGTGGTCTTTGCCCAATCGAGCGTTTCCGGCTTGGTCGATAGCCAGTAGAAATTCGAGCCGACCAGTTTGCCGGTCGAATCTTCCAGCCGCAGCACCAGGAAATAGGTCGGGCTCAGTCCGGACACATCCGGCAGCGTGAAAATCTTCGCCGTGCTGTCGGCCGCGGCGTCGACGGGATTTTCCTGCGTGAACTTCTCAGTCATATCGAGGTTGTAGATTTTCGTTGTCAGCTTCAGTCCCTTAACGTCGGTGTACTGGCTGCTGACCACCCAGATCGCGTGATCGTCGTACCCGTAAATCGGATGCAGCGCTTCCATCGCCCGCTTGGCGCCGAAATACCCGCCGCCCGGACGCAGGTAGTAGTCGTACAAATGCCAGATCATCGAAGGCCAGGCGTTGTTCAGCATCCACTGGATCACGCCCGTCGCTTCGTATTTGTTGCGGCTGTAGGCCTCGTACATGGCACGTACGCCTTCGTAAGTCTGCATCTGCGACTTGATGGCATAATCCTCCACATTGTCCGACTTGCCATAGCGGTTTGACAGAGCCTGGGTGAAGGCATCAATGGTTTTGAATTCGCCGCCCCCGGCGTGATAGTTCCACACGTCGTCGATCGGCCAGATGTGATCTTTGCCCACCATGGCGCGAATGCTTTCCACCGGCGGAACCGCCTCTCCCATGCTGGTTTCGGTGTTGAATCCGTAAGCGCCGCCGCAGCCTCCCGGATTGCACTGCTTGCGGCCCGGTTGCCCCTGAGGAGTGTCTTCCTCCCAGTACTCAGGCGCGATATACCCGTACGGTCCGGTCATCTTCACTCCGCTGTCACCGGTCACGCTGGTCTGCTTTCCGGTTGCCGACGACACCACGGGGTTCGGCCAGAACAGATCTTTCTCCACGCCAAGATACATCTGCTCCACATCCGGCGGCGGAGGATTGTCGCTGCCATTCAGCCACATGACCAGGCTGGGATGGCTGCGCAGGCGATAGATCTGATCGCGCAACGATTCCTTGGCGATCTCGAAATCCGCCGGCCTCCAGCGCGGCCAGCGCTCCCAAAAATCGCAGCAGCACCACCCCGCCATCACCAGGATGCCGTCCTTATCGGCGAGATCGAAAAATTCCTTGGTTTCCAGCTTGCCTTCCAGCCGGATCGTGTTCAGGCCCATATCGCGCACATACCGGAATTCATCATGCAGCCGCTCGGAGTTTTCCCGCAGCAACATGTCCGGGGTCCAGCCCCCGCCCCGAATCAGAATGTTTTTGCCGTTGATGTGGAACTCTCTCCCGCCCACCGAATTGAAGTCCGAGGTCACTTCTCGGATGCCGAACTCAGAACTCGAGTGGTCGCTCACCGCACCGTCTACCGTGAACTCGATCGCGAGCTTGTACAGATTCGGAGTGCCCATCTGCGTCGGCCACCACAGTCGCGGATTGCTGAACACCAGCTGGCTGAATTGCTCCGGCGTGAAGGTGACGTCCTTCATCTCGTTGGGAGCCAGTTCCACGTCTTGCTCAAAATTTATGTCCTCGATCTGTCCTTTGAGCTTGCCCTTCACCGGCTGATTGGTGCCGTTTTTCACTTGCGCGGTTATCGTGAGTTGAGCGCTGTCATTCGCGGGCGAATTCAGCTTTGAGACCACCGTGGGATAGCGCAGCGCGACCGGGCCGCTGGCGGTGAGGTAGACCTCGCGCCACAACCCCATGTCTTTATCCGGAGGTGCAGGATTCCAATCCACAAACGTGATGGCCAGATCGTGATCTGTCGGCGCGAAGACCTGTACCGCAAGCACGTTCTGCGCTCCGGGCTTGGCCGACGAGGTTACGTTGAACTCGTACGTTCGCCAGGCTCCCGCGACTTCATCCGAGTTCGCCACCTGCTTCCCATTCAGCCAAATGTTCGCGCGATAGTTGATTCCATCGAAATTCAACCAAATTGTCTTCCCCTTGTACCCAGCAGGGATCGCAAACGATTTCCGGTACCACCACGACACGGCATACGGGCTGTCCGGCGCCATCGGGATATTGGAAAAGTTGCTGCCAATCGGATAATTCACCCCCGCAAAACTCCGCAGATTCATCCCGAAATACGGGTCGGGCAGCGTCTTGTCCTTCACCAGTGCCGCCACAACGGTCGTCGGAACCGTGACCGCATGCCAGCCCTTGGGAGTGAATTCGGGAGTCGAAATAACTTCGCCTTTGGCGTCGACCTTGGCTGACGTTTGCAACGACCAGCCCTCGTGCAAAGGAAGGCGCGCTTCGTTCGAGTGGCCGGCTGGAGCCGCTGCTGATTTGTGTGCCGGCGACTTGGTTTGGGCGGCCAGGAATGAAGCCAGGATGAGCGGAACGAGAACCAACAAAGGAATTGCCAGCTTGCGTGAGTTCATGATGCTCCTCGGCGATGCGTGCCTGTTAGCTGCAGGGGCAAAGAAGACAAAAGCCCCCGCAGAATGGATAACACTTCTATTAATTCGTTTCAATAGCGGAGAAATTTCCATGCAGTGAAATCGTAGCGCGGCGCGCCGGGCTCTCGGACGGTTCTTGCGCCGCCGTGCCGAGATGGAGCTACCCGAACGCAGGACACGCCGGACCGACCGGAGGCCAGCTGCTCATCCCGGTCTCCGGCGCCCTGCCAGCCCTTCGTTTATAATTGAGCATTCGCCCCTACTCCTGGAGTGATAAGAACATGATTCGTTTTCTGCAAACCCCTGGCCCGGTGAAGAAGTATCTTCTCGGCGGCCTGCTGATTTTGATCACGGTGTCCATGGTGTGGTACCTGGTGCCGAGCAGTGGAAACTCGAGCTACAACTTTGGCGGCGCCAAGCAAGGCGTAGTGGCCCAGGTTGATGGCGGGGATATTACCGCCGATGAAGTGCGCGAGACCGCGCGCCAGATGCTGCAGCAACAGATGCCCCAGGGCGGCCCCAACATGGGCATGCTGCTTCCTTATTTCACCCGACGGGCTGCCGAGCAACTGATCGAGAAGCAGGCTCTGCTCGCCGAAGCCGCTCGCATGGGCCTGCATGTCACTCCCGACGAGGTTAAAGACGAGTTGCAGCACGGACGCTACGCCGCCACTTTCTTCCCCAACGGCAGTTTTATCGGCCAGCAGGAATATGAAGATATGCTGCAGCGTGCCAATTTGACGACCGCTAAATTTGAACAGGACGTGGGCCAGGAGATTCTTCTGACCAAGTTGCAGGCGCTCATCGCGGGCACTGCCGGCGTTACCGACGACGAGATTCACAAGGAGTTCGTCAAACAGAACACCAAGGTCAAGTTCGACTACGCAGTCCTGAAGCAGGACGACATTAAGAAGGGCCTGCACCCGGCCGAGGAAGAACTGAAGGCTTATTACGAGAGCCACAAAGCGAGCTATGCCAACTCGATTCCCGAAAAACGCAAGATCAAGTACGCCGTGATCGATACCGATAAGATTGAAGCCAACGTTCAGGTCACGCAAGACGATCTGCGCTCCTACTACCAGCAGCATCGGGATGAATTCCACGTACCCGATCAGATCAAGGTCAGCCATATCTGGATCAAGATGCCACTGCCGGACGACAAGGGCCAGGTTGACCAGAAGAAAGTGGCCGAAGCTCAGGGCCGCGCCGACGACATTCTGAAGCAACTGAAGAATGGCGCGAAATTTGATGACCTGGCCAAGAAATATTCCGAAGACCCCGGCAGCGCCAACGTGGGCGGGTCGCTGGGATGGATCGGCAAGGGCCAGATGACGCCTGAATTCGAGAAAGCCGCCTATTCGCTTTCCAAGGGACAGATCAGCGATGTGGTGAAGAGCACCGACGGTTTCCACATCATCCGGCTCGACGACAAGCAGGAGGCGCACACCAAGTCGCTCGACGAAGTGAAGTCGCAGATCGAGCCGATCGTGAAGCGTCAGAAGGCGCAGCAGATCGTACAGCAAAAGGCCGAAGAACTGCTCAAGCAAGCTCAGACGCAGGGCCTGGATGCGGCGGCAGCGGCGCAGAATGTTCCTGTCATCACGTCCGATTTCTTTTCGCGGAAAGACATGTTGCCTGGGCTGGGCCCGTCGCCACAGTTCATGGACGCAGTCTTTGCCGCCCAGGAGAAGTCTCCGCCCGACGCAGCTCAGGCATCGCAGGGAGTCGTCGTGTACCAGTTGGTTGGAGTCAAGCCCGCGGCCACGCCCACATTCGATGAGATTCGCAGCCGGGTCGAGGAAGAATTCAAGAACGAGCGCTCCAAGGCCCTGCTTAACCAGAAGGTGCAAGAACTCGCGGACCGCGCGAAAGCTGAGCATGATTTGAAGCGCGCCGCCAAAGAACTTGGCGCCACCCTCAAAACCAGCGACTTGGTTCTGCCCGACGCGCAGGTTCCCGATATCGGCTCGATGTCCGGTCAGGCCTCGGCGGCCTTTACCATGAAGCCGGGCGAGATCAGCGGCCCCATCAACAATGGAACCGATGCCGCCGTGCTGCAGTTAATCGAAAAGCAACCGCCTTCCGAGGCGGACTACGCCGCCAAGCGCGATCAAATTCGCGACCAGTTGCTGCAAACCAAGCAGCAGGAGCGTTTCGGCCTTTTTGTCTCCAATCTGCTCGACGAGATGACCAAGGCGGGCAAGATCAAACGGAACGAAGAAGAATTGAAGGCGCTCAGCCGCACTGAGACCGAGTCGGGGATGTAGTGGCGCTGTCATGTCTTTCCCCCGTGCTGCAGGAATTCTGTTGCATCCCACGTCGCTGCCCTCGCTCGGCGGTATCGGTGACTTTGGCCCGGAAGCGTACCGCTTCGTAGATTTCCTGGCTTCTGCCCGGCTGGGAATTTGGCAGGTGCTGCCGCTTGGACCCGTTGGCTATGGCAATTCTCCCTATTCGTCCACTTCGGCCTTTGCCGGCAATCCACTGCTCATCAGCCTGGAACGCCTCGCCGACCATGGCTGGATGGATCGTGCCAAGCTTGACTCGCTTTCTGCTGCTTCCGGTCCGGTCGATTACGAACAGGTCTTCGCGCAGAAAATGCCGCTGCTGTTTGAAGCCGGCCGGAACTTCCTGAGCACTGCCTCGAACGAGGCTTTGCGGCAATTTGAATCGTTCCAGGCGCAGAATGCCTGGTGGCTCGACGACTTTGTGTTGTTCGACGCGCTTCGCGCCCGGCACAAGCTCGAGCCCTGGAATCTGTGGCCCCACGAACTCGCGCAACGCAATCCCGCCGCGCTCGAGAAGGTTCGCAAAGATCTGGCCGAAGACTTCCGTATCCGCAGCGCCTTGCAGTTCGCTTTCTGGGAACAATGGCGAGCCTTGCGCTGCTATTGCTCCGAGCGCTTCATCCGCGTGGTCGGCGACGTGGCCATCTTCGTGAACTACGACAGTGCCGACGTCTGGACCAACCGGGAACTCTTTCGTCTCAATGGCAATCTCGAACCCGAGGTCGTGGCCGGCGTCCCTCCCGATTTTTTCAGCAAGACCGGGCAGCGCTGGGGCAATCCGCTCTACCGCTGGGACGTGATGAAAGAGCGCGGCTACAAGTGGTGGATTCAGCGTTTGCGCTGCGCCACGCAAAACTGCGACTACATCCGCCTCGATCACTTCCGCGGCTTCGATCAGTTCTGGGAGATTCCTGCGGGCGACTCTACCGCCGTCAATGGCCGCTGGGTTGATGGCCCCCGCGATGACCTGTTCCTGAAACTCCGTGAAGCATTGGGGGGACTGCCCTTCTTCGCCGAAGACCTGGGTTACATCACTCCCGAGGTGTATGCGCTGCGCGACCGCCTGAACATTCCCGGCATGGCCGTGCTGCAGTTCGGTTTTGGCGATGCCGGCGCTCACATGTATCTCCCGCATCGAGCCGAGGGAAAGGTGATCTACACCGGCACCCACGACAACGACACGGTAGTGGGCTGGTGGACCTCGGGAGCCGCCGAGCACGAGCGCCGCAATGCCGAATGTTACCTGGGACGCTCCGACGATGGGATCCACTGGTCGTTTATTCGGGCAGCGCTATGCTCACCCGCGAGCCTTAGCGTGATTCCTTTACAGGATGTGCTCGGATTGGGTAGTGAGGCGCGCATGAACACTCCTAGCCTCGACGGCGGCAACTGGCGCTGGCGGTTTGAGGAAAATCAGCTCCCAGGCGAGGCCGCGAAAAAGCTGGCTGACCTGGTCGAACTAAGCGATCGCCTTCCTGAGGCAAGTGCCGCGCCCGCGTGCGGCAGCTTCTTCGCTTAAACGCGGGACACTCTGCCATTATTTTGCTGCGCGCAGTCGCGTCTTCTCGTTGGGCAGCAGGCAACTCTCCGCCGAATTTCTCAGTGTTTGTTCGAGCTTCTGCCCGAGAACAGTCAACTGCTCCCGGCTCAAGCGTTCCTGCATCCCTTCAAAAAGCTGGCGCTCTTCTTTGCGGATGTGCCCCGAGAGCCGCTTCGCAAGCTCACTGACATCCACGGAAGAAAGTTGAGGACCTCGGGCGAATCGCTGCCGCAGCCACGCATGATCGGCGAGCAATTCCTTTACCAGAGGATTCAGGTTGGAGAACTCCGTCGCCGCCGGAAATACTATCTCTTCTTCGGCCACAAAATGAATCACAATTTCCGATCGAAAAATCTCTTCAATCTCGGCGCGCCACTCGGGCAAATCGTCTTCCGCAATCGGCGAAGCCCGCTCGATCCGCACGCACAGCGCCAGCGCGTGCTGATGCTGGTGCGATAGCGGAATCAGGCTCTGGTCGCGCAGCATGATTGACCTGTCACGAACTCGCCGGCACGGCGGTTTCGCTGTCGGACGGCGCGGGTTCGGCGGCACGCACCGTCAGCCAGTCCGTGCGCACCCGCTCCCATTCCTGGATCAGCATGCCGTTGGCTTCGAAGAAGCCGCGGATACGGTAGCGCGGCCAGCCCAGTACTTCCTCCAGAATCGGCGCCAGCACCGCCAGCGCGCTGGTGCTCAGCACGGTGCGCTTGGCAACCTGGGAAACGTTGCGCGATTCGGAAACCGCAATGGTCAGGCCGTCGCGCGCATTGATGTGCAGCATCACGTGAATATCGGAGCTGCCGTCCCCGGTATAAATCACATGATCCGGTCCCGTCACCTGCTCAACCAGCAACTTGTCGAGCACCGCGACCTTTCCGTAGCCGGCGGTCGCCCGCACGATCGAGTCCAGTTCGCCCGAGGGTCCGTAGCGGAATTCGGTGCCATAAATGTGCTCCGGCGGCACGATGTCCTCCAGCGCCGATCGCACGATTTCCACCGGCGCTGCCGACAGCACGTAGAAATCGAAATGATGCCCATCAATGCCTGAGTCCAGCAGTTGGTACAGCAGCTGGATATCGCCTTTCAGCCGGATGCGTTTGCCGACCTCGCGCAGATGCTCCTTGCGTACCTTCTCCCGAAACTCCGGATCGTGCAGCAGAAGATAGGCCAGCTCCGCTCCCTGCTGCACCAGATTGATCTTTGCCATCCCCTTCGCCTTGCGCTCGAACTCCTCGGTAGAAATGCCGACCAGTTCCGCCAGCACGTAGCCGGAGTCGTTGAAGGTGAGCGTCTGGTCAAAATCGCTCGCAAAGATGTAACGTTTCAAAGCGTTGTCTGCCATAAGCTATTCGATTCGGGTCGCCCCGCCCATGCCCCATAAAAAGAATTGATTGCGATTATATGCCCGCATGGCTAACTGTCTGTGAACAAAGACTCGGAATTAAGAATTCGAGATCGTCACGGTGAATAAAAATGCAGATTGTTGGTTCTTTAAACTGCATCATCGTTCCCAATGGCTGCGGCTTTACTTAATCCACCTGCGTGTAAAATAGATGGTCCGGCTCGCAACGACCCGAATTCATCGCGCCGGCATCGGAAATCCTGAAGCCCAGGAAAGAGGAGTCTCATGGTAGTCGCAACTGGTGAACTTATTCGAGCAATGAATTACGTCGAGGACATGACCAATACCCTGCGCCGCATCTGTATTTACATTCCCAGCATGAATCCTGAGGAGCGCAAGCGCCTGGCGGAATCGTTGCGCGGCGCCGCTACCTCCATCAACTCCGCCATTGCCGATCTCGAAAAGGTGGAAAAATAGCGGTGCAGGTCCAGACCATTGCGGTCATTGGAGCCGGCATCATGGGACGCGGCATTGCCCATGCCGCTGCGCTCGGCGGATATCGCACTATTCTCGAAGACCTGCTGCCCAACGCGCTGCGCAAGGCAGAAACGGAAATCCGCAGCAATCTTGATAAAGCCGTAGAACTGGGAAAGGTGACGGCTCCGGATGCCGACGCCGCCTTTCGCCGTCTCGAATACGCTGGCTCGGTGGAAGAAGCCGCCCGCGAGGCCGACCTCGTCATTGAAGCCGTTCCCGAGGAGATGGAATCGAAGATCGAGATCTTCACCCTGCTTGACAAGATTTGCCGCCCTGCCACGATCCTCGCCTCGAATACTTCCTCGCTCAGCGTGACCGAAATTGCCAGCGTCACCTACCGGGCCAAAAAATGCCTCGGCATGCACTTCTTCAATCCTGTGCACAAGATGAAACTGCTGGAGATCGTGCGCGCGCTCGAGACCGACGAAGACGCGCTGGCCACTGCCGTCGAAGTCGGCAAGAGGATGCGCAAAGAAGTGGTCGTGATCAAGGAGTCGCCCGGCTTCATTACCAGCCGTATCAATGCCATGATCGGCAACGAAGCTTTCTATATGTTGCAGGAAGGCATCGCCTCCGCCGCCGACATCGATAAAGCTCTGAAGCTGGGCCTGAACCACCCCATGGGCCCGTTCGAACTGGTCGATCTCGTCGGCCTCGATACTCGCCTCCATATCCTCGAATACCTGCACCGATCGCTGGGCGAAAAATACCGGCCTGCCCCGCTGCTCGTTCAGTACGTAAAAGCGGGCCGCCTGGGCCGCAAATCCGGCCGTGGCGTCTACGAATATCCCGACGGGATGAACTCCCCAACCTCCCAAGCGAGCACAGTCGCCAAGTCGAAAA